>JBBSDJ010000049.1:0-16337 GCA_038249555.1 Caulobacterales bacterium
AAACGCCCGCACGGTGCTCTTCATCAAGCGCTCGATGGGCTCGGGCTATGCCGGCATCGAGAACGAACTCTTCTTCCACGACAACACGATGATGCTGCTCGCGGACGCCAAGAAGATGGTCGAGGACATCGTCAAGAACCTGTAGGGCTCAACCCCTCCGCATACGCACGATCCCATCACCCCGCTCATCCCCGCGAAGGCGGGGATCTCGGGAGGTAAGAGATAGCCGCACGAGATCCCCGCCTGCGCGGGGATGCCCGGCGTGGGCTAAGCTGCCCCCCGCTCCCCGAACACCACCACCTTGTTCCCCACATCGTGCCCGATATCCGCGCGCCCCAGATACGCAATCCCGCTGCGCCCGCACCAGTGCCGCACGATCTCCTCCTCGCTCGCCCCGAAGTCGATATCGTTCACCGGAATCGCCCCGCACCGCCCGAGCCGTATCCCAGCCACGCGCCGCACCTCCGGGTTCGACGTGATCGTGAACATCATCCGGTCCAGCCGGTAATGATACTCGCCCACATCCTCCAGCATCAGCACATGGCCGCTCAGGTCCGGCAGCCAGCCCGTCCCGATCAAACTCGCGAACACCGAAATATTGAAGGCGGCATACTTGCCCGGCGCGAGCGTCACCGGATCAATCCCCGCCCCATCGTCCGTACCCGTCAGAAAGCCGAGAGACCGGCGCACTGCCGCCTCGCCGCCCTCGCGCAATATGTCCGCCGGCATCGGCCCATGCGCCACCCGCCCGATCCCGTCGCGCGCCAGCCGCGCCAGCAGGCTGCCCGCATCGCTATAGCCGAGATAGGTCTTGCGCCGCGCCGCATTGCCGAGATTGTCAAACGCCAGGTCGAGGATCCGGCACGCGCCATACCCGCCCCGCGCAAACCACATCGCATCCAGCGACGCATCATTCGCATACGCCTCAAACGCCGCCGCCCGCGCGCTATCCGGCCCCGCAAAATGCCCCTCCCGAAGGAAGCACTGCGGATGAAACACCAGGTCCGCCGCGTCCCCCGCCAGGGCGCTCACCCGCTCCGCCAGTCCCCGGTCAATCGCCCGCCCCGGCCCCACGATGCCTATGCGTGTCTTCGCTCGCGTCATCTCAGTCTCCGGGCAATGCCCGCGCAGTTAAACCGGCATTCCCGGCATCTGGAAACCGCTTTTCGCGGGCGGCCTCAGCCACACTGTCCCGCCTTGAACTTGTCGCGCAGCGCATTCAGCCCGCCGCTCAGCAGAGCCTGCGCCGGCTCCCCGGTCAGCGGCGCCAACTCGCCGCGCGCCATCACCTTGCCCGTCTTCGCATCCGTCAGCGTCACCGAAATAGGCAGCCCCTTGTCGGCCACCCGGCGCCAGGCCGCGTGATCCGGCACCCGCACCGCCGGCGTCGCCCCCGGCAGCATGCTCTCGAAATCAATCGCGATCACCCGGCTGTTGATCACCGCGCCGCCCGCATCCGGCCCCACATCAATCGTCATGGACTGATCACCCTGCGCCACAGTCAGTTTGAGTTGTTTCACGGTTTTCTTGCCGGTGCGAAAATCCGGCCAGCCAATCCGCAAGCCGGAATAATCAAGCCGCACACTGCCCGGCGTCAGCCACTCCTTGGCGGGCTGATAAATGCTCATGTAATACCAGTAGGTCAGTTCCGGCGTCTTCGCCCTGTAGCCCTTGGCGATCCCTGCGCCTTGGGTCACCAGCGCCGACCGCGTCGGCCCCATCTCGACATACAGCCGCTCCAGACCGCCCTCCCGGAGGTCCGCCGACGCAAACGCACCCATCCCGTCCGCCTGCGCAAACGACGCCGTGCAGAGCCTGGCGGAGGGCTCAGCCGATGCAGGCCAAGACGCGGCCATCACGCAAACCGCTGCAACCAGATACTGTCTTGCCGCCATGGTCGCCCCTAAGCTGTGTTTCATAAACAATAGTAGGGATCGCACATTGCGCCAGCGCGGTAATGCAGGGGTTGCTCAGGGTGGTACCCTAGTTTCCCCACGCCAGCGACTCGCAGCGATGGTGCCGGCCAATCCGCTGCTATAGAACGAGCCTCATGACTGAAAAGAATCGCTACTTCTTCTGCGGCATCGGCGGCTCCGGCATGTTGCCGCTGGCGTTGATCCTGCTCGATCAGGGCCACATCATCGAGGGGTCGGACCGGTCGCTGGATCAGGGGCGCACGCCCGCCAAGTTCGACTACCTTCGCAGCCGCGGAATCAAACTTTTCCCGCAGAATGGCAGCGGCGTGACCAGCCCCGAGCAGATCGTCGTCGCCTCGGCGGCTGTGGAAGATACCGTGCCCGATATCGCCGCCGCGCTCAGCGTGGGCGCGAGACGGATGAGCCGGGCGGACATGCTCTCGGCTCTTTTCAACGCCGCCCCCTTCGCCATCGGTGTGGCGGGCACCAGCGGCAAGTCGACCGTCACGGGCATGATCGCCTGGATCCTCCATCACGCGGGCAAGAGCCCGACCGTGATGAACGGCGCGGTGATGAAGAATTTCCGCACGGCCGAGGCGCTGTTCTCCAGCTCCCTCGTCGGCACCAGTGGCATTTTCGTTTCGGAAGTGGACGAAAGCGACGGCTCCATCGCCGCGTATAATCCGCGCGTCGCCGTGCTGATGAACATCGCGCTCGACCACAAGACGATGGACGAGCTACGCGCCCTGTTCACCGGCTTTGCCACGCGCGCCGGAACGGTCGTGCTGAACCTCGACAATTCGGAAACCGCCCGCATGGCCCGCGCCATGCCGGAGGCGATCTCCTACAGCATAGAGCGCGACGCCGCGCAGCTGATCGCGCGCGACATCGCGCCCGGTCCCACGAGCATCTCATTCTCCGTACACGACCAAAAATCCGGCGAGTCTGCTCAGGTGCGTCTCGCGACGCCGGGCAAGCATAACGTCTCCAACGCCCTCGCCGCCATCGCCGCCGCGATGACCTGCGGCGTCACGCTCGCGCAGGCCGCCGCCGCCCTCGGCGAGTTCACCGGCATCGCCCGCCGCTTCGACATTGTTGGCACCGAAAACGGCGTCACCGTGATTGATGATTTCGGCCACAACCCGGACAAGATCGCCGCCACCTTGCGCACGGTGAACCAGTTCCCCGGCCGCGTCCTCGTGATGTTCCAGCCGCACGGCTTCGGCCCCATCAAGAAGATGCGCCGCGAATTCGCCGAATGCTTCGCCGAAAACCTCGATGCCGAAGACATCCTCCTGATGCCGGAACCCGCCTATTTCGGCGGCACGGTGGACCGCTCCGTCGGCAGCCAGGAACTCGCCGCAGACATCGTCGCCCTCGGGCGCCGCGCCGAAGCCCTCGGCGACCGCCCCGCCTGCGGCGCGCGCCTCCTCGAACTCGCCAAGCCCGGCGACCGCGTCCTCATCATGGGCGCCCGCGACGACACCCTGACGACTTTCGCGCAGGACCTGCTGGCCAGCCTCAAGGCAAGGTCATGACGCGCGCGGAACTTGCGCCTACTTCGGCGCCCCCGGCGAAGCGATAAAATCTGATAAAATCTGAGACTGAATGTCGAACGCCTGTGTACCTGGCGAGACGAGTTCGACATGGCCTGTGGCCGGAATGATGACCAATGAAGCGGAATCTCCCGCTGCCTCGGCCTTTCGCGTCAACGCATCGCCCAGCATCGGCGGGGCAATCCTGTCCTCACTCCCGTTCACGCTGACGAACGCCACCCCCACCGGAAACAGCCGCGCGGGAGAAGTATCCGACAGCGGATCCGGCCGCTCCGGCGAGGCCGGACCGGTCAGCTGATCAAAGACCGCATCGAGGCAGGACGGCGCCGTGACCGGCCGCGAGGCTTCCAGATCGGCAAGCCCGCCTGAAACAACAACGCCATGAAATTGCAGCGGATCAGAGACCCGAAGCGGACTCTGCTCCGGCAGCTTGGAGCGCGCCGCCAGCCACAGGATCAGGTGCCCACCCGCCGAATGCCCGATCCCGGTCACCCGCGAGAGATCGAGATTGTATTCAGCGGCATGCTCCCGGAGCTGGTCCGTCGCCGCACCCGCATCCAGGAACGTGCCGGGATAGCCCCCGCCAGGTTCGTCCACGCCCCGGTATTCGATGTTCCACACCGCCCAGCCCTGCTGGCGCAAGCCATCCGCCATCCAGTCCATCAAGTTCTTGTCAGCAATGGATTTTTGCCAGCAACCGCCATGCACCATGACGACCACCGGATGCGGCCCGGCCCCCTCCGGCAACCAGAGATCCACGACATCCGTCAGCCCCTCGCCCCACCGGATCGTGTGCGACGCCACCGGACGCGGCAGGGCCCAAAGGTCGTCCCAGGTCATCAGCTTTGCCGGCTCAGCCATGACAGCTGCCTCGGGGTGCGCCGCCCCTTCCCGCGCCGGCGCGCAAGCCGCCACCAGGGCCAGCGTCGCCGCTGCAAACTGTTGTTTCCACACGCTTCTCTCCCTTGCCGCCAGGGGCTTCGCCTCTACTGTTGCGGGCTTCACCCCACGAGGCAAGCACCGGCATGACCCAGGCCCCCACCACGCGCGAAGAGGCGCTGCAGCGCGACGCCGCCGATCCGCTGGCGGACCGGGCCGCGCTGTTCGACCTGCCGGACGGCGTGACCTATCTGGTCGGGCATTCGCTGGGCCCGCCGCCAAAGACCGCACGCACAAGGTTGCACGCAGCGCAGCAGGACTGGACGCAAGACCTTGTACGCAGTTGGAATTCTGCGGGTTGGATCGATCTCGCCGAACGCACCGGCGACCGGCTGGCATCGCTGATCGGCGCAGGGCCCGGCGAGGTGATCGTGGCCGACAGCGTGTCGGTCAACCTGTTCAAACTCGCCGCCGCCGCGCTGCCGCAGGCGCGAACCTATGCGTTGTTCGTGGAGGAGGACGAGTTTCCGACGGACCAGTATATCGCGGCGGGGCTGGGCGGATTGTCGGGCGCCGAAGTGCGCCAGCTTGCGCCGGGCGGCAGCTTCGACGCGCTAAAAGCGGGCGGCGTGGTGATCAAGAGCGCGGTGAACTATCGCTCGTCCGAAGTAGCCGACATCGCTGCGCATGAGCGCGAAGCGAGGCGGCACGGCGCGCTGATCATCTGGGACCTCAGCCACGCGACGGGCGTCCTCGATCCGAAACTGGCCGAGGAAGGCGCGGTTCTCGCGGCGGGGTGTACGTACAAATATCTGAATGGCGGCCCCGGCGCGCCGGCGTTTATGTATGTAGCCGCGGCGCTGTCACCGAAGCTCGCCAATCCCCTGCCCGGCTGGATGGGGCATGCCGCGCCATTTGCGTTTGACGGCAAGTATGTGCCGCGAGACGGCGTCGCACGCTTTGCGAGCGGGACGCCGCCGATCCTTTCACTCGCGGCGCTCAGCGGGGCGCTGGAGGCGATCGAGAGTGTGGACCTCGGTCAGCTTCAGGCCAAGGCGCGGGGCCTCGGGGCGCTGGCGATAGCGCGGGCGCAGGCGATGGGGCTGGAGGTGCTCTGCCCGGTAGAGGACCGGCGCCGCGGCGGACATGTCAGTATACGGATCGCTGAGGGCTATCCGGTCGTGCAGGCGCTGGCCGCGCGTGGCGTGATGGCGGACTTCCGTTCGCCGGATACAGTGCGGTTCGGCTTTTCCCCTCTGTTTCTGAGCTATGGCGCGGTTTGGGACGCTATGGCGGCACTTGCGGACATTCTCGGGAGCCGGAGCTGGGACCAGCCGCAATTCCACGCCCGCGCGAAGGTAACTTGAGCTTCCCGGATTGACGCACTCCCTAATTGGCACTATTCGTGCCATATTAAAAAACTTGCTGGCGGGGAGGCCGGAGCCTTGCAGATTCTCAGAACACCTGACGCGCAGTTCGACGCCCTGTTCGAGTACGGGTTTGCGCCGCTCTATGTCGATATTGCCGGCCCTGGCGGTGAGGCGATGCGGATGCATTACCTCGACGAAGGGCCGAAGGACGGCGAGCCGATCCTCTGCCTGCATGGTCAGCCTTCGTGGAGCTATCTCTATCGCAAGATGATCCCTCTACTGACGAACGCGGGCTACCGCGTTCTGGCGCCGGACCTGATCGGTTTCGGCAAATCCGACAAGCCGGGCGCGATGGCCGACTATACCTATGCGCGGCATGTGGACTGGCTGGGCCAGTGGCTGACGAAGATGGACCTCGGCGGCCTGACGCTGGTCTGTCAGGATTGGGGCGGGCTCATCGGCCTGCGAGTGGCGGCGGACCAGATCGGCCGGTTCAAGCGGATCGTCGTGGCGAATACGGGCCTGCCGAGCACGGCGATGATTTCGGACGAGATGTCGGCGTTTCTCGGTCAGATGTATCCGGCTGTGCCCGTGCCGGATGCGGGGTTGGTGCGCGAGCAGTTCCAGTCCGGCGGGCCGGGGGCTTTCCTCTACTGGGTAAAGTATGCGAGCGAGTCGCCCTCCTTCTCCGTGCGCGATGTGTTCGGAATGCTGTCGGGCGTGACCGACGCACGCATCCTTGATGGTTATGTCGCTCCGTTCCCGGATGATCGCTATATCGCGGGTGCCCGGAAGTTTCCCGCTCTGGTGCCGCTGCTGCCCCAGCACAAGGAAGACAGGCTGGCGAATGACCGCGCCTGGACAGTGCTCGAGGCGTTTACAGGCCGCACGCTGATTGCGTTCAGCGACGGCGACCCGGTCACAAAGGGCGGTGACGCAGTTTTCAAGGCGCGCATTCAAGGCGCTGATTGTGTCACCATCAAAAATGGCGGACACTTCCTGCAGGAAGACCAGCCGGCCGCGTTTTCCGAGGCGATCATCACCTTCATGCGGCAGGGATAACAAAGGGGGCGAACGCGGCATGAAACGGATATTGCTGATAATCCTGGCGATAATTGTAGGCGCGGGCGCGCTTGGCTTTTACTTCCGGAAAGAGATCATCCTGTTTCTGGTGACCCGCGCCGACCGGCCGGAAATCGCGCCCTACGAACCGGTGGCCTGGATGCAGGGACCGGCTGCCGCCGTGACTGCGCCGGCGGAACGGCCGCCGAACATCATCTTCATTCTTGTGGATGACCTCGGCATCAACGATATCACGACCTTTGGCGGCGGCGTCGCGGACGGGCGCGTGCCGACGCCGAACATCGACGCGCTGGCGGCGCGCGGCGCAAACTTCACCACGGCCTATTCCGGCACGGGCACCTGCGCGCCGTCGCGCGCGATGCTGCTGACGGGCCGCTATCCGACACGCACAGGATTTGAATTCACGCCGACGCCGAACGGCATGGGGCGGATCGTTACCCTGTTCGCCAATGAAGACACGCGGGGGCGGCCGAAGGTGGGCTATGACCCGAAGGCGGCAGCCACGCTTCCCGATTTCGAGGACCAGGGCTTGCCTGGCTCGGAAGTGACGATCGCCGAAATGCTGAAGGACAAGGGCTATCACACCGTTCATATCGGCAAGTGGCATCTCGGCAATTCGGGCGAGTTCCATCCGAATGCACAAGGCTTCGACGAAAGCCTCAACATGACGGGGCTGCTTCATCTGCCTGCAGATGATCCGGGCGTCGTGAACGCCAAGGTCGAGACGGACCCGATCGACAAGTTCCTCTGGGCCCGCGGCGATTTTTCCACGTCCTACAATGGCGGGCCGACCTTTGCACCGGGCGGCTACCTTGCCGATTACTGGACCGAAGAATCGCTCAAGGTGATCGAGGCCAACAAGAACCAGCCTTTCTTCCTCTATCTCGCCCACTGGGGCGTGCACACGCCGCTGCAGGCGACGAAGGAAGACTATGACGCGGTCGGCGATGTCGGCTCGCACAAGCTGCGGGTCTACGCCGCGATGCTGCGCGCGCTGGACCGCAGCGTGGGACAGATCGTTGAAAAGCTTGAGGAAGAGGGCCTCGCCGAGAATACCATCATCGTGTTTTCCAGCGACAATGGCGGCCCGGGCTATATCGATCTGGCAGGCATCAATGACCCCTATCGCGGCTGGAAGCTCTCGCTGTTCGAAGGCGGCATCCGTGTACCGATGTTCGTCAGCTGGCCGGCGCGTATTCCGGCAGGCACGGTGATCGATACGCCGGTGGCGCATATCGATGTGACACCGACACTGGCCGAAGCCGCGGGCGTGGGCCTGCCGGCAGGCGTGGAGATCGATGGGCGCAGCCTTCTTCCGTTGGCGGAGGGAGTGGGCGGGCTGGCCCGCGCGGACGATGCACTGTTCTGGCAGAGCGGCTATTACCGCGTCGTGCGGGCCGGCGACTGGAAGCTGCAGGTGGACGGCAAGCAGGGCAAATCCTGGTTGTTTGACCTCGGGAAAGATCCGACAGAGTCGACAAACCTCGCCGCGAGCGAGCCGGAGAAACTGGCGGAACTGCAAGCCCTGCTGGACCGGCATCATGAGAATGCGCGTGCGCCGCTGTATGTGTCGACATCGGACATACCGGTGTCGATCGACAAGACCGGCGCGGAGGAACTGACGGCCGGGGACGAGATCGTCTGGTGGCCTAACTGACGGCACCCGGCATGTCCTTGTTTCCCGCCTCCACCAACGACTCCTATCGCGGCATGAAAGCAGCTGCCTGGGCGCTGACCGTCGTTGCGGCCGCGACGATCATTCCGGCACTGCTGCATATAGGGCTTCCCGACGGCGGTGCGGGCGTGATTGCCGGGCTTGATCTCTCGGGCGACAAGCGCACCATTGTCAGCCTGTTTGCCTGGGCCGGGACAACACAATTCGTCTGGGGACTGATGTTGCTCGCAGTGTCCTTGCGCTACCGCTCGCTCGTGCCCCTCGCGCTGGGCCTGTTGACTGTTGAACGCGCCCTGCACACCTGGAACATGTGGGGGCCGAAGGGCGGGCATCTGGCAGGCGGCCATCATCCCCCGGAAGTCTGGGTGACATTGGGCAGCGTGCCTGTTCTGCTTGTGCTAATGGCAATGTCACTCCGTCGAGCTTGAGCTGGCCGGGCCTACGTCTCTCACGATTCGGAAGCCGATATGGCTTGAGGAGAAATCCGCCTCCTGGGGCTGGCGGGCGGCGGGCCGGTAGCGGCGGCAAAAATTCTCCGCACACAGATAGGAGCCGCCCTTGATGGTGTTCTCGCCCGACTGGTAGGGCGTGGCGGTCCATTCCCAGACATTGCCGATCATGTCGTAGAGACCGATAGCGCTCGGCGCGAAGCAGCCTGCGGGGGCGCGGCCGGCGACTCCGTCGGAGGCCTGATCCGCAACCGGAAAAATGCCCTGCCAGGTATTGGCGACAGGTTTGCTTGAGGCGTCGTAGGCGCCTGACTGGGGATCGGCGGGATCCGGCAGGCCGATGGCGGCGGCGTATTCCCACTCCTCTTCGGTCGGTAGGCGGGCGCCGGCCCATGCGGCGTAGGCTTCGGCGTCAGCGAGCGAGACGTGCACGACGGGATGGTTCGCCCGCCCAGAAATATCTGTCCCCGGACCTTCGGGCGCGCGCCAGGTGGCGCCGGGGACAAGCTGCCAGGTGTCGGTGGGCGCCGCGCGTTCGGCCGGCATGCGGAACACGGCGGAACCTGCACCGGGGCCGCCGGCGGCCGCGCTGCGCTCGGCCGTCGTCAGATACCCGGTGGCCTCAGTGAACCGGGCGAACTCGCCATTGGTGACTTCATGGGCGAGCATCTCGAAGCCTGCGATATGCAGGATCATCTCGGGCGCCTCTTCGGGATAGGCCGCGTAGGCACCCTTGCGGTACTGGCCGGCGAGGACGGTGACGAACCGGCCGCTGGCACTTGCGCCGAGACAAGCTGATTGCGATACGTCAGCCTGCGGAGCATCGGTGTGCACCGCAGCCCCGCAGGCGGCGAGGAGTGCCGCTGCGAGCAGCGCGACCGCGCGCCTCATGCGCCTAGGAGGCGTTCCAGCATCAGCCGGAAGACAATGCCGGCGTCTTCAGGCGTCAGGTCCGAATCCTGGCGCAGGCGGCGCCAGGTCTGGAAGCTGGCGGAGGTTTCGATAGCGGCCAAGAGGACGGGATCGCTGTTGATCTCCTCCGGCAGGAGCGCCGTGAGGGTCGAGCGCTCGATCAGGAGGTTGCGGCGGTATTCTTCCATCAGGAAGCGCGACTGGAAGCGGCGCAGGTTCGCCGAGACCCGCACGGGTAGGATGTGTTCGTAGATCTCGATACGGCGGGCGATGTGTTCGAAGAAACGTTCGCGCCAGTCGCGCGCCTCGAAGGGTGCGAGGATTTTCGGCATGACTTCCGATGAGATACGCTCGGCCATCTCGACATAGAGGCTGTCCATGTCCTCGAAGTGGCGGAAGACCGTCCGCAGGCCGACTTCGGCGCGTTCGGCGACACGGGCGGCGCTGGGGCTCATCTCGCCTTCGCGGATGAGGCTGAACATCGCCTCGATGATCTGCGCACGGCTGCGCTCGCTGCGCTGGCGACGTCCGTCGGAAATGTCGGACTTGGCTGCAGGATCGAGCGGAACAATTTTCAGGTCGGTCATTCAGAACGCTTTCTTGACTTCAATCGACCCGGTGGCCGCAGGCAGGGAGTAGATGAGGCCATCTTCGGCGACCTCCATCGGGCCGTCAAATAAAGCCTGAGCGTCCTTCATGAACAAGGCGTTTAGCGCACGTGACGGCAGCGGAGGGACGGTATGGTAAAGGACGAGACGCGCAGCACCGGCATCCCGGGCCGCTCGGGCGGCATCTGCGGGCGTCGCATGGTAATCGAGGATGTCGTTCAGCACCTTGGCGAGATCGTCCCTGCCTGCTTCGGCCATCGCTTCGCGCATGCGGAGAACCATGTCGGGGTTCAGCGCATCATGGAACAGGAGGTCCGTGCCGGTGGAGACGGCGACGAGGTTCGCATCGTAAATCGAATCGCCGCTGATCGAGACCGAGCGGCCCTTGTAGTCGGCGCGGTAACCATAGGCCGGCTCGACCGGAGCGTGGCTGACCTTGAAGGCGGTGATCGTCAGGCCGCCTGCGTCGTAGACGACGGACTGGCCGCCGGGGCCTGCAGGCATGGTGATCGGGATGGGCGTGCCGCCGCGGCCTTCGGGGTTGGCGATTTCGGGGCCGTGATGGCCGGTGCGGTAGGCACTATCGATGCGGTAGGCAGCGTTGAAACCGTTCACGACTTCTTCAACGCCGGTTGGCCCGTGAACGGGCATCGGCACATCCCGGCCGCCATTGACCCAGGCCTGCATGAGAAGCTCACCAAGGCCGTCCATATGATCCGAGTGCAGATGGGTGAGGAAGACCGCGTCGATCTCGGCAACGGGATAGCCCATCCGTGTCAAGGTCCGGATGCCGCCGGAGCCTGCATCGATGATGATGTGCTGGTCGCCAGCGATGAGGGCAAGACAGGGTCCGCCGCGCTGGGGGTCGGGGAACGGGGAGCCCGCACCGCAAACGTAGACGTGGAGACCGTCCTCAAGACTGGAGGCGGTGTTGCGACCGACATTCTGCTTAACCGCACGTTCGAACAGGAATTCCGAGATCTGCACACGGAAGACCTGCACGCCCGCGAAGAAGAGCACGACAGCTGCGCCTGCGAGAAGAAGAGTCCAGCGAACGGGTCCCATGGTCTCAGCCCAGCGCCTTGATCATGTCGAGGAAGGGTGACGCAACACCCGTCTGCGGCAGCACGGTCTCGATGTTCAACTGGCCCTTGAGGCCGGCAGAGCGGTGCACGGCGATTTCGCGCCACTCCTCGGAAAGAGACATGCGCACCATCGAGGCGCGGTCGGGATACATAGCAATGGCGACTTCGTCCCAGAGTTCCTCGACCTGACCGAGTGCGAGGAAGGTCACGTCGCCTACAAAGATGCCGCGACCGCCGAATTTCGGCAGGAGTTCGGTAACGGCGCGGCCGTAGATCATGTAGGCATCGCGGCCGGACAGATCGCAGGGGCGACCGTCGTCATACGCGGCCTTGTCCTTGAATTTCAGAAGGTTGACCATGAAGATGGGGCCGTCGGGGCCTTTCTCCATCATCGCCGAGAACCGAGCGGGATCGGTCGGGAAAACTTCGTTCAATACCTGCATGTGTATTCCTCCTTAGACGGATTGTCCTGCCTGGCGTTTCAATTCTTCCTCGATGACCCAGAGGCGGTCCTGCCCCCAGGTGATCACGTCGCCCACCCGGAAGCTGGGCACGCCCCAGACTCCGAGGGCCATCATTTCAGTGCGGTTGGCTTCGGCCTCGGCGCGCCAGGTGTCGGTGTCCAGCTGCTGGCGAGCGTTGTTCCAGTCGAGGCCCGCAGCCTCGACGATCTGGCGCAAGCCGGAATCGCTGCCGGCATCAATCCCCTGCGACCAGACGCCGGCGAGAAAGGCATGGCAGAATTCATAGCCCCTGCCTTGCGCCTGCGCCCAGGGCAGGATCGAATAGCCGCGCTCCACGGGCTTGCCGACCGGGTCTGCGATCTTGCCGAAGGGGACGCCGTGGCGTCGGGCTTCGCGCGCCGTATCGAACGTGATGTACCGGCTTTTCATGCGCGGTACCGGCAGGCCGCGCATGACCATGGGCAGAACGTACCGTAGCTTCAGTTCTGCCCCGTAGGCATCGGCGAGCGCCTTGGCCCGGTCGGCCACAATGTACGTGTACGGACTTCTGAAGGAGAGATAATAATGCAGTTCCAGCGGCGCAGACGAACGCGCGCCGCCCGAAGGAGAGACAGGCGGCGGAAACACCAGGGCAGTGCCGGAATCCGGCTTGCGGGCTCCGAGTTCCGTCAAACGTGCCTCGAGATAGTGCAGCCGGTCGATGCCCCAGTACCATTCGCCGCCATAGTGGAACGTGCCGCCGAGATAATGGCCGAGTTCCTCGCGGCGCGCATCGCCGGCGGCAAGGTCTGCAGAGGGTGCGGCCTCGCCTTCAAGAGTGCCGTTCCAGAGCGCTTCGCCGATCGCGGGCGCTTCATTCGCAAAGCTGCCCGCCTCAATCGCAGCCGCCAGCCGCGCATTGGCGTGCCGGACGCGGTCTGCGCCGGGCTGCGCGCCCGGATCCGCAAAACTGAGTCCCGCCTTGCGGGCGAGGCGCTGGGCATCTAGCCGCGCGTAGGCTTCCAGACGCTCGCGCTCCGGCGCGGCCCAGTCGGCCGGCGGGCCGACGAGGTGGACTTGCAGCGCGATGTCATAGCGCGCCAGAAGGCTTGCCAGCACCTGCGCGGCCAGGTGCGAATAGGGATCCGCCGCTTCGTGGAAGTATTCGACCGTGTGAGGCGCCGCAGCCGCGAGGCGCCGGGATTCCTGCATGGCTCGGTTCCGTTTCACTCTCTTTTCGCCGGTGAAGATCGCGGCAATCCGAGAAATCAGCAAGGTTTTCAGGGACATGAGGGGACGCCCCCTGCCAAGCGCCTGGGTGCGCCATGTGCGAGCAAGAAGGCAATGTGGACCATCCGGCTCCCCGAGCCTTTCGTGTGAAACGGTTATTATGGCACTTTAAGTGCCATAATCATGAAGATTGCTCAAGCCCTTTGCTTGCGGCGGCGCCATAGGAGCACTCCGCCCGCGATGAGGGCAAAAAGCGCGAGGCCGCCGCCGATCAGGTAAGGCCTGTAGCGTTCCTGCTGCCGGACGATCGAGTGGCGGGTGACTTCGTCGAGGGAATTGTAACCTTCCGGCACTTCCAAAACACCGACGCGTTTGCTGTAGGCCGCATACTCCGTGGACAGATCATTGTAGATTTCCGGGAAAGACGCGCTGAGGTCTGTCGTTTCGCCCGGATCTTTGGAGAGATCATACAGGCGCCAGCGAGCGTCGCCATGCGGGAGCTGGTTGCGGGTCAGCTTGTAGTCGCCCTTGATGACGGCGGCGTTGCCCGAGACTTCGATGACGATGGCATCGTCCGGGCCGTAGACGCTATCCGCCTCGCCGAGTAGCAGGGGCAAGAGGCTGCGACCGGTCATCGGCTTGGCGCCGTCTTGCTCCGGCTCGCCGCCCGCAAGCGCGAGCAGGGTTGGCGCCACATCGGTCACAAAGGCGCGCGCATCGACGCGGCCCCCTTCGCCGAGACCGGCGCCGGCCATGATGAAGGGCACACGGATGCCGCCTTCGGAGCCGAGAAACTTGAATTTGTCATGCGGCGACGCAGCGGCCATGGCCCATTCGGGGCCGATGAAGGCCCAGCTGCCCTTCTCGCCCATGCCTTCGAGGTCCAGATGGTAGCCGTTCATGTCCATCCAGAACTTCAGGCGCGGGTCCGTGTCGCCGCGGGAAGGTTCCGGGCCGTTGTCGGAGGTGACGACGAAGACCGTGTTGTCATACTGACCCGTGGATTTCAGGTGTTCGATCAAGCGGCCGATATGGTGGTCCATCGCTTCGAGCATGCCGGCATTGACCTGCATCCGGGCGGCGTAGAGCTTTTGTTCTGCCGGTGGAAGAGATTCCCAGGGGCGGAAGTTGGCTGGCATCGGCGCGAGGGCGGCATCCGCAGGCACGTAACCGCGTTCCTTGGCGCGCTCCCAACGGGCGGTGCGGGTGGCTTCCCAGCCGGCATCATACACGCCGGCATAGTTCGCGGTGAATTCCGGCGGGGCCTGCACCGGGATGTGGACGGCCATGAAGGCGAGGTAGGCGAAGAACGGCGTTTCGGCGTCTCCTTCGTCCATGTAGGTCATCATCTGGTCGACGATGAATTCGGAGGAATAGAAGTCCTCCGGCAGGCTGGCCGGCACGTCGTCCTCGTACCAGGGCGCGTCCGCGTAATACGGCATGTAAGACTTGTCTTCCCAGTTGTCCGCGCCGGAGGCGTCGAGGGCGAAGGACCGGTCAAAGCCGTGGGCTTTCGGCAGATCGCCCTCGCCGCTGCCGAGATGCCACTTGCCGGTCATCAGCGTGCGATAGCCGAGGGGCTTGAGGCGCTCGGCGAGCGTGGCGACGCCGGGCTCGAGGTGCATGGTGTAGCCGGGCTGGCCTTCGTGTTCCCTGGGCAGGACTTCGGGGATGGTGGAGACGCCGGTGAGATGGTTGTCCATGCCGGTGAGGAGCATGGCGCGCGAGGGCGAGCAGAGCGGCGAGGAATAGTAGCGGGTGAACAGCGCGCCGCGCGCGGCGAGGGCGTCAATGTTGGGTGTGCGCGCTTCGCCGCCGTAGGCACCGAGGTCCATGAAGGCGGCGTCGTCGATGATCATGACGACGAAGTTCGGGCGCGCCGGCGCGGGATCTGCCTGAGGCGCGGCTTCTCCGTCCACCAGGAAAAATGCAACGATCGCTGCTACCAGTATTCTCACCACAGCCTCCCGATCTGCTTTTGCAAGCAGCCCCCGGTCGCGGTTGCTCCGCTGGTCCCGGGCCCAATCAATTGACAGGCATGACGCCATTATCTCGCGGGATCAAGACTCGGCAGCGGAGAGCGCGAATTTCAACCGCCCTGGAAGAGGCGCATAAACTGGTGAATGACGAAATCGAACGCCGCATATCCCAGCGTAAACAGGAGCACGGCATAGAGCGCGCCAAGGACGCTGCCGATGATGGCGAGGACGCCGTCGCGCTCGATCATCGCGAGGGCGATCAGGGCGACGCAAAGTCCCGGCACGCCGTTCGTGCCCGGACCGGGTATGGCGATGATGGCGGCGAAAACCAGGATGACGATGGCCAGTACCGGCTCCGCGCCGCGGCCTGCGAGGAATTTCAGGCGCGGCTTTGTCAGCTTCTCGACGCGCCGCAGCCAGGGGTTCACGGCATTCGTCATCTTGCGGAAGGTGGCCATGCTGATCGTTTGCGTGCGCACGCGTTTCGGCAGCCATGGGCGGCGGTGCCCGGCCAGCATCTGCACGGCGAGCAGCGCAATCGGCAACGCGACAGCCGAATGGATGCCCACGAGGAACGGGATCAGAGCAGGGATCGCAAACAGGAAAATGAGCATGCCGAAGGCGCGCTCTTCAAGCGCATCGACAATGGCGCCGAAGGAAATCTCGGTTTCGTCGGCGAGTTCGGAAATCTGGCGCAGGATATCGGACGCCGATCCGTGGAGTGCATCAATGCCGCGCGCGGCCGGATTATCGTTCTCGGGCGTCTCGCCCGAGACTTTTTCTCTGACCGCATCGTCGGGATCACGGTCGTTCTCTGCGTCGGAAAGGCTCGACATTCATGCTCGGCCCGTGAGGACCCCTGTTGCCCTGATTGGCCGGGCTCCAGAGATTTGTCTGGTACCCTGTGGACGATGGCCGGGCGTCGCAATCATATCCCCAACCGGGCATTACGACTTTGCAGGCGATCCGTAAAGCGTGTGACAGCGCCTGTCACAAGCTGGTGATGCCGCCGCCGCCTGCCTTAGCGGAATGCATTGCCCGACTTGACGCCAAAAGCCTTGAAGATCATCGCGGCCGGGCAGAAGCCCGTGAAGGCCGCTTGCAACATGTTCAGGCCGGCGAAGGCGGTTAGCAAAAACCAGTAGGGCGAGA
>JBBSDJ010000050.1:0-16239 GCA_038249555.1 Caulobacterales bacterium
ACCGGCAGCGGCGGCGCGGTCAGCTTGAGCAGCTGCTTGCCGACATTCTTGCCTTCGAACAGCCGCCGCAGCGTCGCCGGGCAATTCTCGAACCCGTGCTGCACATCTTCGACCGTTTTCAGCTTGCCCTCTGCGATCAGTTTGCCAAGCGCGGCCACGCCTTCGCCCCAGCGCGGCGCATAGTCGAGCACGATGAAGCCCTCCATCCGCGCCCGCATCACAGTCAGCTGCATGTAGGGCCGGATGCCTTTCATGTCGGCGAGGTCTTCGGCGTTGTAGGACGAGATACCGCCGCACAGGACAATCCGTGCCCGGAGCGCCAGGTTCATCAGCGCCGCCTCGAGGATCTCGCCGCCGACATTCTCGAACACCACATTCACGCCCTTCGGCGCATGCGCCTTGATCGCTGCCGCAACGTTCTCAGACTTGTAGTCGATGCACGCATCCGCGCCCGCCACCTCTTTCACCCAGGCGCACTTGTCCTTGCCGCCCGCGATGCCGATGACCTTGCAGCCGAGCGCCTTGGCGATCTGGACGACCACCGATCCCGTCGCCCCCGCCGCGCCCGACACCAGCACCGTGTCGCCCGCCTTCGGCTGGCCGACATCCGTCAGCCCGAACCAGGCCGTGATGCCGGTGACGCCGAACACGCCGAGCGCATGCTCCGGCGAGATGCCGCCGCGCACGACCGTGACCGGACCCGTCTCGGTCATGCCTTTCGTGACCACATATTCCTGCCAGCCGAATGTGCCTTGCACCATCTGCCCCGGCTTGAAGCCCGGATGGTTGGACTTGATCACCTGCCCGACGGCGCCCGCGCGCACGGGCGCGCCGATCTTCACGGCGGGAAGGTAGGTGTCGCCCGCGAGCCAGCCGCGCTGGGTCGGGTCAAAGGACAGGTCGGTGACGCGTACGAGGCATTCGCCCTCGCCCGGTTCCGGCACCGGGCCTGAGACCAGCTCGAAGTCGCTATCCTTGATCATGCCCTGCGGACGCGTGGCCAGCAGCCAGCGGCGATTGATCTCTGCCATGGTGTCCTCCCGTTTATGCTTAACGCCAACATGCGCCGTTCCGCCGGAGAGGCAAGTCATCGGTCAAAGCTGAACGTTTTCGGAAGCGCAAAATTGAGCAGTTGCAGTCAGGATGGAGTCTCTGCGATCCGGGCTTGTTGAGGGAGCGCGCGTGCCAACCAGCAATCGACCTCGCGAAACGCGTGGCCCGGCGCATATTTTCCAGTTCTGGATCGATGGCTGGAACAAGCTCGGCCTGGATCGCACCCACACGGTTCCGCGCGTGACAGGTTACGTCATGCTGGCGCTCAGCCTGCCTGTGGGACTGTTGATGAACCACTTCGTACGGGTGGCAGGCGAGTCTGACGAAACTGGCTTGTTCGTCTCGCCGCCCGCCGCTTATGTCGCCATGCTGAACCGGGTGGCCGAAGAGCCTCTCGGCACCAGCCTCCCGGATTCCTTCTGGATCGGCATGGCAGTTCTGCTCCCGGGCTGGCTCCTTTTTCGCGGTGCCGGGTGGCTCAGCCGCCTTTCGCAGCCTTGACCGGCTTCCAGATCTGCGTCTGGCAGACCGGGCCGACGCAGCCTTTCACTTCCAGCGTCCCATCTGTCAGCCGCTTCAGCCGCGAGTCGTAGGTTTTCAGTTCCATCGGATCGTGGATCCTGCCGCCGCGCCAGTCCTTGGCCTTCTTGGCAAAGCCCTGCAGCAGCTTGTAGCCGAGAATCTTTTCGCCCTCCGGATTCTTCACGTCCGCGGGCGTCATGCCCGAGGGCAAATCCGTTGCATTGATCCAGATGATCTTCCCGCAGGGCGAGCCGTCGCCGCAGTCGGCGATCTGCACATGCGAGTCCCCGTCCGGCAGCTTGAACGTGCCGAACACGTCGAACGGATCAGCTGCTGCCGAGCCGGCAAACAGTGACGCGAGGGCAGCCGCAACTAGCATTCGTTTCATGGGTGTCTCCGCTGAAAGTGGCATTATAGTCCGTCAAAATAGACTGACCCGCAGGGAGAGACAAATGGATACCTCGAAACTCATGTTCAAAGATGGCCTGATGAAGGGCGAGCGTATCCTCGTCACGGGCGGCGGCACCGGCCTTGGCAAGGAAATGGCTGAAGGCTTCCTGAAGCTCGGCGCCGAGGTCCACATCTGCGGCCGGCGCGGCGGGGTCTGCGAGGAAACCGCCAAGGAGCTGATGGGCAAGCATGGCGGCCTCGTCGTCCCGCACGCCTGCGATATCCGCGTGGCCGAAGCGATCAGTGACATGAACGACTCGATCTGGGCCAAGCACGGCCCCCTGACAGGCCTCGTCAACAACGCCGCCGGCAACTTCATCAGCCGCACCGAGGACCTCTCGATCCGCGGCTTTGACGCGATCTCCAACATCGTCTTCCGCGGCTCGTTCTACATGACGCAGGACATCGGCAAGCGCTGGATTTCCGGCAAGACGCGCGGCAACGTCATCTCGATCCTCACCACCTGGGTCTGGAACGGCGGCCCGTTCGTCGTGCCGTCCGCCATGTCGAAAGCCGCCGTCAACACCATGACGCAATCGCTCGCCGTCGAGTGGGGCCGCTACGGCCTGCGCTTCAACGCCATCGCCCCAGGCCCCTTCCCGACCGAAGGCATGTCGAAACGCCTGTCGCCGGACGCCGACGGCGCCGAGCGCATGGAACGCGGCGTCGCCAACCCGATGGGCCGCGTCGGCGAGATGCACGAACTCGTCAACCTTGCCGTCCTGCTGATGGCGCCCGGCGCCGAGTACATCAACGGCCAGACCATCGCCATCGACGGCGCGATGTACAATGCCTCGGGCGGTAACTTCGCCATGCTGACCAGCTGGGGCGACGAACAATGGGCCGCTGCCCGCAGCGCCATCGAAGCCACAAACGCACAGGACAAGGCCAAGCGAACCGTATAAGCAGGGTGCCGCTGCGCCTCCGAACGGGAGGGCGCAGCGGGCTTGGCGGGGGTAGAGCATGCAGGAACCGAACCGGGACATTTTCCCAACCCCGGCGATGCTAGAGCGCTTTCCAAACATCACGCCGCTGCTGAAAAACGAGGCCATCGAGACAGCCTTCAACCGGCATGAGGCACTGTCGGTGTCCGGCAAGCGCTGGTTCCACCGGCTCGGCCTTGTCTCGATGGTGCTGATCGGCGGCAGCGCCATCTACACGATTGCCGAAGCGCTTCTGTTTACGGGCGCCGGCAACCCCGCCGTCAGCATCGCCGCCGCGATCAGCGCCGCCATCGGCATTGCGGCGCAGATCTATACGCTCGCCGCCAAGGTGAAGAGCCAGTGGCTGGTCAACCGGTTTGCGTGCGAGCGCCTGCGGTCGATCAAGTTCCAGGCTTACAGCCTTGCTGCCACCGCTCGCGACGAAGCCGAACTCGCCCAGCGCACGCGGCAGCTAACGGCCACCGAACTCGCCAGGCTCGAAAGCGAGCTCAACATGGGCATCTCGATCTTCGAGGCCTTCGTACCGGAGAAATGCGTCTCGGTGCCCGCGCCCGGCGCTGGCCCGGCGAACCCCGACATCACCAGCGAAGCGATGACCGCCTTCCGCGAACTGCGCCTTCTCTATCAGGATCGCTACGCCGCCGCAGAGCTCCACCGCCTGCGCGAGAACCGCCGGGTCTTCCACTCGGCGGCCGACATCCTCTACTTTTCCGGCGCCTGCCTGGTGCTCCTCTCGCTGCTCGCGAAGATCGTGCCGGGCATGCCCGAGACGCTCAATGCCTGGGTCGACTTCTTTGCGATCTCGGCTTTCGTCCTGTCGATCTCGAAGACCGTGCTCGACAGCGCAACGCTGACCGAGCCCTCGACCGCGCGGTTCGTGCGCTACCGCGAGGACATCGCCGAAGTCGAGCGCCGCATCGAGCATGGCGCGACGCTGGACATCGTGGTGCCCCAGATGGAACGCATCGCGCTGGGCGAGCTCGAGGAATTCTGCGACGCCTCGAAATCGATCAACTACCGGCTCTGATCACATCACGATCGCGACTTTGCCGACCACTTCGCGGCCGCGCATCATTTCGAAGGCGCGGCGCCACTCGGCGAGCGGCACTTCGGCATGGATGCGCGGATGCACCTTGCCTTCTTCCGCCCATTTCCAGATCGCGGCCATATTCTCGCGGCCCCTGTCCGGGAACTGTCGGCCATACTCACCGGCCCGCACGCCGACCACCGAGAAGCCCTTGATGAGTGGCATGTTGACGTTCACGGACGGTATGCGCCCGGATGTGAAGCCGATGATCAGCAGCCGCCCGTCAAACGCGATGCAGCGCACACTCTCGTCGAACACGTCGCCGCCGACCGGATCATAGATCACGTCGGCCCCGCGCCCACCGGTGAGCTCCTTCACCCGCTCGCGAAAGCCCGCATCCGGCAGCACATGATCGGCGCCGTATTCCGTCAGTATGCGGCGCTTGGCTTCCGAGGCCGAGGTCGCAATCACCTTGGCGCCAAGCAGGCGCCCGACATCCACCGCTGCAAGGCCGACGCCGCCGCTGGCGCCGTGCACCAGCAGTGTCTCGCCGGGCTGCAGGTTTCCGCGCCGCACCAGGGCGACATAAGCGGTGAGGTAAGCCGCGCCATAGGACGCGGCCGCCGCGAAACTGATCGCTTCCGGCTTCCTGCGCAGCGCCGCCGCCGGCACCACGGCATACTCCGAGAAGGCGCCGATCCGGTTGCCGCCCGCCACGGCATCGCCCGGCGCCAGCTCGCTGACGCCTTCGCCAATTGCGTCCACGACGCCCGCAAACTCCATGCCCAGCACGAAGGGCAGTTCCGGCTTCAGCTGGTACTTGCCTTCGGTCATCAACAGGTCAGGGAAGTTCAGGCTGGCCGCCTTGATCCGCACCCGGACCTCTCCGGGGCCGGGCTCCGGCATGGCCTGCTCTTCCAGCACGACGCCGGCATAGTCTGGCGCCAGCTCCCGGCAAACGAGGGCCTTCATGCGGAGACCCGGGCCGCCTTCGCATAGATGTCGTGCACCATTTCCGAAATCTCGCGGCAAGCCGTGCGCGCGCCCGGTGAGATGAACGTGAACGCCGTGAAGGCATGCGCGAGGCTGTCATAGCGCTTGTGCACCACCGGCACGCCGGCCGCCTTGAGGCGCGCGGCATACTCATCGCCTTCGTCCGACAGGGGATCATGCCCGGCCGTGATCACCACGGCCGGCGGCAGGCCCGACAGGTCCGTCTCCTGCCCGGGCGAGACGCGCAGGTCCCGGTGTTCGGTGCCTGCGGGCAGGTATTGTTTCATGAACCAGTCCATCGTGTCCTGGCTCAGCGAGAAAGTCTGCGCGAAGGCGGTCTTGGACGGATAGTGTTTCGAGATGTCGATGGCGGGATAGATCAGCAGCTGCAAGGCCGGCATCGGCCCGCCTTCGCGTTTCATCTGCTGGCTGATGATGGCCGAGAAGTTCCCGCCCATCGAATCGCCGCCGACAGCCGCCTTGCCGGCCGGTGCGCCGAACCTCTGTGCGTTCGCGAGAGCCCATTTGTACGCCGCGAGGCAATCATTCAGCCCCGCCGGGAACACGTGCTGCGGCGCCAGCCGGTAGTCGACCGACAGCACCGGCGCCTGCGCACCCTGCGCCAGCATCGCGCACCAGGCATGGCAGGTATCGAGATCGCCGATCACGCCGCCGCCCATGTGGAAGTAGACGATCAGCGGATGGCGCGGGTCCTGCGAGGCGGGCCGGTAGAGCCGCGCCGGAATGGCATTTCCGTCCGGACCCGGAATAGTCTCGCTGGACGATCCCGCCCCCTCGCCCGTCACATCGGCGAGCAAGGCGAGCTGCGCCTTGACGCCCGCCTGCACGGCCTCTGCCGGAAGCGAGGACATCGGCGGCGCCGCCCGACCGTTCCAGGCAATCATCTGCAGCTGCGGCTCCAGCGTGCGGCCGTTGATGGTGACCGGCTCCCCGCCCGCCAGCTTGACGATCAGGTTGCCGGGCAGGCTGGCAAACGTCTTCGCGAGGATGCGCTGCAGGCTCATGGCGGCAAGTTCCTTTTATCCAGATGCTGGAGATGATGGTCCGCTTTGCCGGGCGCGCCAAGAGGTGTCGCCGGGGGAGAGAGTGGCGCGCGCGAAACTAGCGCCCCATCATTGCGCGCCCGCCCGCCAGCACCAGGCCGGAGGCAAAGCGCGTCGCGCCCTCCACATCCACGGGCCGGCGCTGCAGCATGTAGTCGCCCATCTCGCGCGCGATGCCGATGGCGGCGGCGGTCAGATATTCGAGGTCGAGTCCGGCGGCGGTGTCGCCGGTGAGGGTCTGTTCGAGGTCCGCCCGGATCTCCTCGGCCACGGCCAGCATTTCCGGCGTATCGACGCGCACGCCCATCAGCGCGAGGTGCGGCGCGCCGGCCTTGATGGCTTCCTCGTTCTCGCGGGCGATGAAGCTGAAATAGGCGCGGAAGGCATGCTCGATATAGTCTTCCAGCGAGTTGGTGCGGGCCCGGACCTCCGACAGGTGCGCCCGGAACCGCTGGGTCGAATCCTCGGCAATCGCCTGGAACACTTCTTCTTTCGACTTGAAGTAGTTGTAGAAGGTGCCGGAGGCGAGTTCGGTCTCGCGGATAATGTCGCGCACCGTGGTCGCTTCGTAGCCGATCAGCGCGAACACCCGCCGCGCCGCGGTGAGGATCGCCCGCCGGTTCGCCGCCTTGGTATTCGCCCGTTTGCCGCTCGTTGGCGCATCCGCCGCGATATCTGCCATGATGTATTGCCCTGAACTCTCGCCGGTTTTTACCCTGCACGAGGCGTCATGAGGCGTCAACTTTGTTGTCTCAGGGAATGTCCTCGGGCTTGCGGCCCGGCCGGCCCTTGTAGGGCGGGAAGGACCAGCCGAATCTCATCGCCCCGCCCCGGATCGCGAAGGCCACCAGCGCTGCCGGCACCGCCGCCCACATCAGCGGCAGGCCCGCAAGGTCCAGCCCGGTATAGATCGCCGCCCCGGCCAGCGCCGCCGTGATGTAGATTTCCGGCCGCAGCAGCACCGAGGGCTCCCCCGCCAGCTGGTCGCGCAGGATGCCGCCGAAGCTCGCCGTCAGCACACCCATCACGATGGCCACGACCGGCGATCCGGTCACGTCGAGCCCCTTCCACGCGCCGAACACGCAATAGGCCGCCAGCCCCACCGCATCGAGCCAGAGCAGCAGCTTGTAGCGCGACTCGAACAGGTGGGCCGTCAGATAGACCAGCGCGGCAGTCACGCCGCAGACGACCAGGTAGGCCGGGTTCGCCACCCAGAATACCGGTACGCCGAGGATCAGGTCGCGCACCGTGCCGCCGCCGACCGCCGTCATCCCCGCGAAAAACAGGAAGCCGATGATGTCCAGCTGCTTGCGCGACGCCGCCAGCGCCCCGGTCGCGGCGAACACCGCGATGCCCGCATAGTCGAGGATCAGGATGGGGTTCATCGGGTGACCACGCTACGCATCATCATCCACGACACTGGCTGCCGCCTCCACCTTGGTGTCGCGCTTCCGGCGTCGCTGCACGGTCAGGAACATGCCGAACACGACGCGGATGAAGATGAGCAGGAGGACGCCGGCGAGGGGTTCGTTGAGCGAGAAGGCAACGCCGGCACCGGCGAGGATGGCGATGTGGAGCGTCACGATCCGTCCGTAGGGGGAGAACATCTCGGCCTGCGGATTGCTCGTCTTGTAGTCGCCCCGCCAGAGGAAATCGAACGCGTAGTAGAGTGCGCTGACGCCGATGATGGCCGCCACGAACCAGAACATTTCCGGCGCCGTGCCCATCGCCCACTGGATCAACGAGATAGGCTCCAGCGCGCCGCCGCCATCCACGCCCTTGTTCCACTCGGCGAAGACACGGATGAATACTCCGTGTACGAAGCAGAACATGCCGTAGTGGAAGAAGAAGAATGGCACCATGAACAGTGACATCGCGAAGCTGACGACCGACACCAGAGCCGTGCCGATCATCCGGAAAATCGTGAAGGCGCCGATGACGAGATTCTCGAGCCAGTAGAGTGCGACCAGCGGCGTAGCGCTCCAGCCGAAAGCAAACACGGCAATGATGGGCATCAGGTCAACCGTCAGGCTGACCCAGGAGAGCGGATCGCGGTAGGCGCGCGCGACCTCCGACGGGTCGAGGAAGCGGGCCTTCATTCGGCGAGCTTGCCGGTGATCTCCGGAATCCGGGCGTTGACCGGCACGTAGACGACATTCCGGCCCGGCGACCATTCGCCCTTGGCGAAGTATTCGGAGGTCATGGACATTTGTCCGTCTGCGGTCAATCGGCCGGTCGAGCGCACCCGCGTGATCGTGTCATGTCCGCTCACCGCCTCTTCAGCAGTCCAGCTGCCATCCTCACCGAGCACGAAACTGCCGGTCGTGTGGAAACCGGCACTGGTGACGTAGATATAGTCGAGCGAGCCCGTCTCGCCGTTTTCATAGACATAGGTGACCCCGCCATAGGAGCCGTCCTCGAGCGCATGGCGGTTGACGAGCACGCGCCCGCCGAGATCCCAGCTCCATTTCGAGATATCGGCCGGACCCGCTTCGCCGTCGCCGGCGGGCGCGCTGCGCCAGGTCTTGCCGACGAGGCCGGAGAGGGCGCCGAACGTATCGGCCTGCTGGGCAGTTGCGGGCGCGTAGCCCGGGCCGTGGCCCGGAATGCAGGCGCAGGCGGTGAGCGTGAGACCGGCGGCGGCGGCAAGGACAAAACGCCTTGCGGCGGCGCTGAAGGTACGGCGGTGCATCGTCTTTTTATCCTCCCCGGCTCTCAATAGCCCACAAAATCATAGGCTGGGAAGGCGAAAGGATCATTCGGCGTCAGGCCTTTGGAGGCGCTGGGCGTATCATAGTTACCGGTCAGCACCTCGTAGTGGAGGTGGGGGCCTTCGGCATTGCCGGTGGCCCCCATCTGGCCCAACGGCTGGCCAAAGCCGATGGACGAGCCGAGCTGCAGACCGGGGTCAAAGCTGTCGAGGTGGGCGTAGCGGGTATAAACGCCGTGCCCATGATCGAGCAGGACCTGGAGTCCGTAGCCGGACGAATTGCGCGCCTCGATCACCCGGCCGGGCGCGGCGGCATAGATGGTGCCGGGCGGCTGGCTGGTGAGATCTATCCCCATGTGCGGGCGCCCGGCCCGAAGGCCGAAGCCGGAGGCGAGGCAGACATCGTTCACGGGCGCCGTGACCAGCACCACCTGCCCCACCAGGATCACGGGCTTGTAGTCAAGGATCCAGCGTTCACTGTCCGTCGGCGGACTGTTGGAGACGGTCATACCCGGACAGATCCGCAGGAAGGCGTTCGGCTGGAACGCGCCTTGCGGCGGATTGCGGATATCGCCCGGCGGGCCATAGTCCACCGGGGGACCATAGACGATGATCGGCGCCGGCTGCGTGGCGCAAGCGCCCAGCAGCGCCAATGCAAACCAAAGCCCCCAAAGGCGAAAGTTCACGCGCTGACCTTCGCCCGTTTTGCCCCGCGTTCGATTTCCTTCATCAGGTCCTTGCAGTAGGCGAAGAAGTCGACCTGCATGCGGTGGCGCGGGCTGTCATAGAAGTGCCCGAGATGGGCCTCCTCGTCTTCTTTCGTGACGCGGTGCATTTCGTCCGCAGGCGGAAAGGCGTAGGCGCCGGTCAGCGCAGCCGCGACGAGCTTCGATTGTTGTTCGGCAAAGTTCACCAGCGTCGGCAGGGGCTGGGCGAGGCCGAGGAAGAACAGGCTTTCTCGGCCCGGCTGAACCATCCGCTTGAACAGCGGGAAGACGTTGTCCTTCGGGGTCAGCTCGTCCTGTTTGAAAAACGGGAAGCTGGTATTGTAGCCGGTGGCCCAGACGATCGCGTCGACCTTCTCGCGCGTGCCATCGGTGAAGACCACGAAGTCTCCATCCAGGCGTTCGATACCGGGTTTCGGCGTGATGTCGCCGCAGCCAACGCGCGTCAGAAATTCTCCGGACACGGACGGGTGGCCATCGAGCGGCTCATGGTCCGGCTTCGGCAGGCCGTAATCTTCCATGTTGCCGATGGTCTTGCGGATCTTCGCCTTGGCGAGCGAGCGGCCGAGCTTGGGCGGCATCCAGGCGGGCAGCACGGCCTTGTCGGCGGGCTTGCCGTCCATGTATTTCGGCAGCACCCAGACGCCGCGGCGCATCGAGATGAACAGCTTTTCCGCCAGCGGGCGCTGCGAGAGTTCGGACGAGATATCCATCGCCGAGTTGCCGGCGCCGACGATCATCACGCGCTTGCCGCGGAAGTCGTATGGCGCGAACGGATCGCGGTAATGGTGCGAGTGGACCTGGTAGCCATTGAACGGGCCCGGATATTTCGGCATCCGCGCATCCCAGTGATGACCGTTGGCCACGACCACGGAGTCATACTCGCGCACCTCGCCGGTCGACAGGGTGACCCGGAAGCGCCCGCCCGGAAGGTCGGCCACATCGTCCACCGAGGTGTTGAACGTGATCGTCGGGCGCAGGCCGAAATGGTCCACATAGTCGTTGAAGTATTGCAGGAGCTGGGCGTGGTGCGGGAAGTCCGGCCAGCCGGCCGGCACGGGATAGTCCTCGAAGGCGAGGCGCCATTTGGACGTATCGATATGCAGCGACTGGTAGCAGGAGGAGACCCCGTTCGGGTTGTTGTAATACCAGTTGCCACCGACATTGTCGGATTTCTCGAAACAATCGTAGGGCAGTCCCAGATCCTTCAGGCGTTTCGCCATCGTGAACCCTGAACATCCTGCCCCGATGATGCAGGTTTTCGGCTTTGCCGCTGCGTCAAAGGCCATGCCCGTCTCTCCTTACCTTGCGCGAACCCGTTTCCTTGAGTCCCGCGCGATGTTATCCGGCTTCCATAGGGCGTCAAATCGGAAAGCGAGCCGGGCCGCATGAACGACAAGCCGAAGCAGCAATATGACATCGCGGCCATCATGAACGAGAACATCAATGTGATGCGCGACGTGGTGCCATGGGCCAACGAGACCCGGTTCCGGGTGACGAAGGTCGAAAAGGGCCACGTGTTCGGAATCCAGCCCTGGGCGGCGCACCTGGTGGGGGATCCGGAGACCGGCGTCATCCATGGCGGGGTGATCACGACCTTCCTCGACAACCTGTGCGGCATGGCCTGCACCTCGGCGATGACCGAGATGCGGTTCGTCGCGACGATTGACCTGCGCATCGACTACATGAGGCCGGCCGAGAAGGGCCGCGACATCATCGGCGAGGCAGAATGCTACCACCTGACGCGGACGGTCTGCTTCACGCGGGCCTGGGCCTATCATGAGACACGCGACAAGCTGATCGCGACAGCGGCGGGCACCTTTGCCATCAACAAGGCGCGCCTTGGCGGGAGCAAGAAATGAACCCGCAGCTGACCAATCCGAGGGCGGACGAAATCGACGCGATCCTGAAGCGCCTGCCGTTCGCGCAGACACTCGGCATGCGCTGCGAAGTGCTCGGCGACGAGATGACGGCCATCCTGCCCTTTCAGGAGAAGCTGATCGGCAATGTGGCGATCCGGGCCTTGCATGGCGGGGCGATTGCCTCCTTCCTCGAGCTGACGGCGATGCTGCAGGTGTTCCTTGTCTCCGACATGCCGCGCCCTCCGAAGCCGATCAACCTGACCATCGATTACCTGCGCCAGGGGCATGCGAAGGACCTCTATGCGCGGGCCTATGTGCTGAAGATGGGGCGGCGGATGGCGTCCGTGCGGGCAGAAGCCTGGCAGGAGAACCGCGCCGAGCCGGTGACGGCGCTGATGGCGCATTTTCTGGTGGCGTCAGACTGAGGCGGCGCTCCGTGGCCGGAGGGGTTGCGCAAGGAGCCGAGGCAAGTTTTCCTGCGGCTTGATCGGGTTGGAGTTTATGTCTCCAGGGGCGTGTTGCCTGTAGGCGCAAGCCTGCGCCTCGCCTCGCCAAACCGTGTCATTCCGTTTCAATCCGTGCACTTCGCGTGTTGATTTTCTCTCAGCGATTCTCATTTTTTATCACTTCGTATCGAATCCTTATCGCCTGTTCTCGCGGAGGGTGAAGGCCGGGTGTGGGGATGGGTGTGCGCGGAATTCGGCCTGCGGGGCGGCGCCTGCCGGGCAAATGGCGTGGAGGATACATCCGGGCGGAATGCTGCCGGATTGGCAAGCTGTGGAATTCTTCACCATCCTTGTCCTCCGGCGGAAGCCCGGACCCAGAACTTCGACGCTGACAAAAGTCTTCTTCGCCAGTTTTCCTTTGGAAAACTGGCCTTCTCGGGGAAATCGCAGTGCGATTTCTGATCCCTCGAAGGGTCCCGGTCTTCGCCGGTATGAGCGGGAAATCAGTTTCGGGAACGGGGGTGAATGGGGCGTAAACGTAGGGGCAGGTCAAAACTTGCGCCGCTATTGTACCTCCGGAAAGGCGCGCGCGATGCGCTGGTTCCATTCATAAAGGGCGGGCCAGTTCTCGCCCTCGTTGGGCATCAGGCCAAGGCGGACGATCACGAGGTCGCGGCTGGGCACGACCCAGATCGTCTGGCCCTCATGGCCACCCGCGTGAAAGGCGTCGCGCGGATCGGAATCAGCGTTCTGCCGGTGTGTGAGCGGTCCTTTGGCCGGGATGATCCACCAGCCGGCCCCATAGACGTTGGTGTTGGCCGCGGGACCCGGAGCGCGGGCGAAATCAACCCACCCCTCGGGAAGTATCTGCTGGCCGTCCCAGACCCCATCGCGCAGATAGAGGTAGCCGAACTTCGCAAAATCCCGCGCGCTGGCCCAGATGAGCGAGCCGCCAAGATAGGTTCCTTTCGAATCGAACTCGGCCACCGTGTCCATGCCCATCCGGTCAAACAGGATCCGGTCAAAGGCGGCCTTGGAGTCTTCCGCGTTCCCCTCCGTGCCGAGCGTGACCTGCAAGGCATATCCGATATTGTGAAAGGTGGGTGTCGAATAGGTCCAGAACGTGCCCGGCGCATGCACGAGGGGGAAGGCCCGCATCGCGTAGCCGAGCGCATCGAACCGTCCGTCGCCGTACATCAGTTGGACCACATCGCTTTTGATCGGGTTCGGATCGCCATCGAGCTCGTGGTAGTCCATGCCGTCGACGGCGTTGAGCCACTCGCGCCAGGTGATCGCGGCCGCTTTGCTGTCAGCGGGATAGAGTGTGGGCATGGGGGAATCGAGTTCGATGTCCGCACCGGCTTGCTTGGCTGCGCCCACCAGCGCCTGCGTGACAGATTTGGCCATGCTCCAGGAAATCTGCCGGGTCTGCGGCGTGAAGTTCTTGCCGTAGGCTTCGGCCACCAGCCGGCCGCGCCAGATGATGACGAGCCCGCGCGTTTCGCCCATTACGTCCTTGACCGACTTGCCCATGGCTTCGGCGACCAGGGCTTCCACGGCCGCCTTGGAGTCCGGCGGCAACTCGCCTGTCTGCCAGCCGGAGGTTGGATAAGCGAGGCCTTCGGGCTGCGCCGGCAGCGGAGTGAGCGACTGCGCGCCCGCGCCGAACGCCAGCAGGGCCGCGGCGACGAGTCCTCCAAGAATCTTGGCCTTCATGCTGGCGCCCTCCCCGGTTATGGTTATGCTTGGTCAAAGCTGTTGTGGACCGGGACATGAAGCTCGTCAAAGTCTTCGCCATCGTGCTCGTGGTTCTCGGCGTCGCCGGAGGGCTCGCCTGGCAGTTCTTCCTGAAGGACCAGGTTGCCTATGCGCAGATCGCGACGGCGTACGGCGCCAAGATGGTCTGCTCCTGCCGTCATGTGGCGGAGCGACCTATGGAGAGCTGCCTGACCGACTTCACGGTGGACATCAGCCAGATTACCTTTGATGAAACTGCAGAAACCGTTCGCGCCAGCGTGCTCGGCGGCCTTGTCTCGTCTGAAGCCCGGAAAACCGGTCCTGAAACCGGCTGCACATTGGTGGAAAAATGAAACGCTCTCTTGTTGCCCTGTCGCTACTCGCCGCGTCAGCGATGCTGGCCCCTGCCGCGCATGCGGACGAGGGGCTGAAATGGATGACCGGGTGCTGGCGCACGGCGGACAAGAGCTACAAGGAAGTCTGGTCGAAACCGGAATCGGGATTCCTGTTTGGCTATTCGCTGACCTATGACGAGACGGGCGCGCTGAGCTTCTTCGAGCAGGCGCGCATCGATGGCGGGGCGCCGGCGGTGTTCAATGCCTATCCGGGCGGCTTCGGGCCGTCGGAGTTCACCGAGGAGAGCCGCGCCAAGCACACGGTGACTTTTGCGAATTCCGCGCATGATTATCCGCAGCGCATCGTCTACACGCGCAAGGGCAGCCGGATGAGCGCGACGATCTCTCTGGCCAACGGCGCGCGGGCGCAGACCTGGGATTTCAAGAAGTGCTGATCTGATTGGCTGTCATCCCGGCCAGCGCGGAGCGCTTGAGCCGGGACCTTGCTGAGACAAGCACCGAGAGAAGGTCCCGGATCACGGCCGCTTTGCGGCCTGTGCGGGATAACAGGGTGTTACTGCTCTTCTGCGACTGGCTCTTCTTCTGTCGCCACCGGCTCGCCGCCGAAGCGGGGGGCCCAGGCTTCGGTGAGGAGCGGGGCGAGGTCGGAAGCCGGAAGGGTCACCTCATAGGCGCCCTCGGCATAGGAGCCGATGTCATAGGGCGAGAACACCAGGGTGATGCCGCCGATCTTTCCGGCCTCGGATGAGGGCGCGAAGACAAAGCGGCCCTTGTAGACATCCGGAGCGTCCGTGGTCGGAGCAAGCAGCTCTTCCAGGCTCACCTCGATGGCGGCGGGCTCGTCAGCATAGCCGCGCTCCTGCTTTTCCACGGCGAGGGCCTTGATCGCGAGCTCGCCGAAAGCGGCGGGATCGGCGATGAAGGTAGAGAGCGGGAGGGCGTCCGCCTCCCCTTTGCGATAGATGCCGCCGCCGAGGAAATAGTTCGGGTGGGCGCCGCCGGTATAGGTGTCGGTGGTATCGGCAAGGCTGATCACATCCTCGAGGACGAGCGCGGCCTTCTGCGTAATGCTGAGCGAATAGCCCATGAAGCCGAAGGATTCCGGGTCGGCGTCCGAGGCGGCCTTGTCGGCTTGGGCCTGGGCGACGAGGGCGTCGAGGGCGGCCTTGTTGGTGGTCCAGAGCCGGTAGGCGAGCGCCGGATCGAAGGCGAGAATGGCAGGATCAATCTCGGACTCGACCGTGTAGGTCTCGTTCTCGAGCATGTAGGAAAGCTGGAAGCCTTCGGGCGCGGTGGGCGGCGCGGTTTCGGCGCTGGCGGTTTCGGCCACCGCGTCTACTGCGGCGGGTTCGGCCGCCTCCGGCGTGCAGGCGGCGAGCATCAGCGCGGCGAGGGAAACCGTGGAGAGAAGACGAATCATGGAGCGGGGACTTTCTAGAGGCTGAGGAGTTCGGCGTCGCCGCCCTGCGCGGTGATGTTGACACTTACCACCCGTTCGGTGGCGAAACGATGGAGATAATGCGGGCCGCCGGCCTTCGGGCCGGTGCCGGAGAGGCCTTCGCCGCCGAAGGGCTGGACGCCGACGACGGCGCCGATCATCGAGCGGTTCACATAGGTATTGCCGGCGGGCATGGCGGCTTTCACGGCGGCGTGGAAGCTTTCGAGGCGCGAATGGATGCCGAGCGTCAGGCCGTAGCCCTTGGCGTGAAGCGCGGCGCCGGTGGCGGCGATATTGTCCGGATCATAGCGCAGGATGTGGAGGACGGGGCCGAAGGTTTCCTCCGTGATCTGATCAAGCGAGGACAGCTCGACAAGGGCCGGGCCGAAGCCGGTGCCTTTTTCGGCGAGCGCGCCAGGATCGATCTGGTGCAGCAGCTTCGCCTCCCCTTTCATGCGGGCGAGGTGTTTCTCGAGCAGGCCGCGCGCGTCGGCGTCGATGACCGGGCCGGTATCGGTGTCCGCCAGCGCGGGGTCGCCCATCTTGAGTTCGTTCATGGCGCCGATCAGGCCTTCGATCAGGCTGTCGGCCGTGGCGTTCGGCAGGAAGGCGAGGCGCAGGGCGGAGCAGCGCTGGCCGGCGGAGCCGAAGGCAGAGGTGATCATGTCGTCGATAACCTGTTCGCGCAGGGCGGTGGTGTCGACGAAGAGGCCGTTGAGGCCGCCGGTTTCGGCGATCAGCGGAATGATCGGGCCGTCCCGGCCCGCGAGCGTGCGGTTGATCAGGCGGGCGGTGGAGGTGCCCCCGGTGAAGCAGACGCCGGAGACGCGCAGGTCTGCGGTGAGCTTGGCGCCGACGGTTTCGCCGCGGCCGGGCAGAAGGTGGAGCGCGTCCACGGGCAGGCCCGCGTTG
>JBBSDJ010000051.1:0-16123 GCA_038249555.1 Caulobacterales bacterium
ATGCCGTCGGGGCTCCTGAATCCTTGATATTTCGTCCGTTACACGCCGCCGCGCGCGCCGTCACCACCTGAGGCCGGTCATCGCGTAGGTAGCGTGCTCGCCGTAATCGGCGAGAAGGTCGGTCACTTCCGCTTCAAAATTCGCGCCATGCTGCTTCAGGCCGGTGCCGACATACAGGCTGTCATAACCCTGCAGACGGGCGCCGCGCACGTCCGTGGCCGGGCTGTCGCCGATACAGAGAATTCGCCTCGGAGGCGATTTCAGCTCGGAAAGCCTTGCAATCGCGAGCTGGTAGATCGGCGCGTAGGGCTTGCCGGGATAGATCACCTGGCCGCCGAGGTCTTCGTAGATGTCCGCCAGCGCGCCGGCGCACCAGTAGAGCTTGCCGCCGATCCGGACCTGCTTGTCCGGGTTGGCGCACAGCATCGGCAGGCCCTTGGCGACCGCGCGGCGGAATTCCTCGCGGTAGTCCTCCGGCTGGTCCTTGAGCTGGTCGCGCAGGCCGATGCACAAAAGAAGGTCAGCGCCGTCGTTGTCGATGAAGGTGTTGCCGAGGCCTTCGTAGAGGAACCGGTCGTGTTCCCAGCCTTCATCCCCGCCCATCCGCCAGACGGTTATGTCCGGGCGGGCGGCGAGCTCGGCGCGGGTCGCGTCACCGGAGGAGACGCAGGTGTCGAAGGCCGTCATCGGCACGCCGAGCGGCTCGAACAGGCGGATGACCTGCGCATTCGGCACCGGGGCATTGGTGATCAGGCTGACCTGCCCGCCCTGCGCGCGGAATTTGACGAGGGCGTCGCACGCTTCGGTGAAGGCGGCGCGGCCATTGTGGATGACGCCCCAAACATCGCAGAGGATGGTGTCATAGAGGGGCGCGAGGCCGGCGAGGCCGGCAGGAAACTGGGAGGAGGTCATGGGCGGGCGAGGTAGGCTGGACCGCCTGCCCGGTCAATCACCCAGCCCGCAGGCAGACGCCGGCAGCGGATTGAGCACCCATTGCACGGCGGTCGGGATCGAGACCGACTGCGGCAGGAAACACCCGCGCAGGCGGTAGACCGTTCCAAGGGTTTCGTCCGTGATGTTGCCGGGATCGTACTCGCAGGCGAACAGGTTGGCGGGGTGGTCCACGGGCGAGCCCATGCGCACGTCGAGCAGCATGTGGTTGGACCCGGTCGGCACCGAGATCACGCCGGCTTCGAGAGGGCCGTAGCCGCATTCGGTTATCGGGGTGTAGAAGCCGTCATCGCCCTGCACGGTGGGCTGCAAGGGCGGGCGGATTGTCAGGTCGAGGCGGACGGGCACGAGATCCATCAGCGGATCCAGCAAGTCCGGCGGCAGGTCGTTGCCCTCTTCCGGCAGGCTGCCGGTGATGCCGATGAAGGCGAGGCGCGCTTCGGCGACGGTGGTGACTTCCGGGGCGGCTGCCAGTTCGGTGGTCGAGGGCGCAATCACGCAGGCGGCCACGAGCGCCAGCAGGCTGGCCGGGATCAATCTGACGAACTGCATGGGTTGGGTTCCTCCGCACGAATACCGTCAGGAGGCCTGCAAATTCCGGCGAAATCAAGCCGGGCGCTCGCGCCGGCTATTCATGCCCGAAGCTGGGCGAGCAGCAGTTCGATCATGTCGGAGGCAAGCAATGGCGTCTGGCTGAAGCGCAGCCGGTCAAAGTTGATCGGCAAGGCGATGCTTCCGTGCAGCCCGGCCCAGACCAGCTCCATCTGCCGATCAACCGATCCCTCGCGGATGAGTCCGGCGGCCTGGCCGTCGCGCAAGGCGGCCCGCAGCAAGTCGCCGAAGACCGCGGCGACCTGAAGGTCGTCGTCCGGCCCCGGCAAAGGTTCGGCGCGGACGAACATGAAGGCGTTCCGGTAGAGTTCGGGAAATTCGTGGGCGATCGCCACGTATAATTCCATCAGTCCCCGAAGGCGGGCGACAGGATCTTCGTGCGAGGCCGCAACCTCGCGAAACCGGTCATTGAACTTCTCGAGGGGCTCGATCCACAAGGATTGCATAAGTGATTTCAGATCACCGAAATGGGCGTAGATCGTCCCGACGGAGACGCCGGCGGCGATGGCGACCGCCCGTGCGGTCACGCCTGCAATACCGTGCACCCTGTAAACGCTCGCCGCCGCGCTGCGCAGGCGCCGGCGAACCTCCTGGCGCTGGCTTTCAGTGGCGAGTTTGCGCGCCACCCTTTTCAGGCCGCCGCGAGTATGCGCGTGTTGACAAGATTCATGCGTGTCCGGAGCACTTCGAGCGGCGTGTCGATCTCGTCTTCCCAGCGCTCGAAATTCAGGTTCTTCGCGGCGCGGCCGTAGGTCCAGCCATCGACGAAGGCATCCATGGCTTCCGGAATGAAGGCGGGGCGCAGGAACGCCATATGGGCCGTCGTCACAGCGACGCGCATCGCATGATAGGGAAACCTGAGTTGCGCGAGGTAGAAGGCCGCGAGGGCCAGTTCGCCGTAGATCGTGGCCTCATACCCCGTCAGGACGTGCTGGAAATCATGGATCTGAAAACCGCGCACCATCATGAAACTGAGGTCGTCCGGGAGCCGCTCCAGCTTGCCGGAGGCATGCAGCTGCGTGTTGAAGTCCCGGTAGTTGCGGCCGAGATTTTGCTCGAGACCATTGTCGAGGATGAACTTCCGGTATCCCGCGCCGAGCGTACCCGGCGCACATTTCGCGAGGCGTTCGAGCGACAGCGGCTCGGCAATGAATCGCGCTTCGAGACAGGCCTTGGCCTCAGGAATGGCGTGCAGTTCCGCGAGATAGGCCTTGATCGCCTCCTCGGGCGCGGCTTCCCACCAATCGTGAAACAGGAAGTAGATTCCATAATCGAGCGGCGTCTCGACCGATTTCAGAAACTTTGCGGAGAAATCCCGGTCTATTGCTGGTGCGGCATTCATCTGGAGCCCCTTCGTTGCTTCATGCCCGGGTACTAACACACGCCCATAATAAAATGAACATGTTCATTTTATTATTTTGGCCAATGGAACACGGGCTTGCGACCCGCGAAGGCCGCGAAGGTCAAAGGAGAAATAGCTGCAGCCCTTTTAACCCGGAATCGCTTAGTAATCCGGGCTCAGGACTATATCGGCGGTCGTGACATCGACCGGTCAACCGAACTTGAACAGCCGGTCAATGAGGGACTTTGGGGGCTGCGTGTCTTCCATCAGGGACGCTTTGATCGGGCGCGGCCCGCCGAACACATGGCCCTGGCCATACGGGATTTCGTATTCGAGGATTTCGACGACGCTGGCTTCGTCCTCGATCTTTTCGGCGATCAGCGTGATGGCGTAGCGCGACAGGACGGCGCTGACTTCCTTGCCGTCGATGCGCCGGTTGATGTTCGAGACCGGGCGCTCCCCCTGCGGGTCGCGCAGCTGTTCGATCAGCTGGCCGCCATTCATCTTGACGAAGCGAACGCCGGCGCCCTGAAGGCGCGGCAGGTCCAGCGCGAGGCTGGTGGCATGGTCGAGCGAGAAGCGGAAGCCGAGGGCGGCGAGCTTCTCCATGTTGGCTCGCATCACGGCCGAGCGGGACTCGAACTTGTCGGCGCGCAGTTCGAAGATCACGGCGCCCGAGAGGTCGCGGTTCTCGGTCATGAATTCGAGGAAGAGCGGGAACAGGGCCGGGTCTTCCAGAGAGGTCGCGGCAATGTTGCAGAACACGCCGACGCGGCGGTCGCGCTCGGCGAGGCGCCGGACGATCTGCACGCAGCGGAACATCAGGAAGTTGTCCATCGCGCCCATCAGGTTGGCGCGGCGGGCAGCGTCGAGGAAATCGGCAGGCAGGATCAGCGAGCCATCGGCGCGGCGCAGGCGCGTGAAGCCCTCATAGAAGGAGACGCGGCGCTGCGGCAGCGACACGATCGGCTGCAGGTGCAGGTCGACGCGGCCGGCCTGCAGCGCTTCGCGCACATCGCGCAGCAGCGCGTCTTCAAGGGTCGAGTTCTGGCGCGGGATGGCGACATCCGCCTGGCGCTTCTCCATGCTGAGAGCGAGGCGCTCGATCATCTTCTCGAGATGCTTCATCTCCTTGACGAGGCGGTCACGCTCTTCGCCGAGTTCGTGCTTGACCGTCTCCTCGAGCGCATCGGTGCGCGCTTCGATGACCTTGTTGGTGCGGGAGACCTCGGTGACGACCTTCTCGATCGAATCGAGCCGGGCTTCCGTCTTCTTCGTGGCTGCACCGGCGCGCGTCAGGATGTGGACCTGGCCGAGCATGGCGGAGGTGATGGCTCCGCCCGCAATCGACAGGGGCAGTCCCACGGCGGTGAACGTGAAGATGCCGTAGCCCACGCCTGCGCCGGCCGCGAGGTATAGGAGAAACAAGACAATCGTCATCAGACCAGCACCCGGAAACAACCCATCAATCTTAACAATAAGGCAGAATTGGTTAACGAATTGCTCGGAATTGGCTTGATTTGCCCCCTCCGGCAACCCGGGTCCGGACCGTTGCCCGAAGGCAACACGCGGTCACTTCCTTCGTCGCGGCAGCGCATCCGGCATGGACCAGAAGACCTTTCAGCGCTTAACAAAAGCTTAAGCCTGTTCGTTCGCCTCAGGTCCGCGGCCTTTTCTGGCCGGAGCGGGGCGATCTCGGGGGAGACAGGGGCCTTGTCCGCAAGGATGAGGCCCCGTCGTTCCTTCCAGACCGGCGCTCAGCCGATCCGAAAAGTCCCCGGTTCCTCCACAACTTTATTCTCGATGTGGCCGAGCCCGTCGATTTCGATGCGCACAGTATCGCCGGCTTTCAGCCATTTCGGCGGATCGAATCCTGCGCCGACGCCGGCCGGTGTGCCGGTGTAGATGACGTCGCCCGGCTCCAGCGTGAAGGCGGCGGTCAGGTGTTCGATCTGGGCGGCGATGTCGTGGATCATCTGCGAGGGCTTGCCGGTCTGGCGCAGCTCGCCGTTGACGTAGGTGCGGATCTCCGCCCCGGAAACATCGCCCGCTTCATCCTGGGTCACGATAGCCGGGCCGAAGACGGCGTGGGTGTCGAAGCCCTTGCCCATGATCATGGTCTGGCTCGCCTTCTGCCAGTCGCGGACCGAGTAGTCGCCGCCGACGCAGTAGCCGGCGACGATCTCCATCGCCCGGTCGCGGGGCACATGGCGCCCGGCTTTTCCGATCACGACGACGAGTTCGCCTTCATAGTCGAGCTGCGCGGAGACTTTCGGCAGGTGGACATCGTCATACGGTCCGTTGGTGGCGGTCGCCTGCTTGTTGAACCATTTCTGCACTGCGGGTTTCGACGTGTTGACGAAGCTGACGCTCTCGGCGGCGTGGGCTGCATAATTGACGCCGATGCCGAGGATCTTGCCCGGCCGCGCGACCGGCGCCAGGAGGCGAACCGAGGCCAGCGCCACCAGCGCGCCGACGGCCTTGCCCGCCAGCGCGTCGCCGAGACCCGCGCCTTCGACAGGCTGGATCATGCTGCCTTCGAGCCGGCCATAGGCCACCTGCCCGCCGAGCTGGAACCGCACTAGCCGCATGGCGTTACTCTCCCGTCACACTCTACCGTGAATTACATTGCGCAGCGTTCATGTCTCGTTGTGAACGCCTTTGGCAAGGGCTAGGGAGAGAGCTTGTAGAAGGGTAGAGGCATGCATCTCGGCGTCCGCGCGCAGGAAAGTTCACTGAGCGATGTGTTTGCGCCGGGCGAGCGGCTGCGGATGCCGCCTTACCAGCGCAGCTATTCCTGGGGCGAGACCGAAGCGATCGACCTGCTCGGCGACCTGCAGGAAGCCACCGACGCCCAGATTCCGCATTTCATCGGCGCCGTCGTTTTCGTCCATGGCGAAGAGCCGGGCGTGCTGGAAATCGTCGACGGGCAGCAGCGGCTGACCACGCTCACCATCCTTCTGTGCGTCCTGCGCGACCTTGAGCTGGACAAGGACCGAGCGCGCGCGCTGCATGCTCTTATCGCCGATGAGGCCCGCCCGATTCTCGGCGAAGGCGCCAACTGGCGCATCGCGCTGAACTACCAGGATGGTGCGTTCTTCCGCGACACGATCCAGCGGCCCGGCGCGACTATGGAACTCGACGCAGACCCCGGCGAGAGCGAGAGCCAGGCGCGCATGGTGGCCAACGCCGCTGCGTTCCACAAGGAACTCGGCCAGGTGGAGCCCGAAAAGCGGCGCGCGCTGACCGAAATCGTCATGAAGGGCTGCGCGCTGGTACGCGTCGTCGTGGACAACAAGGACCAGGGCTTCAAGGTGTTCCGTGTGCTGAACACACGCGGCAAGGAGCCCGGCGCGCACGACATCATCAAGACCGAACTGTTCCAACGCGCGCGGTTTACCTCCAGCGAGGCGGCCCGCTATGCCGAACGCTGGGCCGAGCATGAGGCGACCCTCGGCGGCACCGCCTTCGACGACCTGCTGCGCCAGATCCGCACGATCTTCGACCGCGGCACCAAGGGCGATATCGTCGCCGCCTTCCAGAAAGGCGCGCTGGCGAAGATCGATGCGCGCAAGTTCCTCGACGAGATCCTGCCGGCCTATGTGCGCGCCTACCGCCAGATCGAGACGGCGCAGCTCGAAGAGAGCCCGCGCGCGCAGGCGATCGCGAACTGCCTGCACCAGATGCGCGCCCTAGAGCAGTCCAACTGGCGCGCGCCGGCGCTGCATTTCCTCGCCGAGCGGGGCGTGGACGATGCCGCCGCGCCGGAATTCTTCCAGAACCTCGAACGCCTGTCCTATGTCACGCAGCTGCTGATCCATGACCGCGACCAGCGCAGCCGGCGCTTTTCGCGCGTCACCGAAGCGGTGCGCAATGACCGCGTTCTGCTGTCCAAGACCGGCCCGTTCGCCATCTCGCGCGATGAAGGCAAGAAGGTCCGTGAACGGTTGATCGGCCGGTTTGCCACCTTCGGGCAGCGCCGGGCAATTTCGCTTCGCCTGTGCGCCGCGCTCGCCGGGGGGCGAACGATTCCGCCGGAATCGGACGCGACGGTTGAACACGTCCTGCCGCGCACCATTCCCGACGACAGCCACTGGCTGGACACTTGGCCGGACGCCGCGCGCCGCCGCGAACAGTGCGACACGATCGGCAACTTCGTGCTGCTGACCACCAAGGTGAACCAGAAGGCCGACCGCCTCGACTACCGCGCCAAGAAGGAAATCTACTTCAATGGCGGCGGCGGTCAGGCCTTCGCCCTGACCCGCGACCTGATGGAACAGGATGCCTGGACGCCAGAGATCGTCCGCAAGCGGACGGAGAAGCTCGCCGGTATCCTCGCGGACGCCTGGGGCCTCTAGGCTGGTTTTCGGCGCAAGCGGTTTCCGGCCGAGATCAGCCCGTCGATCACCAGGGCTGCCAGAAGCGTCACACCCGCCATTGGCAGGAACAGGCAGAGCGCCAGGATCAGCACGACGACGCCAACGGCGAGCCGCTTGTCAGTGGGCACCGGCGGCGTGCCGAGGCGGCCCTTCGGCCGGCGGCGCCACCACATGATGCCGCCCGTGACGCTGAGCAGGATGACGCCGAGCGTAGCGATCACGCCGACGGCCTGATTGAGCCAGCCGAACAGCGCGCCTTCATGGAAGGCAACGCCGAGCGCCATGAACCGGTCGACCGGATTGTGATCGTTGAACTCGATGCGCATCAGTTCCGCGCCGGTCCACCGGTCATGGTGGACGGTGATCCGGTCCGGCCGGGAGGCGGCCATCGAGCGGATCGTCCAGACGCCGTTTTCGCCGCGGGGCGGCTGCACTTCCACGGGGGCCGCATAGCGCTCCGGCGCGGCCAGATCGAGGACGGCCTGCAGGGAGAGCGGGGCGACTGCGCCGGCGCCCGCTGAGGCCGACTGCACGCCAACCTCATCCGAGGCCTTGCCCTGATCCCAGAGTCCGGCGCCGGCGCCATGATCCATGCCGGCATGCATGTCGTGCATCGAGTGATCCGCGTGCGGATTGCCGGACTCGAGCGTGACGAACCATTCCCGCCCCGGCGCTTTCAGGCCCGCGAGGTCTTTGGCCTTGTTGAAACCGTCACCCCAGACCTGCGTCCACGGCAATCCGAAGAACAGGATGGCCAGCACGACCCCGCCGATCCAGGCGCCGCCCATGCCGTGCACCTTGCGCCAGGTCTCCCGCCTGCCCGGCCCTTCGCCGAACTTTGGCACGAACACGCGCCACCACGCGGCCCCGCGCGGCCACCAGAGATACACGCCGGTGATAATCAGGATGATCATCCAGCTTGCCATGATCTCGACAACAAGCGAGCCGCGATCCCCGGCCAGCAGCGTGCCATGGATGCGCTTGACGAAATTCATGAAGCGGCCGGGGGTTGAGGTATTGTGGAGGACTTCGCCGGTCGTGCGGTCCACCCAGAGCGTGCGAGGACCTGCCTCGCCGCGGATGTCTACTTCGACCGTCGGATCCGCTCCATCCGACGGCAAGGTGAGTTTTGCAAGTTTGCCGCCCGGATAGGCGGCAAGGCCTGCCTCTACGAGCGCGTCCGCCGGCAGGATGTCTCCTGCCAGCGGCGCGGCCCGGGCGTTGATGCGGGCCTCTACCGCCGCATCGAATTGCGGCTTGAAGAGGTAGATGGCCCCCGTCACCGCCAGGATGACGGCGAAGGGAATCACCATCAGCCCGGCGAAGAAGTGCCAGCGCCAGACGCGGTGCTGGAGCGTTGTGCGAACGGCGCTGGCCATGGATCAGAACCTCGCGCGAATGCCGCCGAAGACGGAGCGGAGTTCAACAGGGTTGTAGATCACCGAGGCCGGCGTTGCCGTGATCACGGCGCTGACATCGCCCACTGCATTCTCGTCCGCAAGGTTGCGACCGTCGATGAAGAAGTCGATCTTGTCCGTTGCAGACCAGCTCGCCGTGGCGCCCAGGAGGGTGTAGCCATCCGTACGGATGGTGTTTCTGTAATCCGACCACGGACCTTCGACGACCCATTCAAGGTTCGGCGCAACGGTGAAGCGGTCACCGGAGAAGCGCAGCTCGGCACGGTAGACATGCTCCGGAATGACCGGAAGTGCGTTGTCGCCATACTGGGCGTCGCCTTCGAACTTGAAGTCCGAATACTGATACACTTGGCGCAGCGTCAGCCAGTCCGTGAAGTCGAGCGAGAGACCCGCCTCAATGCCCGCATGGGTCGTTTCATCCGCGTTGAAGGTCGACGCCGGAATGTCCGGGCCCACCGTGAACTGAAGGAACTCGCCCTCAAGGTCAGCTGAGTAAAGCGATACGTCCCACTCGGCGATGCCGGCGCGGCCGCGCGAGCCGACCTCGAATGTCCAGGCCGTCTGTGCCTCGATCGGCACGAAAGAGGCGATCTGCGCCACTTCGCCCATGCCGGGGAACTCGGCCGACCGGCTATAGTTCGTGTATAGCTGGATGTCCGGCGTGGCTTGATAGAGCGCGCCGAATTTCGGGGAGATTTCCTCGAAATCCGCCGTGCCGAAGGCCGCAGTGGGTCGGAACAGTTTTTGCTCCCGTTCGCCTTGCGCCACAATCGCACCAGCAATCAGGGTCAGCTTGTCCGTCGGGCTGTAGCGGCCCTCGCCGTAGACATTGCCTGTCCAGGCAGACTGGTCTGCTTCGAATATCTGGGCACCTCGGGCGCCATTGATGTTTACGAACCGTTTGGCGTCCGTCTCGCCTTCGCGGGCTTCGGCGCCCAGCGTGAAGGCGAACGGACCTTTCTCCCACTCATACCGGCCCCAGACACCGCGATCGAGCGACTGAAAGTCGATGACCTGGAAGATCGGGTGATAGAGTTCCTTGGAGTTCAGCCACACGCCGACGGCGAGGTCGCCCTCACCCAGATCGAACCGCGTCTGGTTCTGCACACGGATGGAGTTGATGTCGCGGGCTTGATCGCCCAAGAAGTTGCCCTTCGACGGGTTGTTCAGCGCGTCGTTCCGGTTCAGCGCGCCCGGCAGTTCCTGATTGATGTTGTTGAGGCTGAAATAGAAGCGCGTCTCGACACTCTCCGTGACGTCATAGCCGACATTGCCGTGGAAACGGTAGGAATTGCGGCTGGCATGGTCACGCCCGCCCTCCGACGTGTCGGCGCTGACCGCACCCCAGGCATCCCAGCGGCCGGAATCGACACCGCCGGAGACAAGGCCGCGATAGGTTTCGAAGCTGCCGACGTCGCCGCGCACGTAGAGGCCGGGGGCCGTCTCGCCGGTGGGCGTGACCCCGTTGATCGCGCCGCCCAGCGTGCCCGAGCCGAAGCGCAGCGCGTTGGCGCCGCGGTAGACTTCGAGGTGGTCGAAGAAGATCGGCTCCAGTTCCTGGAAGTCGCCATTGTCGTCGGCGAGGTTGATCGGTGCGCCGTCCTGAAGGAGCGTCAGGCCGCGCATGTGGAAGCCGCGGCTGATGCCGGAGCCGCGGATGGAGATGCGGATTTCCTGGCCATAGCGTGGCTGGGTATAGACGCCCGGCGAGAAGGCCAGCGTGTCGCGCATCGAGACGAGGAAGCGGTCGGCATATTCGTCATGGCTGACGACATCGGCGCCGCCGGCTGTGCGGGCAGCGTTGGCTTCGGCTTCGTTGGTCTGGGCGGTGGACGTGACGATGATGGTCTCTTCGACGCGGACGCTATCTTCGCCGGAGTCGATTTCCTGCGCGGCGGCGGGGAGCGAAGCCCAGAGCGCTAGCCCAAGGGCGGAGAGGCTCACGGCGGAGCCCGTTTTCAGGGAGAAATTCATGGTGTGTCGTCTTCAATTGAAAGTGACCGGGAGCTGGCGCCCCGGCAGACTGCCCTCCGGATGGAGAGCGGCTAGATCAGGCTTTCAGTGAAGCAGGCGGCGCGCGTGAGCCGACCGGCGGGCCGCGCGGGACATGCGCGAAGCGGACCTCGAAGACGAGCGCGGTTTGGGCCGCAATGCCTTCGGAGGGTGACTTGATGACAACCGGCTCGGGAAGCGTGGCCGTTTGGGCGATCACGCAAGCCGGACAGTCATGGTCCGTATCCGTCGGTGCGGAATTCGACTTCTGGGCGATGAGCTCGGCGAGTTCGGCACCGACTGCAGAGTGTGCAGAGTGCATGTCGTCTGCCGGCATGGCGCAAAGCACCAAGGGCAGCTCGCCGGGACGTGAGGACGCCGCCGCCATCGCCCCAGGCATCAAGGCCTGGGAGATAAGTGCGATCACCGCAAGCGCGCGCGCAATGTGTCTGGCAGCATATCCCCACATGCCCGGCAGAATATCAGGTTTGGCGGGAGGTTGAAGAGTCCGCTTCGCCGCAGGCGATTTCGGCCTGCCCGGCACGCGCGCCGGGGGGAGAAATTCCCCTTACGGAAGCTCTAGCCCATCCGACCCGCCTCCCATAGGGTTGCCCCGTCATCAGAACAAACAATCAGGGAGGGCCGCCATGAGCCTGTTCGATCTCAAGGGAAAATCTGCCATTATCACGGGCTCTTCGCGCGGCATCGGCCGAGCGATCGCCGAGGCCATGGCCGACCAGGGCGCCCGCGTGGTGATCTCATCGCGCAAGCCGGGCCCCTGCCAGGAAGTGGCCGACGGCATTAACAAAAAGCATGGCGACGGTACCGCCATCGCCATCCCGGCCAACATCTCCTCCAAGGAGGACCTGCAGGCGATGGTCGACGAGACCAACAAGTCGTTCGGCAAGATCGACATCGTCGTCTGCAATGCCGCGTCGAACCCCTATTACGGCCCTATGGCCGGCATCTCGGACGATGCGTTCACCAAGATCCTGCAGAACAACATCATCTCGAACCACTGGCTGATCCAGATGTGCGCCCCGCAGATGCGCGAGCGGAAAGACGGCGCGGTGATCATCGTCTCGTCCATCGGCGGCCTGCGCGCTTCGCCGGTGATCGGCGCCTACAACATCTCCAAGGCAGCAGACTTCCAGCTCGCCCGCAACCTCGCCGCCGAGTTCGGCGCCGACAATATCCGCGTCAACTGCATCGCGCCCGGCCTGATCAAGACCGACTTTGCCAAGGCGCTCTGGGACAATCCGGAAACCCTGAAGCGCGCCCTCACCGGCACGCCGCTGAAGCGGATCGGAGACCCGGAAGAAATCGCCGGCGCAGCGGTCTACCTCGCCTCCAAGGCGGGTGCCTACATGACCGGCCAGATGCTGGTGGTGGACGGCGGGGCGACCGTTACCTGATGCGAACCGAACTCTCGGCCCAGCAAGAGGCCTTCTTCGCCCGGCTCCGCTCCGGCGAATGGGAATTGCCGAACGGCATCCGCAATCTCGGCATTAAGCCGCATGAATGGCTGAAGGAGGTCTCCTACGGCTACACCCGCTATGAATGGCCCAATACCGGCGACCGCGACATACAGCCGGACCGCGTCTTCGGCGGCTGGGTGGCGGGGCTTTCCGATCACATTGTCTCGATGACGATGGCGAGCGCGCTGGACGACGGGGAGTGGTTCACGACGATGGAACTGCAGACGCGGATCCTGCGCCCGGTGCCGAACGGCCTGATCGCCATCGAAGGCCGCCTGATCAGCCGGGGCAAGACCACCGCCCTTGTCGAAGCCGACTGGCGCGATGACAAGGGCCGCCACCTCGCGCGCATCACCGCCGCGAAGGCGATCCGCTCGATGGCGGAGCTGCGTCCCGCAGGCTGACGCTGCAGCGCACAATTGCTGCTGGACAAATTCGCATGGCTCGCCAATTCCTTCCCGGCCAACAGGAAACAGAGCCAATGAGCAAGACCCATCAGGACCAGGCTGAGCCAGAGGAACAGGATTAGTTTCTCGAGCGGATGATCGAGCATACGATCTACGGCAGCCGCTGGCTGATGGCGCCGATTTACCTCGGGCTAACAGCAGCCCTCGGGATACTGATTGTTACCTTCTTCCGTCAGCTGACCTTGGCTCTTCCCGGGGTGATGCAGATGAGCGAATCGGACGTCATCCTGCTGATCCTTTCGCTGGTGGACATCTCGCTTGCCGGGAATCTCGTCCTGATCATCCTCTTCTCAGGCTATGAAAGCTTTGTCTCGAAACTGGCGCCCGCAGAACACAAGGATCGCCCGGCGTGGATGGGCAAGGTCGATTTTCCGGGTTGAAATCCAAACTCATCGCCTCGATCGTCGCTATCTCTGCCATTCACCTCCTCAAGGTGTTCATGGACCTCGGCAAATACAGCCAGCAGGACCTTTTATGGTATACGATAATACATTTCAGTTTCGTGGTTTCGGGGGTCGGTTTCGCGGTTATGGAGTGGATCGATTCCGCCTCGCGCGGGAGCAAATCCAAGCCGGAGTAAGCACCGCAAGCCCTCCGGCCTTGCCCCTCAGCAAACGCTGCGGGTGTGATGCGATGCACCTGACGTTCCGGCGTAACTGAGCTCCTACTTCATCACGGCAAAAGCAGGCAGGCATCGCCGTAGGAATAGAAGCGGTAGCCTTCACGGATGGCATGCCGGTAGGCGGCCTGCATCACGTCCGTGCCCATCAGTGTACAGACGAGCATGAACAGGCTGGATTCCGGCAAGTGGAAGTTCGTCACGAGCGCATCGGTGGCCCGGATACGATCTCCGGGTTTGAGAAAAATGTCGGTCGGTCCGGTGGCTGCGTTCAGCGTGCCGTCATACTCCGCGCAGCTTTCCAGCGTGCGCATTGCGGTTGTCCCGACCGGCACAATACGGTTACCAGCTGCCCGAGCCTTGTTCAGCCGCGCCGCGACTTCCGGCGTCAGGCGCCGCCATTCCTCGTGCAGCTTGTTCTCCAGAAGATGTTTTTCTTCCAGCGGCTTGAACGTGCCGAGCCCGACATGAAGCCGCACGGTTTCCCGCGCGATCCGGGCTGCGTCGATCTCTTCCAGCAGGCGCGGCGTGAAGTGCAGCCCGGCAGTGGGCGCCGCCACGCTGGCGGCTTCCTCGCCGGCAAATTTCGTCTGGTAGGTCTCGCGGTCCTTCGCGTCGGCAGGCCGGCGCCGCGCTATATAGGGCGGCAAGGGCATCGCGCCGTGCCGGTCCAGCGCGGCCTCGAGGGCGGCGCCTTCGCAGTCGAATTCCAGCTCGATCTCGCCGCCTTCGCGGCGCCCGGTGATGGCTGCGGAGAATCCGTCGGCGAACTGAATTGTGTCGCCTTCCTTGAGCCTGCGTCCGGGCCGCGCGAGCGCCAGCCAGCGGCGCGGGTCAATCCGTTCGACCAGGTTCACATCCACGGTCACGTCCCGGCTGGCGCCATTGCGCGCGGGACGCATGCCCTTCAGCGCGGCAGGCAGGACGCGCGTATCGTTGAACACCAGCACGTCGCCGGGGGCGAGATAGCGCGGCAGGTCGCGCACGCTCGCATCCTCCAGCCGCCCGTCGCCGTGCACCACCAGAAGCCGCGCCGCATCCTGCGGCTCAGCCGGACGCAGCGCAATCAGCGCCTCGGGCAGGTCAAAGTTGAATTGGGAAAGGTCCATGCCCGCGCTCATCGCGCAGGCATGGGCAAAGCGTCAAGGCTGCACTTACTTCACGATCGCCGGGATCGCCGGCAGTTCGCACACATCGACTTCGCCCTTGGTGGCGAGTTCGGCCGCGAAGGCCTCGGTATCCGTACGCAGCACCCAGGCTTTGGGGCGGCTCGCTTCCGGCAGGTCGGCGGCGATCTTGGCCGAGGTCAGCAGGTCCGGATCGTCCACCGTGCCACTGCCCGGTGCGCCTTTCTTCAGGGCCTTGACCACGTCTTGCCCCGCGATCACGCGGCCCCAGGACGTGTACTGCTTGTCGAGGTGCGGCGAGTGTTCGCGCATCAGGAAGAACTGCGTGTCGCCCGAATTCGGATCATCCGTGCGCGCCGTAGACAGCACGCCGCGGCAATGCGGGATCGAGGTCGAAACCAGTCCGTCGGCGGACATCTCCGCAAAAAAGTTCGGCTGCGTCAGCATCGGGAAGCCCTTGAGGTAGCCGTTCTTGCCGGTGTCCTCGGGGCCGATCACCACGTCCAGCGGCGTCGCGGCCACATCGCGGCGGAACGTGAACTCGCCCGGAATGCCCGGCCAGCCGGGATCAACGCCCTTCTTGGCCCAGACGTCGCCGCCCTGCGCCATGAAGTCGTCGATCACGCGGTGAAATGTGGTGCCGTCCAGGTCGCCGGATTTGATGATCTTCGTGAACTGCGCATAGTGCTTCGGCGCCACGTCCGGGAAGGCTTCGATCAGGATGCGGCCCTTTGTCGTCTCGAAGACGATGAGATTCGCCGGATCGACCGCGCGCCAAGTGGCCTCGTCGGCGGTCTCGGCCCCGGCGCCCTGCGTCCAGGCGGGCTGGGCCGGAGTATCCCCGCATGCGGGCAAGGCCAGCCCGAGAAGGCCGGCGGCAATTCCAAACGCGACACGTTTCATTTCCTGTACTTCTCCAACAGCGCCGTCTTCACGTCAGGCGTGACGAACGGCGTGATGTTGCCGCCGAGGCTCGCGATTTCCTTCACGAGCCGGGAGGCAACGGCCTGATGGCGAACATCGGCCATAAGGAAGACGGTTTCAATGTCGGGATTCAGTTGCTCGTTCATCGCCGTCATCTGGAACTCGTATTCGAAGTCCTGGACCGCGCGCAGGCCGCGCACGATGATCTGGGCGCCGCAGGCCTCGGCAAACTTCATCAGGAGGCCGTGCATCGGCATCACGCGGATTTCCGCCAGCCCTGGCCCGTTCAGCCGCGCCGTCTCGGCCTTAACCATCGCCACCCGCTCCTCCAGCGAGAACAGCGGCTTCTTGGATTCATTGACTGCGACGCCGATGATCAGCTCGTCGACCAGCTTCATCGCCCGGCCGAAAATGTCGATATGACCGTTCGTCGGCGGATCGAAAGTGCCGGGGTATAGTCCAATTCGGCGCACGTGCGGCCCTCCAGTAACCAGTCCAGTCGTCCGGCAGGCGCTTAGCCCTGTCCGCCCTCGGGTTTATCCATACCGGCTTCACCGTCTTCGACAAGACGGGCGACCGAAACAACCTTCTCGTCGCCATTGGTGCGCAGCACCCAGACGCCGCCGGTTGACCTTCCGGCAATCCGGATCTGGTCGACCGGGGTGCGGATCAGCTGGCCGGCATTGGTGACCAGCATGACCTCGTCGCCTTCGCCCACGGGGAAGGATTGCGCGACCCGCTTGACCGGCCCGCCTTTCTTGTCGCGGCCCCAGATATTCTGGGCGACCAGGCCTTTGCCGCCGCGTCCGGTGAC
>JBBSDJ010000052.1:0-15702 GCA_038249555.1 Caulobacterales bacterium
GGGTTCCGGGATCGTCGAGCGCGTACCGGTTGAGTGGCTGACCAGCGAAGCCATCCTGGAGCGCACCGCGCGCCAGCTTCGTTTGCCCCAGGGCGGGCGGGTTGACGTGGTCGTGATGCCGCTGGCGACCGACAACCTGTGGATCCTCACGCCTTCATCGACGCCCCGGAATTCGCGGATCGAGACCGTCGTTGCACTGACGATCCCCATTCTCGCGTTCCTCGCCGCATTGCTCACGGCGACATGGATCATGGACACGCTGGTGCTGCGCTGGCTCGAGCGTTTGCGGCTGCGCATTTCGGACCTGCGCCGCTCGGCTGAATATACGCCGCTGGCAAATGATCTCGCACGGGCCCCGGCAGAGCTTCAGCAACTCGCCCGCGCATTTGACGACCTGACCGAGAGCGTCACGGTTCACGAATCCGACCTTCGTCAGGCCCTTACCCGCATGAAGGGCGCCTTCCGCGAGACGCATCACCGCGTCAAGAACAACCTGCAGGTTATGCTCAGCATGCTGAAATTGCAGGTCCGCAACGAAGTCCAGCCGGAAACCCAGGTGGCCCTGCGCATCGCCGCCCAACGCGTCTCCATGATGGCGGCCGTGCATCATTCGCTGCTCAATGAATCGCATATCGAAACCGTCGAGGCGTCAGAACTGTTCGATGCGATCTGCAAGCAGATCCATGAGCGGCAAGGCTGGGAAGAAGAGAGCCGGCATCTTGTGCCGGACGTTGAGGATGTATTGCTCCCGTCCGACATTGCCGTGCCGATGGCGATGTTCGTGCAGGAAGCATTCGATCATCTCTGCCCTGCCACCGGAGACAGCGGGGTCATCCGCGACCTTAGCCTCGAGTTTCGGCACGAGAACGGTCACGCGCGTCTGCGCATGAGTTGCGGCCGGGATCCTTCCGCGAAAGACGAGGCGACGCGAACGCGCGATACGAACATCTTCCTTGCCGCCTTCGCGCGCCAGATGGGCGGCTCGGTCGAAGACCTCGGGGAAGATCCGGACAATGTCATCATTGAGCTGACATTCCCGATCGAGCACTGAGCGTCACTCGGCCCAAAAGAAAAGCGTGCCCCGTTTCGGGGGCACGCTTTGACTGGCCAGTCTGCCAGACTTAATCTTTGAGATCTTCCTCGACGGCTTCGGAGCCCTCCTGGATTCCTTCGCCGGCGGCTTCAACGTCCTTGCCGACGCCCTCGACAGTGTTGCACGCAACCAGAAGCATGGCGGCAAGCGCCATGGCGGGAACGGCGAATTTGACCTTCATTGTTCTCTCCTTTGTTAGGCTGCAGTTCCCAGTGGGCTGCAGTCGGACAAACAACGCGGGACGCTGATCGAAGTTCCAACAATTTTGCTGGACGGCGCCATGGAGATGGCTCGCGTTACGGCGTCCGCAGCACGTCAGCCGGCGTCCGCGACAGGGTCGAAAGGCCCACAAATGCCCCGCCCAGAGCCGAAACGAAAATCGCCGCGCCCATCACCCACGCAGCCGGTTGCCACGGCAGGCTCCAGGTCGCCTCGAACACATAGGTCACAATCGGCCAGGACGCGCCGATACCGATCAGCGTCCCCACCAGCGCCGCGATGCCCGCCGCCACGGCAAACTCGGTCGCATACAGCCGCAGGATTTCGCCGCGCGAGGCCCCGAACACTTTCAGAAGCGCCGCTTCGCGCCGGCGCTTCTGGGCCAGCGACGCGAAGGTCCCGAGCAGAACCAGCAATCCGGCCAGCGTCACGATGCCGGCCGCGGCGTTCACCGCCAGGGCAATCTGACCGAACACCCGCGCGGCCGTCTCCAGCGCGGGCCGCGTCTGGAACACCACCACTTCGCGAAGGCCCGTGCCGAGCGCCGCGATGATCGCGCTTTCCTGTTCGGGCGTGGCCTTTGCAATCGCGACATAGGCCGGGTTGGCCGCTTCCAGAGTTCCGGGCGAGAGGATGAACGCCGTGTTCGATCCTATCCCGAACGTGCCCCAGTCCACCTTGCGTAGCGAGGCCACCGTCGCGGTCACTTCGCGCCCGGCGATCCGGTAGCCGATCGTATCGCCCACCCCGACGCCCAGCCCCTTCGCGGCATCCTCCTCGACCGACACCAGCAGAGGCCCGGCATAATCCGCATCCCACCAGCTCCCCGCAACCAGTTCCGTCTCCGGCGGCGCCTCCGCAAAGTAGGTCAGGCTCGTCTCACCGCGCACGACCCAGCGTTCGGATTCCGCCACATCGTCTTCCACGAGCGGCTTGCCTTTCAGCGCAATGACGCGCGCCAGCAGGAACGGTGCCTGGCGATAGGCATCCGGATTATCCGTATCGACCCCATTTGCATTCAGAACGTCATTGAAACTGTCCACCTTCGCATTCGGAATCTGTGAAAAGACGAGCGACGGCGCATTGGCCGGCGCGGTGTCGGTGATCTGCCGGATGAGATTCGTCTGTACCGAGACGACCAGCACCAGCAGCGCCAGGCCCAGCCCCAGCGCCGGCACAATGGTCGGCGCGAGTGAGCCCGGCCCGCCGAGGTTTGCCAGCGCCAGCCGCCAGAAACCGCGCGCCTCGGCGGAGGCGGCCTTCGCCAGCCGCTTCACGAGGATCGCCGCCAAAACAAACACGCCCGCCGTGACCATCGCGCCGACAAGGATCATCGCCGTCAGGGCAGGGCGGTAGCTGGTGGCCACAGCCAATCCCGCCAACGCGGCCGCCGCGCCGATTGCCCACCCGCGTTCGATCCAGGGCGCCGAGGTTCGCTCCGCCTCGCCGATCCGTCGGAACAGCGAAGCCGGCCGCGTCGCCCGCGCCTGTCCGATCACCGGCAGGGCGAACACCGCCGCCGCGAGCACACCGAGGGCCAGCGCCTTGAGCAAGGCCACCGGATAAAGTCCCAGCGCCTGCGGAATCGGAATTGCGCCGCCCGCAAACAGCGCCAGCAGATACGGCGCCGCCGCGCCCAGCGCCGTGCCGGCCAGTGCCCCCACGAATGCCAGCACGCCCAGCTGCAGCAGGTAAGCCGCCCGGATCGTCGCCGCATCCGCGCCGAACACTTTCAGCACGGCAATCGACTGCCGGCGCGAGTCGAGGAACGCCGCCGTCGCCTGCGCCACGCCCACGCCGCCTGCCACCAGTGCCGCAATGCCGATCACGGCGAGGAAGCTGTTCAGCGTCTGCAACAGGTTCTGCAGCCCGTCGACCGCATCTTCCGGCCCCCTCAGCCGGGTGCCCTCGTCCGGAAAGCTTTCATTGAAGGTTTTCTCCGCTGCGGCAAACGTTTGCCCGGGCTTGAACAGGATCCGCACGCTGGACCGGAACAGCTGACCAGGGGAAAGCCGCTCGGCCTCCGCCATCGCGTCCAGCGCCACCGTCGCTTCCGGCCCGAACGTGCCCGGCGTGCCGATCCGGTCCGGCGACAGATCCAGCCGCGCGGTTACAACACCCGAGACCGGGCCGATCTCGACCGCGTCGCCCATCGCCACCCCGAACGTGTCGAGGAAAGACTGCGTCACCACCACGCCCCAGCGGTCGCCGCGCTTGGCCAGCGCCGCTTGCAGGTCGGTCTCCGCGCCCGATAGCACGGCCTTGCCGATCAGTGGATAGCCGCCATCCACTGCGGTCACATCGACCTGTGCCCGCACGTCGTTCGCCGCGCCCATTACATCCAGCGAGACAGTTTCGGATATCGCCCCCAGGCTTTCGGCAAAGGCCCGCTCTTCGGCGGTGGGACGCCGCTGCGCAGTGGTGAACTGTGCATCCGCGCCGAGCAAGGCGCGTGCCTCGCCGGCGACGCCCCGCGAAAACGTCTCGGTCACCGATCCGGCCGCCGCAATCGCTGCCGTGCCGAGGGCGAGGCACGCAAGATAGATCCAGAACCCCTTGAAGCCCCGGGACAGCTCGCTGCGTGCGAGCTTTAACGATACGCTGTTCATACGATGTGCCCGTCGCGCATATGCACCGTCCGTCCGGCGCGCGCGGCGAGGTCCGCGTCATGCGTCACGATCACCAGCGTCGAGCCCCGGTCCTTGGCGATGGAGAACAGCAGATCTGCAACGATGCGCCCGCTTTCGGCGTCCAGATTGCCCGTCGGCTCATCGGCAAACACCAGCGCCGGATCGGAGGCTAGGGCCCGCGCCACTGCAACACGCTGCCGCTCGCCGCCCGACAGCTGTCCAGGATAGTGCAGCCGCCGCGCGCTCAGCCCCACCGCGTCGAGCGCCGCATTGGCGCGCGCATCCACCTTGTCCAGCCGGGCGATCTCCAGCGGTGCCCGCACATTGTCGAACGCCGTCATCGTTTCCAGCAGGTGGAACGACTGGAACACCATGCTGACCCGGCCCCGGCGCAGCTTGGCCAGCTGGTCCTCGCCATAGGTCTCGATCCGCTGGCCCAGCAGCGTGACCTCGCCCCGGCTGGCACGCTCCAGCCCTGCGGCAACCGCAATCAGTGAAGACTTGCCCGATCCCGAAGGCCCCACAACCGCAACGCTCTCGCCATCCATGGCGACAAAATCAACGCCCTTCAGGACATCCAGCGAAGCCGATCCATCCGCACCGGAGGCGGCCGGGAACGTCAGCCAGACCCCGGTCAGTCGCAGCGCTTCAGCCATTCAAAAACACTTTCTGTTGAACCCGGCGCACATTGTCAGCGTGGGATGCGAAGTCTATCGATACGTATGAACTCGTTTGCGCCGCAAGCCCGGCAAGGGCTACCCCTCAGCCGCTCAATTTTCACCGCGGTGATCGCGCTGGTCCTGACAGCCTGTGGACAGCCCGCAGACCTGTCGCCGTCGCCCGCAGCCGCCCCGTCCGTGCAGGAAGCGCCGACCCCCAAGGCGGAAATCTCCAGCGACTCGAAAGTCGTCGTGTTTCTCGGCGACAGTCTGACCGCCGGATACGGGCTGCAGCCGGACGAGGCGCTGCCCGATCAGGTCGAGGCCATCTGGCGCGCCAGCGGCCTTGACGCCGTCGCCGTCAATGCCGGCGTCTCTGGTGATACCACCGCCAACGGCCTCGCCCGCTTCGAGTGGAGCGTTGCCGCCGCCGAGCCGGATCTGCTCGTCGTCGCCCTCGGTGCGAACGATTTCCTGATGGGCGTGCCGCCGGACATCGCCCGCGCCAATCTCGCGGCCATCCTGGAGCGCGCGAAGGCCGCCCGTATCCCCGCCGTGCTCGTCGGCCTCACGCCGCGCGGAGCTCTGGAATCCGGCAGCCGGGAAGCCGCCTTCGCCGCCATCTACCCCGAACTCGCCGCCGAGTATGGCGTACCCTACTATCCCTCCTTGCTCGGACAGATCGAAGGCGATCCCTCGCTCCTGCAGCCGGACGGACTTCATCCGACCAAGGAGGGAGTGGTCGTGATCTCGGCGCCGCTCGCCGCATTCCTGGAACCGGTCATCCTGTCGATCGAAGCGCAATAACCGCCGCAGGATTACCATTTGGTTTGAAACCAACCTGCATCAACGCCCGCCGGCGGGGCCGGCACTATATTGATTTCAGGTTGGCGATCCCACGCAAACCGTTTGTGCCCACGGCGCCTGTTCCGGTCGCCGGGCACAACCCAAGGAGAAGACCATGTCGAACGACAACATGAACAAGGACAACATGAACAAGGACAGCAAAGCTGACCACGCCGTCCTGCCGGCGGGCACCGCTACGGACGAAGGCCACGCCGTGCTGCCGGCCGGATCCAAGACGGGCGAAGGCAACCAGTCCGGCGTCACCAGCAAGATGCAGGCTGTGAAGTCCGCCTGGGACAAGGCGCCGGAAGGCCAGAAAAAGGCCAACGCGCTGAAGCATTATCAGTCCGCGGAAAAAGCCCAGCATGCCGGCAGGGATGCCGAAGCGCACCGCGAACTCGAAGAAGCGACCCGCGCGCTGAAATAGGCATCTGCCCCGTGCAAGCATGACGGCGGCGCCCTGGTCCCTGACCAGCGGCGCCGTCTCACACTTCGTCCGTACACTCAGTACCCGTACCCCGCAGATAGGCGCTGCTGAACCCGGCGACAGCGCTCAGCTCGCCGGCATTCAGCAGGCTGATCCAGCCGCGTTGATGATGCGCCAGACCCGACGTGCGCAGATTCCTCAAGACCCGGTTCACATGCACCGATGTCAGTCCGAGCGCGTCACCCAGCAGGTATTGCGTGAGCGGGCAGGGGAATCCGGAGTCTGTTCCGATCCCGGCCAGCCGCAGGCGAGTGGCCAGCTCCAGAATGAAATGCGCCACCCGCTCGACCGAGGTGCGCCGGCCGATATCGATGATCCGGACAGAGGCGACATCGTTCTGCCGGGCCGCGAGCCAGAAGATGAAGGCCGCGAGGTCGGCGTCTGACGAGATGGCATCCATGACAGCATCAAGCTGGATTTCGAACGCATGCACCTTGGTGATGGCGGTCACATCGTTGGCGGCGGTGGGAACGGGCAGGCTCTGCAGGCCGGCAACGTCTCCGGGTATCTGGACGTCCAGTATCTGCCGCGAGCCGTTGCGCAGGACATTGCTCGAAAAGGTCCATCCCTGCTCGATGATATAGGCGACGCCGCCGGCATCGCCTTGCTGCATCACTTGTACGCCGGGTTCGAAAGTGCGCTTGTGGGCCATCAGTGAACGGATTGAAAGGGGAGGTCGGCCGCCTTGCAGCGCATATCGTTCCAGTTTCAGGCCGAACGGCCCGGGAACAAGCTCGCCGTCGCGGGCTCGCTCGGGCGGATACGCAGCCTGGGAGTCTGCAGCAAGCCGGAGGTTGCGGTTGGCCTCTGCCGGAGGGATGTGGCGCATTGGCCCTTTCGGCGTGGCGCTGGACTGTTCGCGTCCCATATCAATTCCCAATCAAAACCGGTGCAGGTAACCAGAAGTGAAGCTGGTCAGAATCAGGTGCAGCCAGCCTGGTCCCGGAAGGCAAGGCTGGCTGCGAAAGCGAAGTGCGTGAACAGACCGGCGCCTAGTCGAGAATGGTCACTTCGACACGGCGGTTGATCGCCCGGCCGGCCGCAGTGTCATTGGACGACAGCGGCACGCTCTCGCCAAAGCCGACGCTGTTGATCCGGTCGGCCGTCACGCCGGTCGACACGAGATAGGTTGCGACAGACGCCGCACGTTGCGCGGAGAGGTTCTGATTGTAGGAATCGGCTCCCTGGGAGTCCGTATGTCCCGCAATCTGGATGCGCGCTTCAGGCTGCTTCGCCATGAAGGCCGCGAGCGGTGCAAGCCGGTTCTGGGCGCCCGGCGTGAGCACGGCCGAGTCAGACGCAAACTGCAGGTCTCGCAGGATGAGCGTCAGTCCAAGTTCGGTCTTCGTTTGTTCATACTCGCTAAGCTCGGAGGCGAGCGACGCCGCGCGCGCTTCAGCGGCCCGCCGTGCAGCGTCCGCAGCAGCCCGGTCAGCGACCGCCTTTGCGGCAACAGACTCGGATTGATCCGCGCGGTTTTCAGCAGTTGCCGTTGCAGCTTCAGCATTGGCGACTTCGCGAAGCCGGGCTTGCGAAACCACTTCAGCGCGTTCGGTGTTCAGAGCCTCGATCCGGGCATTCGCTTCGCGCTGAGCGCCGCGAGTTTCGGCAAGGGCGACATAGCCTTCACCCATCCGGATCGTGTGGATGTATTCGTCGTCCTTGCCACGCATGTAGTAGTCGCGGGCCTGCACCAGCGCTACGTCGGCTTTTTCGACCGCGGAACGGCCGGTTTCCATCGCCGCCGGATCGGCCTTGGCGCGTTGCAGGGAAGCTTCCGCCGCCAGCAGGCGCGGGCTCGGGTCAGGCATCGACGAGCAAGCGCCCATTGCAAGGGCGAGGGCTGCGATGCCGGCTGTTTTCGTAAGTGTGCGTTTCATGGTCATGACTTTCTACGAGTTCAGTTCGCGGCGCAGCGTGGCGATACCGGTCTCGATTTCCGAGACCGTGCGCTCAAGTGCCTTCAGCTTGATCTTTTCCTGGACGATGTCCGCCTGAAGCGAAGCTTCGGCAGAGCGCCAGAGGGACACCTCGTCCTTGTTCTTGTCTTCAGCTTCACGCGCTTCGTTCAGGCGAAGTTGCGCTTCCTGGAAATTATTCGGCGCTGCGGTCGAAGCATCAGCGGTATTCAGCGCACTGATTTGTGCTTCGGTACGGATGAGTTCATCGCGCGCGGGTTCCGCAAAAGCGACAGGCGATGCAAGCAGAAGCGCACCAAACAGGGCTGCTCCGAATTTCTTTGACATGTGAATTCTCCCAGGCCGCCCCTTTGTGGAGCACGGCACGTGCTGCATGAGCGCATAGGGGGAGCAAAGGTTCCAATCTTTCCGGAAGTTCACGTAAGCAGCTCGCCTAGGGATATCCCGAAGCTAACCAGCATCAGTATTCCCGATACAATTTGCCCATGTGTTCAGACGAACACGAATGGCTCGTTCCCGAATTCCGCGGATCGCCCGCGCAGGAACCAGCCCATCTGGAGGGCCCAGCGCAATGAGCGCAATTGAATCTACTGTGCGTATAGTTCGAAAGTACCGGCCTGTGTCTGGTGCGAGGGCGTCCGACGCTGCGGTCTTGCTACCAAGGGCGCGTCCGGTCGTCACGCCCTTCTCGGATCGTTTTCCAACGCTCCCGCGAGAAGTTCCAGATACGGACTTTCAGGAAGCCTTGGTGCGGGAGCTGACCCAGCTTCGGCGTTACGCGCTCAGCCTGTGCAGCAATGCCAGCCTTGCGGATGACCTGCTTCAGGATACGCTCCTGAATGCATGGATGGCCCGCGACCGCTTCCAGCCAGGCACAAACCTGAAGGCCTGGTGCACCACGATCCTCCGCAACGTGTTCTTTTCCTACAAGCGCCGAAGCTGGCGGATGCTGCCGCTTGCGGATGATGCGATGTCGGAGATGCCGGCGGCCGGAACGGAAAGCGGCGACGAACTGGACCTCCTCGCGCTTCGCAACCTGATCGCGCTGCTGCCGCAAGATCAGCGGGAAGCGCTTCTGCTCGTCGGGGCCGGCGGCATGAGTTACATCGAAGCGGCGAAGGTCTGCGGATGCGCAACGGGAACCGTCAAGAGCCGCGTCTCGCGGGCCCGGTCTCGCCTGACGGTTTTGTTGTCGGAGAACCAGGCGAGCTACAGCACGGACTCGGGCCTGAGCGCCCGGGATGCCATGAACGACCTGATGCAGCAGGTCGCCGCCCTCGTCGCAAAGGCGCCGCGCAGTTCAGCGCCCGGCGTGCCTTCGAATGACGCCCAGCCGTACATTCCGAGACTGCGGACCGCGTAGACGCGATGATAATCAAGCAGGACGGGCTAATCCGTCCGTCAAGTAAACCTCCCGGAGTAACCAGAATGTCCCATGAAAATCGTGCGAATTCCTTCGCGGCAGCCGGCAAGAACATGGGTGACGCAGCTGTCACCGCGTTCCACGACACAACCGTCGCCGCCAGAAAGACAGCCCACGGATTAAACGAGTATGCCGGCGATGTCGTCCACGACGCCAAAGACGGCGTCCGCCACTTTACCTATGCTGCAGAAAAGGAAACTTCCAAGGCGGTCAAACTCATGCGTGATTTCGTCGAAGACCGCCCGAAAGCCAGCCTCGGCCTTGCGGCAGGTCTGGCCATGATCGTTGGTGTCATCCTCTGGAACCGCCGCTAGCGGTTTCGGTCTTCGAATATCTTAAGCCCCAACTGATCCGGGTGGGGCGGCGCGTCACGCCGCCCTGACGGCCAGTCTTACGAGCGCCGGCAGTGTCTTGCAGCCGGTCTTGATCATCACCGAGGCCCGGTGGCTTTCAACGGTGCGCTGGCTGATGCCAAGATCGGCCGCAATGTTCTTGTTCGGTTGACCACTGAGTATCCGGTCGAGCACCTCGCGCTCCCGGGCCGTCAGCTTCTGCAATTGCGCGGCTGCGGCTGTCCTCCGCGCGATGATGGCCGCAGAATCCCGCCCGGTCGCCAGCGCCAGGTCGATCGCAAGCCGCAGGGTCGGGACATCAATCGGCTTCTCAATGAAGTCGAGCGCGCCCGCCTTCATCGCTTTCACGGCCATGCGAACATCGCTGCTGCCGGTGATCATGATGGCCGCCGCCGGCGATTTCGCCCGGCGCAGGGCGTCCAGAACATCAAATCCGCTCAGGCCGCCAAGATAGGCGTCAATCAGCACGCAGACCGGCTCGTCAGCAGCCGTCAGCGTGCTGAGGGTCGCAAGAAAAGCCTCGCCCGACGCGAAAGAGCGCACCTTCAGCCCGTCCGCCTGCAACAGTCCGGTCAGGGACTCGCAGAAGTTCCTGTCATCATCGACAATCACCACCTGGGTATGCCCTGCGGCAATTTCCGCTTTCGGCACAACGGCCCGCGGCACCAGCCGCGTACGCTGGATCGCCAGCTGGATTTCGGCCTCAAGCTCGCCGGGGCTCACAGGCTTCTTCAGCTGCCGGAACTCTTCCTTGGCGATCAGCACCTGCGTCGCCGTCGAGATGTCCCCGGTCAGGATGATCACTTCCATGTCCGGCGCGATGGTCCGTTTCAGCTGCAGGGCGAGGTCGAGACCATTCTGCCCGTTGGGCAGGTTGTAGTCCGCGATCAGCAGTTCGGGCGCGCTGCGGCCTTTGCCGGCCACTTGCAGGGCCGAGTCCAGATCCGCGGCTGCCGCGACCGTGTGCCCGTCCTGCTGCAACAAGATCTGGAGCAGCTGGCGCAGGTCGGGGTCATCCTCGGCCAGCAATATGCTCGCCGTCCGCGCCGCAGCGCGTTTCGGCGATACCGGATCGGCCGAAGGCAGACTGTCACCTGCATGGCCGTTGGCAACCGGGGCGAGGGGTACCTCGATGGAGAACATCGATCCGCGCCCCGGCGACGAGCGGGCATAGACACGGTGGCCAAGCATGTCGGCCAGCCGCTGGACAATCGACAGCCCGAGACCCATGCCTTCGGTCGGCGACCGGCCCCGGCTGTTGATCTTGTGATACTCGCCAAAAACGTTCGGCAGCTCCTCGCCGTCTATGCCGATCCCGGTATCCCAGATCTCGATGCGAACGCTGCCCTTGCGCCGCCGGCACCCGATCAGCACGCAGCCGGAATCGGTATAACGGATCGCATTGCTCAGGAGGTTGCGGATCATCTGCAGCAGCAGGCGGCGGTCGGTCTGGATGATCGCGCTCGACGGCACCAGCCGCAGCTCCAGCGACTTCGCCTCCGCGTGATACATATATTCCGTGTGCAGACTGGACAGGATTTCCGAGATCGGAAAGTCTTCCAGCTCATAGGTGATCACGCCGGCTTCGATCTGGTTGATGTCCAGCATCGTGTTCAGCATGCCGGACATCGCGCCCACCGCCTGCTCGATCCGGTCCACCAGGTGCTTGGCCTCGGGCTTGACGGCGCCGCGCGCCAGCAGCCCGTGGATGAAGGTGAGCGTCTGCAGCGGCTGGCGCAGGTCATGGCTGGCGGTCGCCAGGAAGCGCGTCTTCGCGATGCTCGCGTGCTCCGCCTGCCGGATCGCCGCCTCCAGCGCCTCCACCGCTTTGTGCTGCTCCAGTACATCGATATAGGTGATGACGACGCCTTCAATCGTTTCGCTATGGCTGCGATAGGGCAGGATGCGGCGCAGGAACCAGGCGCCGTCCGGCGTCGAGACTTCCCGCTCGATGATCTCGGCCGATTGCAGCACGGCCTCGGCTTCGACCATCAACTGCGTGTCGACCGCGAGCGAGCGCAGGTCGGCCAGCGGCCGGCCGATGTCCGACGCGATCACGCCAAACACTGTCTTCGTCGCCGGCGTGAAAAACCGGATGCACAGCTGCCGGTCGAGGAACAGCGTCGCCACGTTCGTGCTGTAGAGAACGTTCTTCAGGTCGTCCGAGGTCGTTCGCTGGCGCTCCAACGCTTCCTGCAACTGGCTGTTGAGAACCGTCAGTTCCTCGTTCAGCGATTGCAGCTCCTCCTTCGAGGTCACCAGCTCTTCGTTCGTGGACTGATATTCCTCGTTCAGCCGCAGCGAGTCGCGCCGGATCTTGCGCTCGGTTTCCATCGCGCGCTCGAGCAGCCGCGTCGTATGGTCCAGTTCCTGGCGAAGCCCGGCCACTTCGACCAGCCGCAGGGTTTGTCTACCTTTGTCGCTGCTGGAAGTTTCAGAGGCAGCGGGCGGTTCCGCGCGGGGCTGGAACGTGATCAGCACGAGTTCATCGCCGTCATCCGGCACAAACCGGACATCGGTGCTGAACGCTGCCGTGCTGCCCGCTTTTGAGGTCTTCAGTCCGGCAATCTGTATCAGCGGCTCTTCCGTCCCGGTGCGGATGATCGCATCACGCAGCACGGCGCGGTGCGACAGAGGAACCATCGGCAGGATTTCCAGCGTTGCGGATCCTTGAGGGACATCCAGATAAAGATCGATCGGACCAAGAAAGTGGAGGCAGGTCCCGTCCCGGGTGACCAGCACCGACGCGGGCGTATAGTGCCGGGCAACCACCCGCCGGCAGACATCCGCAAATCGCAGGTCTGGTGCAGGCTCAAGGTCCATGACGAAAAGGTTGCCCTCGGCATCCTGTCCGAAATGTGTGGTTGTATCGTCCGTTCCGCGCGAACGTGCCCGGCCGATGTGACGATAGACGCGGGCGGGTTTCGACACGATTTCGAATCGCCCGCCGACATCGCCGCCGGTTTCGGACGTGCCGAGCAGAAGGATGCCGTTGGCGACCAGCGCGAAATGAAACAGCGAGATGATCTTCGATTGCGCTTCCGGTCCCAGATAGATCAGCACGTTCCGGCAGGAGATCAGGTCGAGCCGCGCAAACGGCGGATCGCTGAGCAGGTTCTGCACCGTGAACACGGTCTGCGCCCGAAGGTCATCGCGGATCCGGTAGCCGCGTTCATCCGGCGTGAAATACCGCGCCAGCCGCTCGGCAGACACATCGCCGGCGATCGACGGCGCATAGATGCCTGCGCGCGCCGTCGCGATGGCGTCCGGGTCAATGTCCGAAGCGAGAATCTGCAGGCGGATGCCGCGCCCGTCGGCTTCTATCGCTTCGCGCAGCAGCATGGCGAGTGACCAGGCCTCTTCGCCCGAACTGCATCCCGCGACCCAGATGCGCAGCGGCCGGTCCAGCCGGTGATTGCGCACGAGGTCCGGTATCACACTGGCTTCGAGAAAATCGAAGACCTGCGGATCCCGGAAGAACCGCGTCACGTTGATCAAGAGGTCGGCGGCCAGGGCTTCGCATTCCTGCGGGCTTGAGAGAAGCAGCTTCAGATAATCCGTGCCGTTTCCCGCCGTCGTGGTCGCCAGCGCCATGCGCCGTGCAATCCGGCGCACCAGCGTGCCGGGCTTGTAGAGGCGGAAATCGGCGCCCGTCCGTTCAAAGATGATCTGCACCACCTGGTGCAGCCAGTCCGGAACACGGTCATCCTGCGCATACGCCGCCGGCGCGCGCTCATCCATTGAAAGGTCATTCCAGTTCATCAGGGCGAAGGGTATCTGCGCCGTCGTCAGTATGGCGTCCACATCGCCCGTCTGGATGGCGCTCCGCGGCATACCGCCGGCTTCGGCATCCTGCGGGTCCTGCGCAATCACGAAGCCGCCAGCGCGTTTCACCGCCTTCAAGCCCTTGCTGCCATCGTTCCCGGTTCCGGACAGGATGACACACATCGCCCGGTCGTTGCGATCCAGCGCAAGAGATGTCAGGAAGTGGTCGAAGGGCAACGACGCATTCCTGTCGGAAAGATGGGCACTGATCGAGAGCGTGTTGCCCAGCAGCGAGACGTCCTGACCCGGAGGATTCACGTATACGCAGTCGCGCTCTATGCGCATCTTGTCTTCGATCTGGCGCACGATCATGTGCGTGCGCGCGCCCAGCAGTTCGGCCATCAGGCTTTCATGGTCGGGCGACAGGTGCTGGATCAGCACGAACGCCATGCCCGCCTGTTCCGGCACGGCTTCGAGCAAGTGGATAAACGCCTTCAACCCGCCTGCAGACGCGCCGATGGCTACGACGGGGACATATGCCCCCTCTTCGGTGCGGTTGCCGCCTTCAGAAACGCGCAGCACCGGCAATTGCCCATTCTTCTGGGGCGGGTCTTCCGGCTCTAGCATGATTGGCGCCTTCAACTCGGCCGCATCTGGGAATGTCTAAGAGTCAGACTCTAACACAGAATCTGGGAATGTGCGGAGAAAGCCATGCCCGGGAAATACGGACATTCCACCGACCAGGACCCGCTGCCTGGCCCCGCACCCGTCGCCGGTAAGTAGATTCCGACCCTCGCCGCTCCAGCCCCGGCAGATTATGTGTCAATCTCGATAATTTCGACTTTGCCAGCGCCATGATGGCGCCGGCTTGTCTGCCGGGGAATGCGCAACGGCGATTGCAGGACGCGGTTGATACCGCGCCCTGCAGTCGCCCGAGTGGCGCCCGTCACCATCTGCCAGGGAGGCCTGCCATGCTGTGGACCGTTGCTATCGTCCTGATCGTCCTGTGGGCTCTGGGCCTCGTCAGCTCCTACACGCTGGGCGGCTTCATCCACATCCTGATCGTCGTCGCCATCATCATCGTACTTGTCCAGGTTATCCAGGGCCGCCGGTAAGCTCCAGCGGAACGGGGGGTCTATGACTGAAGAGTTGGACAACACGCGGCGCTTGAGCCCGCTGTCTGTGCGCCGCCCGGTCGGCAGCCCGGCCCCTTGGGATGACAGCCCGGAAGGTCATGACCGCGCTGTCGAACAGGCCAGCGCAATGGACGCCTCGCATACTCGCCCGGTTTCCGAAGGCCGAGCCGCCGGCCGCCTCACAGTTGAGGAACGCGGCATCCTCGCCACGCTTCTCGTCCAGCAGCGCTCCTATGAAGGCAACGCCGCGCTCGTCAGCCGCGGTCAGCCTTCGATTCGCGCCTTCATCCTGCACAAGGGTTGGGCCTGCGCCCACCGGTCCTTGCCCTCCGGGGCACGCCAGATTCTGTCCGTATACGTCCCGGGCGATCTGATCGGGTATCCGCCCGCACAGGCATTTCCCTCCGTAGCCGTTCTCCACGGCCACAATGTGTCGACGATCACCGATACTGAAGTTTCCGAAATCGGTATCGACCGCCTCTCCGGCGCCCTCGCGCTCGCGCCGGGGCTTGCACGGGCCATGTTCTGGGATCACGCCCGCGCCCATGCGATGCTTGAGGAGCGCCTCATCAGCCTCGGACGCCGCAGCGCCCGCGAACGCACGGCGCATTTCTTCCTCGAACTGTCGGTCCGTCTGGGCGACAGCGACGCCGGCCTCTTGAACGCCTACGAATGTCCGCTCTCGCAATATGTCGTCGCCGATGCGCTGGGCCTGTCGGCCGAACACCTGAACCGGATTCTGAAACAGCTGCGCCTCGCCCGGCTGCTTCATGTCCGAAGCGGCAGTGTCGAGATCCTGGACCGCGAAGGCCTCGTCAGGCTTGCCGACTTCGATTCAGGATACCTGTCGGCGCACTCGCCGCCCGGCGCCTGAATTCTGGGAAAGCGGCAGCCCCAATTGGGGGAAACCAGGGCTGCCGCTCATAAACACTCAATCACAGCCTATGCAGTGTGTGGCTGCACGCGCCGGAGCCGCAGCGCATCGCAGGCGGACTTTACTTCGCTCATCCTCAGGTCGAGCGATCTGGCGGTGAGCGTCAGCGGTCCATCAGTCATCGGAGAATCCTTTTCAGTGACCAAGCCCACGTGGAACAACCTACAGTGGCTTTTCGGATTCCTCACTGATGCGCATCAGGGCCGGCAAAATAATTCGCTTCATCCGCATACCCCTA
>JBBSDJ010000053.1:0-15510 GCA_038249555.1 Caulobacterales bacterium
CATGTTGGCGAGGTAGGCCTGCGTGATGACTCCCTGGCGCTCATACTGGTCGAAGATGATGAGGTCGAACTCTGTCAGCTTCTCCTCGAACAGTTCTTCGGTCGGGAAGGCGATGAGGGCCAGTTCCTCGGGGCGCGCATAGTCGGTCTTGAAGGGCGGTCTCAGGATCGTGAAGTGGACGAGGTCCACCGAAGGATCGGATTTCAGCAGGTCGCGCCAGACGCGGCCGGCCTGGTTCGGCTTGCCGGTGACCAGCAGCACGCGCAGCCGGTCGCGCACGCCGGCGATGGTCATCGCGGTACGGTTGTTGGCGAGGGTCAGCTCTTCCGGCCCGGGCGCGGCTTCGATCACCACCATGTTCTCGCCGCGCCGCTCGATCTCGACGGGGAGGGGCGTGTCCTCGCCCGCCTTGACGCGGATGCGCTCCGGCGCGCCGCCATTGAGCGAGACTTGCAGCTCCACCTCGCCGCCGCGCGGGTCTTCGACGCGCACGATGAGGTTGGCGCTCTCGCCGACGATGCCGAAGTTTGGCGCGTTGACGATCCGCACGCTGCGGTCGCCCCGGTCCTCGTCGCCCGCGATCAGGCCGTGCAGCGGGCCAATCAGGTTCTCGACAAGCTCCGGGTCCGGAAGGTCGTGGATCTGGCCATCGGTGACGAAGATCGCGCCCGCGATCCGGTCGCGCGGCACATCGGACATCAGCCCTTCCAGCGCGCCGTGCAGATAAGTGCCGTCATCGCCGGGGCTGGTCTCCAGCGTGCGCACTTCCAGCGTCTGGTCCTCGGCGAGCCGGGCCGTCAGCGCCGCATAGGCGGCTTCGGCGGCTTTCGTGCGGTCGCCGAACTGCATGCTTTCGGAGCGGTCAAGGATAACGGCGGCGACCGAGGGCAGCGGCTCGCGCTCCTCGTGCACCAGCGACGGATTGAGCAGCGCCGCCGACAGCAGCACAAGGCCGAGTGCGCGCGACAGCCAGGCCCGCCCACGCAGTGTGAGATAGGCCAGCCAGGCGAGCGCGGTCAGTCCCGCGATGGCCCAGAAGAGCGGCCAGCCGAGGAACGGCTCGAAACTGAGGCGGACTGCCTCGTTCATTGCGGGCCTCCGTCCGGAATGCGGACGGGCAGGCGCGGATCGCGCGCATTGCCTTCATCTTCCCCCAAGCGTTCCAGCAACGCTGGAATGTGCACCTGATCGTCCTTGTAGCTGCCGGTGAGCACATACATCACGAGGTTCACGCCGAACCGCCGAGCCGTCTCGCGCTGCTCGGCCCCTCCGTCTACGGAGTAAAGGTCACGCCCGTTCTGGTCCACTGCCCAGGCCGAGGCCCAGTCGGCATCGCCGATGAACAGGCGCGAGACGCCGTCGCCGCGCGGCGCCGCCGCGTCGCCGGCCTGTTCGATCCAGAGCCGGCGTCCGGCAAACCGGCCGGGGAAATCGTTGATCAGGTAGAAGCTGCGCGACAGAACATGGTTCTGCGGGACAGGCTGCAGCGGCGGCACGTCGAGGCCTTCGAGCAGCGTCTCGAGACTCGTCACATCCGTCTGCGATCCCGCCGTCTCGCCGGCGCGCGTGTCGATCAGCAGGGCGCCGCCGGAGCGCAGGTAGGCGTTGAGGCGCTGGACCGACTTGTCCGACAGCGGCGCGGCATTGCCCGGCACATTGAAATAGATCAGCGGATAAAGCTCCAGCGCGTCAGTCTCGAGGTTGAGCGCATGTGGCTCGGCGGGCTCCACGGACGTCCGCATCAGGAGGATGTTGGAAATGCCGATCAGCCCCGCGCGGGTGCGCGCGTTCAGGGCATTGTCGGCGGTCTCGACATAGGCGAGCCGCATCTCGAGCGCGGCTTCCACCTGCTTCTGCGGCGCGCCGTTGCCGGGCAGGGGCACGATGCGGGACTGGGTCGAGACCGAGCGGTAGCTGCCATCCGGCATCAGCTGGTAATCATACTGCGCCAGCGCGCGTTCCGGCACAGCGAAGGAGACGGCCGCCAGCGCCGCAAAGCCGAGCGCCAGGTTCGCCGCGCGCCGCTTCGGCAGGAAGGCGCGCAACCGTCCGGCCACGAGCAAGGCGATGAACAGGTCCAGCGCCAGCAGCGCCGCCGCAAAGCCGAGCAGCGGCCCCGCCAGCCGCAGCGAGCGCGCCTCGGCGTCGCCCAGCAGGCGCGCCGAGGCCGGCCATTCGCGGATCAGTTCCGGCTCTGCGCCCGCGCCGGCATTCAGCGCGCGAGTGCCCGCAGGCCCTTGGTAGAGACCGGGCGGGTGGATTTCGGAAGGCAAGGTCGTGTTGAACTCGGTTGCCTTGATCGGCGCGGCGTTCGCGCTCGCACCGGCGAGGCGGCCAAATCCGTCGAGCGTCAGCTGCGGCATGTAGGTGCCTTCGGTGTCTTCGATCGCCTCGCCGCGCCCGGCGGTGATCGCGCGGCGCAGCATCTGTTCGAACAGGCCCGAATAGGCAAGGTCCGCCCAGTCCGGCCCGGCGGTGACATGGAACAGGATCAGCATGCCGCTGCCGCGCGCATCGGCGGTCACTAGCGGCGAACCATCCGACAGGCGCGCCCAGGTCTTGCGCGAGAGTTCCGGGTCCGGCGTCGCCAGTACCTGCTGGCGTATACGGACATCTTCCGGAATGGGCAGGCCAAAGAAGGGCGAGGTGTCCGGAAACGCGGCGAGCCCTTGCGGCTCTTCCCAAGCGAGCGTGCCGCCCAGCGCGCGTGACGAGCGGCGCAGGCCCACCGGCAACAGCTCGTCGCCCTGCGCGGCAAGGCGCGGCCCGGCGAAGCGGATCAGCGCGCCGCCGTCTTCCACCCACTTCGTGAGGATATCGACATCCGCCGCCGGAATCTGTCCGACGTCTGACAGGATGATCGCATCCGGAGACGTCGCCACAACGGTCTCGATATCGCCGCTGGAGATCGACGCGAAGGGCTCCAGCGCTTTACGGATATAATGCATGTCGGACAGCAAGGGCTGCGCTGCCGTGCCGGCATCGACGAGCCCAGCGCGGCGCGTGCGATCCACCGAATCCCATAGCCAGACCGTGCCCGCGCCGGAGCGCCCGGTGACGTTGAACCGCGCGACGCGGGCGAGCGCCGCGGCCGGTATCTCAAACTCGGCAGCGGCCTGCGTTTCGCCGGCCGCAAACACCACTTCGCCGGACGCGATGGCTGAGCCGTCGCGCGTCTGCGCCGAAACGAAGGCGCGCGCCGTCCCGCGGGCATCGGCGCGCGCGAGGCGCACCGTGACCGCGTCGGTCGCGGCGGAGAGGCCGGTGATCGCCACGGGCCCTTCGGCGGGCGCGGCGAACACGGTCAGCGGCGCACGCGCGGCAAGGTCGGCGGCGAAGGCGGTGCCGCCGCCATCTTCCAGCCCGTCACTCGCCCAGAAGATGCGTGCGGGTTTCAGACCTGACGCGTCGAGCCGCTTGAGCGCGTCCGCCCGGTCGCTGCCCCAGGGCTGCGGCTGCAGCGTGCCGATCCGCTTGCCGAGATCGGCCTTCGAGAGGCGCACGGCGGGATCGGGATTGAGCTGTTGCGGCGCCGTCAGAAGCATGTGCACGGCGGTGTCGCGGTCGCCTGCGTCCAGCGTTGCACTCGCGGCGTTGGTGAGTTCGTTCCAGCGCGGCGCTGCGGGCCAGCCATTGTCGATGACGATCAGGATCGGGCCTTGCTCGGCGGTCTCGCCGCTGCGCGCGCCGGGCGCGTAGACGGGTTGCGACAGGCCGAGGATCGCGGCGAGAACTGCCAGTGTACGGATGAGCCAGACCCACCAGGGTGTGCGCGACGGCGTCTCTTCCACTGGCACCGCGCCGTCCAGCAGGCGCAGCGACGGCAGTTCCACATTCTTCGGCGCCGGCGGCGTCGCGCGCAGCACCCACCAGATCAGGGGCAGGGCGACGAGCGCCGCAAGCGCCCAGGGCGCGCCGAGAAGGAAAGGGCCAAGGGCTGTCACCGCGCGGCCCCGAAGCGTTCGAGTTCCGCTTTCAGCCGCGCCGCGCTTTCGAGTCCCGGCGCGCCGGTCACGTGCGAAACAAAGCCCCAGCCCATGCGCCGCGCGAGGTCTTCGAGGCCGGCGCGCTGCGCGGCGAAGCGGCGCTGGTACTCCTCGCGCATCGTCTCGGCGCGGCCCAGGATGCGGTCGATCGCGGCGCCGGGGCGCGAGAGCTTGATGCGGCCCTCATAGGGAAAGTCCACTTCGGCCGGGGCTGAGACCGCCAGCAGCACCCCTTCGGGGCACTTGCCCGCGAGCGGCGCCAGCCGCGCCGTCCATTCCGGGATCGGATCATAGAAGTCGGACGCGATGATCAGGGTCGCCGCCGCGCGCGGCGGTGCGGGAAAGTTCCCGCCGGTGCCGCGCAGCAGGTCGTTCGCCAGCCGGTCCACGGCGCGCTTGCCGAAGCTCGGCCGCCGCCCGGTTCCGAGCGAGCCGATCCGCTCGCCCTCGCGTGACATCGGAATCGCCATCGTCAGCATCAGGAGGATTGCCTCCTCCGCCTTGGTGCGCAGGTCGCCCTCGCCCTTCCAGCGGAAGCCCGGGTGATCATCCGCCCAGAACATCACGGTGCGCGCGGTTTCGAGTTCAGTTTCGCGCACATAGAGTTCGTCGCCCTTGGCCGAGCGGCGCCAGTCAATCCGCGCGGCATCGTCTTCCTGCGCATAGCGCCGGTATTGCCAGAAGGTCTCGCCGCCGCCCGCGCGCCGCCGTCCGGCCGAGCCGATATGCGCCGCCTCCGAGGCCTCGGCCTTGAAGTTCAGCCCCGGCAATTGCCGGGCGAGGCGTTCGGCTTCAGCGCGAAGATCGGCGGCTGGGGTCATCCGGCCGCGTTGGCCACGCAGGCATCCGCAGCGGCGATTCCGGCCGCAACCTTCTCGTCCGTCATCGCGCCCGGCGAGACGGGCGGGGGCGGCGGCAGCGTCTCGGACTCCGGGTCGTTCGTTTTCAGCACACCGAGCAGGCGTGCGGCCTCATCGCGGAGCCGTTTCGTTTCCTCTTCGTACTCTGCAGCACCCTTGCCGGCCGGCAGCAGGATCACCGCGCGCTGTTCGTCGCGGAAGCGGGCGAGCGCATAGGCTTGCACCGCTGCGCCGCGCACCACATCGCGGCAAGCCCAAGGCGCTGCGACTTCGGCCGGCGTTTCCGCTACAGGCGTCGTGCACGCGGCGGCCGCGAGCAGCAGGGTCCCCATCAACAGGCGCGTGATCATCCCGCTTTCCTCGCGAGGTCATTGATCAGATCACTGAGCTTCGGCGCTTCGCCCGTCGGGTCATAGCGCATCGCCATCCGGTGGCCGAGGCAGGGCTCGGCGAGGGCCTCGACATCTTCCATTGACGGGGCGAGCCGTCCGCGCAGCAAGGCGCGCGAGCGCGCCGCCAGCATCAGCGCCTGACCAGCGCGCGGGGACGGGCCCCAGTCAACGAGGCGCTTCACGCGCGCATCGCTCGTCTGCTCGGGCCGTGCTTCGCGGATCAGGTTCAGGATCGCGCCGACGATTTTCTCGCCGACCGGCATCTGGCGCACCAGCGCCTGGATCGCCATCAGGCGTCCGGCGTCGAGGGCGGGCCGCACCGGCGCGTCGCTGCCGCGCGTCGTCTCGATCAGGATACGGCGCTCGGTGTCGAGGTCCGGATAGGTCACGTCCACTTTCAGCAGGAACCGGTCGAGCTGGGCTTCGGGCAGCGGATAGGTGCCTTCCTGCTCGATCGGGTTTTGCGTCGCGAGTACATGGAACGGCGCCGGCAGGTCATGGCGCACGCCGGCCACCGTCACATGCTTCTCCTGCATGGCCTGCAGCAGGGCAGACTGCGTGCGGGGTGAAGCGCGGTTGATTTCGTCGGCCATCAGCAGCTGCGTGAACACCGGGCCCTTAAGGAAGCGGAAAGACCGCTGTCCGCCCGGGCTTTCGTCCAGCACTTCGGAGCCGAGGATGTCGGACGGCATCAGGTCCGGCGTGAACTGGATGCGCTGGTTGGCGAGGCCAAGGGCGGTGCCCATCGCTTCCACGAGGCGCGTCTTGGCAAGGCCGGGCGCGCCGATCAGCAGCGCGTGGCCGCCCGCCAGAACCGCCGCCAGCGCCAGCTCGATCACCCGCTCCTGGCCAAAGATGGCCCGGCCGATTTCGGACTTCACGCGGGCCAGCGCTTCGGTCGCGGCATCGGCGTCCGCCACGGCGGTTTCAGCACTTAATGTTGTATCGGCCATTTCGCCTCGGTTCTCCGGCTTCACGTCGTGTCGTTACAAGCCTATTTGTAAGGCGTGATTTTGGCGGAGAAAGATGTGACATCCAGCCCCGGCAGCAGTTTTGGCCTCGAAGACACGCTTAAGGCCATCCTGCCGGAAGGCAAGTTCGCGGGCCCGCTGCCGCCGGTTCACCTATGGAATCCGGAAAAGTGCGGCGATATCGGCATGGAAATCCGCGCCGATGGCAGCTGGTGGCACGAGGGTGGCCGCATCACGCGCGAGCGGCTGGTCAAACTCTTCTCCCGCATCCTGCGCAAGGACGAGGACGGCGTCACCTATCTCGTCACGCCCTACGAGAAAGTGACCGTAAAGGTCGAAGACGCCCCGTTCCTCGCCATACGGGTCGACCGGACGGGCGAGCCCGGCCCGGACCAGGCGCTGACCTTCCTCACCAACCTCGATTACCAGACCACCGCCGGCCCCGGGGCGCCCCTGCGCATCGAGACTGACCCCGCCACCGGCGAGCCGTCGCCCTACGTCCTCGTGCGTGGCCGCCTCGAGGCCAAGCTCACGCGCCCGGTCTTCTACGAACTCGTGGACATGGCCGTGCCCGCCCCGGACGGTACGCACCGTCTCGGCGTCTGGAGCCAGGGCGTCTTCTTTCCCCTCGGCCCGGCGGCCTGAGGCAAACCCATGTCTTACTCCACCCTCGACGATTTCATTGAGCGCGTGCGCGCGCGCCTCGACCCGCCGCTCGGCAACGGCCGGCTGATCGAGAGCGGCGACATGGATTTCCTGACGCCCGACGAAGTCGCGATCATCCGCCCCGCCGCTGTCCTGTTCGGCGTCATCCCCCGCCGGGAAGGGGCGACGGCCCTCCTCACCCTGCGCCCCACCACGATGGCCGACCATGCCGGCCAGGTCGCGCTGCCCGGCGGCAAGGTCGATCCGATCGATCTCGACGAGGTCGCCGCCGCCCTGCGCGAGGCGCACGAGGAAGTCGGCATCGCCCCGCAGGATGTCGACGTCCTCGGCAAGGGCGCGCCCTACATCACCGGCACGCGCTACCGGATCACCCCGGTGATCGGCCTGCTGCCGCATGATTTCGTCCCCGTGCCGGAGCCGGGCGAAGTCGCCGCCGTGTTCGAAACCCCGCTCGATTTCCTGATGAACACGGCCAACCACACCGCCGCCGAAACCTTCTACAAGGGCAAGAACCGGCGCTATTACGAGATGCCCCACAACGGCTACCGGATCTGGGGCGTCACCGCCGGCATCATCCGCCGCCTTTACCAGACGCTTTACGAGAGCGACTAAGATTTCGCTGCAGGCGCTGAAATCTCAACGATGCAGGGGCACGAAACGGTTGGCGTTCAAGAAAACGCCAACAGCCCCGGGCCCCTGATCTTGGTGTTGGCCTAGAATTTGTAACCCAGGCCAATCCCGGCGACGATCGGATTGATCTCGACATCCGCATTGACCCGTGCGCCGAGCGCAGTTGTGAAGTCGACGGTCACGTCAGGGTTGATCCAGATCTTCTTGACGTCGGCGTTCAGAGCCCAGCCGCCCGGTTGGCCATCCAGATCATAGTCGATTCCGGCCTGCAGGGCAGGGCCGAAGCTCGGGTCATAGTCGATCCCGTCCGCAACCGGGCCTTCGTCCGCGTTGAAGAAGAAAGTCGCATTCACGCCGGCGCCAATGTACGGCTTGAGTCGTCCGTCGGTATTGAAATGGTATTGCAGCGTCAGTGTGGGCGGAAGCAGCCAGACGTCGCCGAGATCGACGGTCGCGTTGGTGAGTGCGCCTGGCACCGTCACGTTGACGGCACTCACGTCGTGGGGTGTGACGCCCAGAATAATTTCCGCCGCAATATTGTCGGTGAAGAAGTAGCTGATGTCGAGTTCGGGCACGTATTGATCCCCGATGTCCACGCTTCCTGCCAGGGCGGTGCCAGACGTTGAGAGGCTTGCGCTCTCGTCGGGCAGAACGCCAAGGACCCGGCCGCGGATCATCCAGGGGTTCTCGTCAGCGTGGGCAGCAGGGGCGAATGCAAACGCCGCCGCGACTGCTCCCGCAGCCGCCACCGGGCTCGCAAGCGTGGTTGTCGTCATCAGGGCGCCGCACAAAAGGGATCGCATGGAATACCTCCAGGTTTTCATCGTCGAATGAAAAGACCGGCGTCAAAGCCAATCCTTGCTGCAAACATCATGTTTGCCAGTGCGGCGCATGTAGCATCGAGAAACGGCAGCAATAGTCGTTTTGACCAATATTCATTCAGGTTAATCAAACAGTCATGCAGACGTAATGTTGCGCCAGTTTTGAACTATACTTCCTTCTGTTGACGCTCTTCCCCTGCACTTGGGGCCCCCGGGCGTGTTTCCCCTGAGGTTATCGGTTTCAGGGTTTCTCAAGCCTCTGCGCGCCTCTATGTAGACAGAAGGGGCTGGACTGACGGGAGCCCGGAACCAAAACAGGATCGTGCACAAGTGGCTGGACGCCTTCTCTTCGAACTCTTCATCTTCTCGCTGCCCTTCCTGGTATTCGGCCTTTACCTTCTGGCGACTCGCTCGGCCGTGGACGCGGGCCAGCGCAAATGGCCCATCCAGCTGCTGTTCGCCATCGGTCTGGCGCTCGCAACCATCGCCTGGTTCGTCATGATCGCGCTGGAGCCGCGCGACCGGGGCATGTGCATCGAGCCGGAGCGGTTCGAGAACGGCGTCCTGACACCGGCCCGCTCCTATCCTTGCGAGCACCGGCCGCAGGATGTCGGCATTCCGCGCCCGCGCCCGGAGGCGCCGCCGAGCGATGCGCCCAACTGAACGACTGAAAGCCGCCTGGCTCACCGCGCCGGCCAACCTCGCGGTGATGCGCGCGCTGGACGCCGCACGCCCCGGCTGCGCGCGCTATGTCGGCGGCTGCGTCCGAAACACGCTGCGCGGCCTGCCGTCGGACGACTTTGATGTCGCGACGCAGCTGACACCTCCTGAAGTCATCGCCGCGCTGAAGGCTGCCTCGATCCGCGCCGTGCCCACGGGGCTCGAACACGGCACCATCACGGCGGTGCATGACAGCAAGCCGGTCGAGATCACCACGCTGCGCCGGGATGTCGAAACCGATGGCCGCCGCGCCGTCGTCGCCTTCACCGAGGACTGGAGCGAAGACGCCGCCCGCCGCGATTTCCGGCTCAACGCCATCTATGCCGGCGCCGACGGCACGTTGTTCGAAGTCATCGAGGAGTCCATCGCCGACGCGCTCGCCGGCCGGGTCATCTTCATCGGCGACGCCGACCAGCGGCTGCGCGAAGACTATCTGCGCATCCTGCGCTTCTACCGCTTCAACGCCTGGTACGGCGCTGGCATCGACGCCGACGGGCAGGCGGCCTGCGCGCGCCAGCGCGAAGGCCTGTCGAAGATCGCAGCCGAGCGGATCTGGAAAGAGACGAAGCGCACACTCGCTGCGCCGGACCCGGCGGCCGCGATGCTGGCGATGGAAGAGGCCGGCGTGCTCGAAGCCGCCCTGCCGGGCGCCGGCCCCGCCCTGCTGCCCGGCCTCGTGGCCGCGGAAACAGAGGCTGGCCTCGCGCCCGATCCAATGCGCCGCCTGATGGCGCTTATCCCGCGCCGCCTGCGCGAGGCGGGTGATCTGTCTGCGCGGCTGAAGGTCTCGAACGAGGAATCCCTGCGCCTTGCCGCCTGGGCGGATCCGACCGTGCCGCATGTTTTGGGCGCGGGGGAGGCGGCGGTCGCCGAAGCCTTCTATCGGTTCGGCGCGCCGGCGGTGCTGGACCGCGCGGTCATCGAGGCTGCGTCCGGGGCGGGCGGCGATCTTGCCGCGCTCGCCGCGCGGGCTTCAGCCTGGGCGCGTCCGAAGTTTCCGGTCGGCGGCAGCGAAGCGCTCGCGGCCGGCCTCACGGGGCCGGATATCGGCAAGGCGCTGGGCGCGCTGGAAGAGGCGTGGATCGCCTCAGGCTTTACGCTCTCCCGCAGCGCTCTGGTCGCGCGGCTCAAGGCGCCGGGTTAAAGGCCCAGACATAGAAGTTGAGGTAGGCCGCAAAGGTCACCCAGAGCAGGTATGGCACCTGCAGCAGCGCCGCGCGCGGGGAGTGAACCGCAAAGCGCAGCATCATCGTCGCGATCAGCAGCCACAGGGCGATCAGCACGCCGAGGGCAATCGCCGGGTCGCGGAAGCCGAAGAAGAACAGGCTCCAGCATACGTTGGCCGCGAGCATGGTGAAGTAAAGGCCCATCTCGGCGCTCGCCCGTTTGAAGCCGCCCGCCGTGTGCAGGACCATCAGCGCCCCGGCCAGCATCAGCGCGAACAGGGCAGGCCAGATGATGGCGAAGGCGATGTCCGGCGGGTTGAGCGGCGCCTTGCGCAGCGTGGCGTACCAGGGATCCTCCGTGCCGGGGCTCAGGAACCCGCCCAGCGCCAGCGCGCCAAGCGTCGCCGCCGCTACCAGCGCAGCGCCCGGCCAGTCAAAAGATCGCGATGTCGTCCCCATGGTCCGGAAGATAGGCCTTCCAGCGCTCCGGATCAAAGCTGTCCTCAGGGGAGGCGCCCTCGCGGGGCCCGGTTGACCAGGCTTTGGGCAGGCGGCGGGCCAATTGTCTTCCCCCCGCCTCGCTCCCATGTTATAACACACGTAGCTACAGGAGCCCGCCCATGACCCGTCTGAAAATCCGCAAGATCGGCAATTCGCTGGGCGTCGTGCTGCCGAAGGATGTGCTCGAACAGCTGAAGGTCAAAGAGGGCGACACGTTGAACGTCGTGACCGTTCCGACAGGCGTGACCCTCTCGGTCTCCGATGATGAAGTCGACCGGCTGATGGAGATGGCAGAGCGGATCATGGACGAGAACCGTGAGGTCCTCCGGGCGCTCGCGAAATGAGCGAGCCCGTCTGGCTGCCGCTGGACCTGATCATTCGCCTTCACGACCGGCAGATTGACCTGCACGGCGGACTTGCCGGCACCCGTGATCCTAGTCTCCTCGAAAGCGCCATAGCCCGGCCACTGAACGCCTGGTCCTATGGCGAGGAGGATCTGTTCACGCTCGCAACACTGTATGCGGCGGGGCTGATCCGCAATCATCCGTTCCTCGATGGAAACAAGCGGATCGGCTTCCTGTCGGCGTTGCTCTTTCTGGAAGCGAATGGCTGGAAGATGGCCGCGCCGATGGCGGAACGACTCGCCTTCACGCTGCAGCTTGCCGCGAGCGAAATCGACGAAAAAATCTATGCCGACTGGCTCCGCCGGAGCTGCGTGCCTGCCTGAATCGTCCACACGACCGTGTGGACAGTTTCTGGACGGATTTTCAGGGCCATTTCACGACAGGTGGCATGCTCGAGAGGATGCTCTCGACATTGCCGCCGGTCTTCAGGCCGAAGGTCGTGCCCCGGTCGTAAAGCAGGTTGTATTCGACATAGCGTCCGCGCTGGATCAGCTGCTGCTCGCGCTCGGCTTCGCTCCACGGCTCATTCATCCGGCGCGCGACGAGGGAAGGGTAGATGCCCGCGAACTGCCGGCCGACTTCCTGCGTGAACGCGAAGTCCTTCTCCCAGTCGCCGGAGTTGTAGCGGTCATAGAAGATGCCGCCGGTGCCGCGCGGTTCGTTGCGGTGCGGCAGGTGGAAGTAGGTGTCGCAATAGTCCTTGAGGTGCTGGTAATCGACGCCGGCATGCGTGTCGCAGGCGGCTTTCATCGCGGCGTGGAAGTCCACCGTGTCCGGGTAGTCCTGGTTGCGCTGGTAGCCGAGCAGGGGATTGAGGTCGCCGCCGCCGCCGAACCAGACTTCGCTGGTCACCAGCATCCGCGTGTTCATGTGCGCCGCCGGCACGCGCGGATTGCGCGGGTGCGCGATCAGAGAGACCCCGCTCGCCCAGAATTTGCCGTCAGACTTGTCGGCGCCGGGGATCTGCGCCGCGAAGGCTTCGGAGAACGTCCCGTGGACCTGCGAGAAATGCACGCCGACCTTTTCGAACACCCGGCCGCGCATCAGGCCCATGCGGCCGCCACCAAGGTCTTCCTTGCCGTCGCCGCGCGACCACTCGGTCAGTTCGAATCGCCCGGCGGGGCCCTTGTAGAGCGGCGGGCCGGCCGCGTCCTCGAGCGCTTCGAACCGCGCGCAGATGTCGGCTTGCAAGGCCTTGAACCATGCGCTGGCACGGGCTTTCTGATCGGTGAGCGGGTCGGTTTTCGTTTTCGTGGCCATGGGCGGACACTGGACCGCCGGGCGCCGGTTTCGCAAGAGGCCTGTTGTCACATTCGTCAGGGCGCGCTAACGCGCGTCCGGCAGGGGGTTGATGCGCGTGCAGAATTGCCGCGCCCGCGCCCACTTGCCGCAATGTGCCGGGAAGACACCTCTAGTAAGGACAGGCGATATTCGCTTGCATCAGGGAACGGAGTCACGCGTGACCGCTGAGACCACTCATCCAACCACAGAGACGGTCGATGACGACCGCCGCAACTTCATCCACATCGCGACCGGCGCTGTTGCGCTGGGCGGCGCAGGCATGTTCGCCTGGGCGGCTGTCGACCAGTGGAGCCCCGCTGCCGACACCAAGGCGGCTTCGTCGCTCGATGTCGATGTGTCGAAAGTCCCGATGGGCGGCGAGATCCGCGTCCTGATCGGCGGCAAGCCCTTCTTCATCCGTCACCGCACCGAGGCAGAGATTTCGGCCGCCGAAACGGTGAACCTCGCGGCCCTCCCGGATCCCGAGACGGACGCAGACCGCCTGCGCGCCAAGGCGGACGGCACGTTCAACAAGACGATCCTCGTCACCTCCGGCTCGTGCACCCACCTTGGCTGCGTGCCCGTCGGCCCGTCGCAGGGCAACACCGGCGACTTTGGCGGCTGGTACTGCCCCTGCCACGGCTCGCACTACGATACGTCCGGCCGGATCCGCAAAGGCCCTGCGCCGAAGAACCTTCCCGTTCCCGATTACCGCTGGGTCTCTGACTCGGTCGTCAACATATCCCTCTGAGAAGGACACCTTTAGATGAGCGGACATGAATCCACCTACACACCGAACTCGGCCTTCGAGCGCTGGCTCGACAAGCGCCTGCCGATCATCCGGTTCGCCAACGATACGGCGATCTCGTTCCCGACGCCGAAGAACCTGAACTACTGGTACGTCTTCGGCGGCATCCTGGCCGTCTGCCTCGCCATCCAGATCATCACCGGTGTCATCCTGGCGATGCACTACGAGGCCAGCGTCGACGGCGCCTTCGCTTCGGTCGAGCGCATCATGCGCGACGTGCCGTTCGGCTGGCTGCTGCGCTACATCCACGCCAACGGCGCCTCGATGTTCTTCCTCGCCGTCTACATTCACATGTTCCGCGGCCTCTATTACGGGTCGTACAAGGCGCCGCGCGAAGTGCTCTGGATCCTCGGCTGCATCATCTACCTGCTGATGATGGCTACCGCGTTCCTCGGCTACATGCTGCCCTGGGGCCAGATGTCCTATCACGGCGCGAACGTGATCACCGGCCTGTTCGGTGCGATCCCGCTGGTCGGCGAAAGCCTGCAGACCTGGATCCTCGGCGGCCCGTCGATCGGCAACCAGACGCTCCAGCGCTTCTTCTCGCTGCACTATCTCCTGCCCTTCATGATCGCGGCGGTCGTGATCCTGCACATCTGGGCGCTGCACGTTCCGGGCAATAACAACCCGACCGGCGTGGAAGTCCAGGATGTCGAGAAGGACACGGTGCCCTTCCACCCGTATTACACGGTGAAGGACGGCTTCGCGATCGCGGTCTTCCTGATCATGTTCGCGGTGTTCGTGTTCTATGCGCCGACCGTGCTGGGCCATGCCGACAACTATGTCGAGGCGAACCCCCTGGTGACGCCGTCGCACATCGTGCCCGAGTGGTACATGTTGCCCTTCTACGCAATCCTGCGCGCCATCACGTTCGACGTCGGCCCGATTGACGCAAAACTGCTGGGCGTGATCTTCATGTTCGCCGCCATCGCCATCCTGTTTGTGGTGCCCTGGCTCGACACGTCGAAGGTCAAGTCGATGCGCTACCGTCCGGTGGCCCGTCAGTTTTTCCTCGGCTTTGTGGCGGTCTGTCTCCTGCTCGGCTGGTGCGGCGCGGCCAATCCGGATGACGCGGTCATCCCGGCGCTGCGCGGCGAGGCAAGCCTCGTGGTCAGCTATACCGATGCTGCCGGCGCGGTTGCCTCCTCCACCTACAACGGAGGCGACGAAGCCTACGAAGCGGCGGAAGCCTTCATGGCCACGCTGCCGGCAACGGCGGGCGCCAGCCTGGAAGCGGTGCCCGCACCGACCTTCCTGTTCCGGCACCTGTCGCTGATCCTGACCTTCATGTACTTCGGCTACTTCGTGCTGCTGTTCTTCCTCGGCCTGAGCGAGAAGACCAAGCCGCTGCCGGAGTCGATCCACAAATCGGTACTGAAGGCCCACAAGCCGAAGACCGGCACCGCCGTTCCGGCTGAATAAGCCAGGTGAGGAGAGAGACGATGAAAACCTTCCGCATCCTTGCTGTCAGCCTTGCAGGCCTCGCGTTCGCGGGTCTGGCCCATGCCGCCGGCGGCGCCAAGCACCCGCACGCCCCTGAAGGCGGCTGGCCCTTCGAAGGCGTCACCGGCCAATATGACAAAGCCTCCGTCCAGCGCGGTTACCAAGTCTACAAGCAGGTCTGCGCCAGCTGCCACTCGATGAAGCTGCTGAGCTACCGCAACCTCGGCGAAGAGGGCGGCCCGTTTTACGATCCCGCTTATCCGAACCCGAACGACAATCCGTTCGTGAAGGCGCTGGCCGCTGAGAACGAGATCGTCAGCCCGGTGCCGAACGATGCCGGCGAGTTCGACCTGCGCCCGGCGACGCCGGCCGACCGTTTCCGCTCGCCCTTCCCGAACGATGCGGCCGCCCGCGCCGCCAATGGCGGCGCCCTGCCACCCGACCTGTCGGTCATCACCAAGGCCCGCGTCGGCGGTGCTTCCTATATCTACAGCCTGCTCACCGGCTATCCGGACTTCGCCCTCTATGAGGACCGTATCACCGAAGAGAACGGCGAGACCGTCTACACGACCGTCATCGATATGGCGAAGTTCGAGAAGCTCGGCGAATACATGCCGCACCATGGTCCCGCCTACCTGATCCAGCCGACGGGCCAGTACTACAACCCCTACATGGCAGGCGACACGAAGCCGAACTATCTCGGCGATCCGCGCCATGCCCCGCCGGGCGGTTTCCTCGCGATGGGCCCGCAGCTCACCGATGGCCGCGTCGAGTATACCGACGGCACGGAAGCCACAGTGGACCAGATGGCACATGACGTTTCGCAGTTCCTCGCCTGGGCCGGGGATCCGAAACTGCAGG
>JBBSDJ010000054.1:0-15420 GCA_038249555.1 Caulobacterales bacterium
GCAACCACGCGGCGGCGGAGATCTGTATCCAAAGGCTTGCCCATACCCTCCTCCTGTAACTCCGACAGAAGGAATCGAATCAGACTTCGCCCGATATGGGAATCCCAAATCGACTCTCGTTGCGATCAAAACGCTCTAGTTCTGGCGCTGAAAACCCCGCAGCGGGCGAGCGGCAAGTTCATCTGAACTTAATCTGCCTTTATGGTGGAGCCGCTTGCGTCGGCGGCCCGCCGGACTACGAGCGAAGCGATCGTGCCACCAACCAGAATCCGGACCCCATAATGTTTTCCAGACGCCTCGTTCTAGCGTTCGCCGCTTTTGCGCTGCTGGCGGTTGCCCTCGGCGCGCTCAACGGGTGGGTGTCCCGGCTGGCCGAGCACCGGGTCGTGCGGGGACGGGTGGCGGCGGATCTGCTCAGCACCTACCTCGACCTTTCGGCGGAAAAGGCGCGCCTCAGGATATGGGTCCTCCAGAGCATTGCCGACGCCTCGACTGATCCGGGGACCGGTCCGGCGCTTGCCCAGAGCATGCGCGCCGATATCGAGACCCTGCGCGGCTTCGCGGCAGAGGCCGCCCTCATGGACGGCGCCGATCCCGCGCTTCTGAGAGAACACGCCGAGCGCGCCCGCACCATTGACCTGCTCGAGAACTCTGTCGCCTCGATGATGAACCGCGTCGAACTGATCAACGACCGCGCGGTGGACGAGGGTGAACCGGTTCCCCTGTCGGCCGTTGACGAGGTTTTTGACCGCTACGGACAGCATGATGTGCGCGCGCTCCTGAACCAGGCGATCGCGGCAGAGACCGAAGCATTGCGGCGCGACCGCGCGTCTGCGGACGAGACGCTTGCCCAGGCTAGGGCTGTATCGAACATCGCTGCAAGTTCGATCGTCATCCTGGCGGTTGTCCTGTCGATCTACTTTTCCTACGCGCTGAGACGCCCCTTGCGGGAACTGACGGCAGGGACGCAGGCCTATGAGACAGGAGACCTGGCCTACCGCATCCCGGCGCTCAGCCAGGACGAGTTCGGGACCCTTGCCCAGCGGATGAACCGGATGGCCAGCCAGCTCGACCTGACCAGCCAGCGCGAACGCGAGCTCAGATCGGGTCTGGAAGTCATGGTCAGTGAACGGACGGTGGACCTGCAGGCCGCTGTGGCCGACCTGCAGCGCTCCGAGGCGCGCCGGCGCCAGTTACTTGCCGATATCGGTCATGAGCTGCGCACGCCGACAACGGTCATCCGGGGAGAGGCCGAAGTGGCACTCCGGGGCCGCGAAATGACGGATGCCTCCTACCGGGAGAGCCTGGCAAGGATCGCGACGAGTGCCGAACAACTCGGTAAGCAGATCGAGGACCTTCTGACCATTGCGCTCGATGACGCCGAAATGCTGGTCCTCAAGAATGATGTCGTGGAACCGGAGCTCGAACTCCGGCGGGTGATCAGCCAGGTCGCCACGCTGGCAAGCCTGCGCCAGGTTCGCCTTGTCCCCGACGTGGAAGCAGCAGATGCCTTCGTGAAGGGCGACGCACTCCGCATCGGCCAGATCATGAGCGTGCTGCTCGACAATGCGATCCGCTACTCGCACCCGGGCGGGACGGTCGATATCTCGGCCCGCACGGGGCAAGGCCTCTGGCAGCTGGAAGTGCGCGACTACGGCATCGGTATCCCGGGGGAGGACCTGCCACGGATATTCGAGCGCGGCTTTCGCGCGAGCTCGGCGCGGATGCACCGCGCCGACGGCTCAGGCCTCGGACTGTCGATCGCAAAGGCCTTTGCCGAACGTCATGGCGGAGAACTTTCCCTCGAAAGCACTGTAGGCAAGGGTACAACCGTGCGTCTGTCCCTCCCTATGCTGGAACTTGAGGCTGCCTGATGAACATCCTGATCGTTGAAGACGACACACGTGTCGCAGATTTTCTCGAGCGCGGGCTCAAGGCGGAAGGCTACCGGATCCGTCTTGCGACCACGGGTACGGACGGCCTGGAGGCCTGCCGGAACCTCTGGGAGGAGCAGAGCCAGACAGGTGTCCGGGGCCTTGTCCTTCTCGACCTCATGCTGCCTGGCATGAACGGCCTTGACCTCTGCCAGACCCTCAGAGCCTCCCACATAAACCTTCCGATCCTGATGCTGACCGCACTGGGCCGGATCGAAGACCGGGTTGCGGGGCTGCGGATGGGCGCAGATGATTACATGGTCAAGCCGTTCGGGTTCGAGGAGCTCCTTGCACGGATTGAGGCTCTGTTCCGGCGGGGCCCGTTGATTGCAGAACCTGTGGGAGCGGTGCTCAAGGTGGGTGATCTCGAACTCGACCGGTCCCGGTTCAGCCTGCACAGGTCAGGTGAGGAAATACGGCTGACAACCAAGGAACTGGCCTTGCTGGAACTCCTGATGTCTTCGCCTGGCCGCGTGTTTAGCCGGCAGCGTATCCTCACCAACGTCTGGGGTATTGACGAAGACCCGCTGACGAATGTCGTGGATGTCTACATCCGCCGTCTGAGATCGAAGGTGGATGAACCCTTCGGAACCTCCCTGATCGAAACCGTCAGAGGAGTCGGTTACCGCGTTCGCGGCTAGTCCAAAAAAAAGGGCGGCCGCTTTTCAGCGGCCGCCGTGAGATGCGTGTCCGAAGTTACTGTGGATTGTAAGGCAGCGAGGAGTGATGCAGCACGATGCGCAGAGTGCCGGCCTCGTCCTTCTTGTAGCCCCACGTCTTGTCGACTTCGGTCACAGCGCCATCAGCATTTGTCAGGCGCACCTTGCCCATCGACATGGCCACGTCGCCGTCAATGAAGATGGCCGCATTCTCGGTAGCGAACCCGCGCCACGCGTTCAGCGCAAATCCCTTGTCAGACGGGAAATCTTCGTCATGGCCGACGAAATAGGCGAGTGCGCCATCGCGCGTCGTGCGGAACGTCTGCGGCGCGGTGGTCAGCGTCGGTTTGAACAGCACCGGTCCGAGGTTGTAGCCATAAGCTGAATCGAGCACCGTTTCAGCTGTTGCTTTGGCTGCATCTATGCCGCCCGTCTCGAAGTCTGTCGAAATCTGCACGAGCGCCTTTCCCCAGGCCTGCTGAGCGGCGAGCACTTCGCTCTCGGTGATTTGGCTCACTACTGCCGGGCTTGCCAGTGCAGCGGGTGCCGCCGTGACCGGAGGTTGCGCGGTGGCGCAGGCTCCCAGCGCAACGGCGCCGGTCAAAAAGAGAGCAGGCAGAATCCGCAAGGGTTTATGGGTCATTTTTTGATAATCCTCTCATGGTGTGCCGCCGGCGGAATCAGCCAGCGCATGGGCGGCAACATGGGCACGTTATCTGAGCGCACCCTGACAGTCCGATGACGGAGCAGTTACAAGTAGATGAACGCCGGATTACAGCGTTCTGGCGCGCCTTGACGCCGCCCGCGCGGCGGGTACGTGCCCTGAAAAACCCCGGGCGCCCCGCGTCCGGCACCTGCCGGTCGTTTCTGGAGGATCTGCATGAACCGTTTGTCGAAGCCCTGCCTGTCGCTTTTCTTTTGCGTCTGCGCATCCGGCGCGGCGGCGGCCCAGTCTCTGACGGGAAATGTTGGATCAGCCGGTGTCTCGGCCGGCGACCGCGCAACGGAGATCCGCGCCGGCTTGGACGACGACGGCAACGCCGCGGCCCGGGTGCACTACGAGCAGGCCTTTTCGGACTGGTACCAGTTGCGGGCGATCGCAGCTTTCCGGCAACCCGAAGATGGTGGCTGGGACTATTCGGGCCTGACCGTCGAGAACTGGTTCCAGTGGGCTCAGGAATCCCGCGACGGGGCAGGCTTCAACGGCGGGCTGCGGCTCGCCTATACGGTTGCGGACGGGGGCGGCGCCGATGAAGCCGCGGCGCGTCTTACGCTGTCTGACCGTTTCGCGGAAGGGTGGGAATGGCGCGCGAACCTGATCGCCGCCGCCGGCACCTCCGATGACGCCGAGAGCGGCGTGGACCTTGAAAGCCGGCTCCAGGTGACCCGCGCCCTGCCGGGCGCGGCGTTCGCAGGCGGCACCTGGCGCCTCGGCGCGGAACTTTTCAGCGAGTACGGAAACTCCCGCGATATTCCTGGCCTTGACCAGCAGGCGCATCAGATCGGGCCAATCATCAAGGCGGAGTGGGACAATGGTGTATACATTCAGGCAGGCGCGCGCGCAGGCCTGACCGATGGGGCGGACGATACGATGATGAAGATATTCCTCGGGCGCGAGTTCTGACTGTGCCGAAAACCGACGGGTACGGATCATGCCGGGCCCATGATGTCTGGGGGCGCACACTCGGCAAAAAAATCCGCCGGCAGGGAGAGGGAAGCCTGCCGGCGGAAAGGTGCGCCAGGTGTCTAGCGGCGCCGGGCGGTCCAGGGGTGGGACGGAGCGGCGACAGGCGCCGGGTGGAGTTGCAGTCTGTTCGCGGATCTACGTTGCGACGGGCGGATCTTCACCGGCTTGTCCGGGAACAGGTTTTCGAAATCGGCTGGTGAGACCATCTCAGGCGCCCCTTAGGTCGGCAGCACGACGTGCACGGACTTTACGGCGCTTGCGCCAGTCACGGCGATCCGAATGGCTGGGCCGCGCAACCGCTGCTGCCGCCGGCGCGGAATTGTTCGCTGGCGCGGCCACGACATAGGTGTCGGCGGCACGGATATTGAAGGTCATCGAAGTCTCCTCGTTTCAAACCACAGTCTGGTTCATCGGTGAAATGGGACTTGAATAACGATAGGACCAATCCAATCTTCGTTTCAAACCGATAGCGAAAGACTATGAAATGAGACCGACCCTCCGTCAGATGCAGTACCTGATCGCGGTCGCCGACACCGGAAAGTTCGGGGACGCGGCGCGCGCTGTTAATGTCAGCCAGCCGAGCCTGTCAGCCCAGATCGCCGAGATGGAGGCAAGCCTCGGCGTCCAGCTGATCGAGCGCTCGCGCCGCGGCGCCATGCTGACCGGTGCGGGGGAAGAACTGGTGCGCCGTGCCCGGAAGATCCTGCGCGAAGTGGAAGACCTCAAGGCCGTCGCGCGGTTCGGCCGGAGCGAGCTGACCGGACGCCTGCGCCTCGGCGTCTTGCCGACCATCGGCCCCTACTTGCTGCCGCTGGCGACGCGGGACCTGCACAAGCGCTTTCCCGAGCTGCGCCTCAGCGTCCGGGAGGAGCGCACCGTCGATCTCGATGAACACCTCCAGTCCGGCGAGTTCGACACGATCATCTCGTCACCCATCGACCACGAGAACGTCCATCACGAGCCGCTGTTTTCTGAGCGGCTTTACGTCTGCGCGCCGGCCGAAGACCCGCTCTCGCGCGGCGAAGGTCCCGTCCGCCTGAAGGACCTGAAGGGCAGCGCCTTGCTGACCCTGGGTCAGGGCCACCGCCTCAACGCGATCATCCATGAACTTGCCGCCGCATCCGGCGCCGAGGTCAGTTCCGAGTACGAAGGCACCAGCCTCGATGCGATCCGCCTTATGGCGGAAATGGGCGCCGGCGTGGCCATCCTGCCAAGCCTCTACGCCCTCTCCGAGGCGCGCCTCGACCGGGGACTGAATGCCCGGCTGATCGATCATCCGCTGGCCCGGCGGGAAATCTCGCTGATCTGGCGGGATACCTCGCCCCTTGAGACGAGCCTCAAGGAGCTCGCGGCGCCGCTCCGCAATGCCGCAGCAAAGGTACTTCGGCACGAATAGCCCCTCAACGATAGGATAAGGCTATCACCTGCATCCTTAGTATCGATTGGCCGCCAGGGCTCGGCGCCCGCTAGAGCGCACTCCGCAAGGCGGCGTTCCGCAGCCTGAGGGAGGCGCCCGCATGGATATCGCTCTAGCCACGCTCCTGTCGCCCATCGTCCTGTTCTTCCTGCTGGGCCTAGCCGCCGCCCTGCTGAAATCCCAGATGACGATCCCGGAAGCGTTTGCGAAGGGCCTCGCCATCTACTTGATGATGTCGATCGGCCTGAAGGGCGGCGTCGCCATCTCCGAGGGCGATCTTGGCTGGGACGCCGGGCTCGTGATGGTCTCGGCCGTTGCCCTGTCCTTCCTCCTGCCGGTGATCGCCTACGCCCTCCTGCGCCTGACGACGCGCCTCAATGAGGTGGATTCGGCCGCCACCGCAGCTCACTACGGATCGATCTCGATTGTCACCTTCGTGGCAGCCGGGCAGGCGATCAGCGCAGCCGGCCTTCAGACATCCGGCTACCTGGTCGCGGTGGCAGCCCTGATGGAAGTGCCGGCGATCATCTCGGCACTGATCATTGCGCATCGCGGCACAGGCCAGGGCGAAAACGTCGCCGGATCACACCGCGGTGAGCTTGCCCGGGAAGTCCTGCTCAATGCCTCGGTGGTCGTGCTGCTGGGCTCCCTGATCATCGGCTGGATCAGCGGCCCGGCGGGCATGAAGGCGATCGAGCCCTTCTTTGTCGCACCGTTCCAGGGCGTGCTCTGCCTCTTCCTGCTCGACATGGGACTGTCTGCCGGCCGCGGCCTGCGAAATGGCTGGCGCCAGCTAGGTCCCGGCACGGTCGCCTTCGGCCTCTATATGCCGCTGATCTCCGGTCTCCTCGCGGCCGGCGTGGCGGCGCTGAACGGGATGGGGCCCGGCGACGCAGCCCTGCTGATCACGCTGGCCGCGTCAGCGTCCTACATCGCGGTTCCGGCGGCGATGCGTCTGGCCTTGCCGAAAGCTCGCCCTTCGGTCTACCTGACGCTGTCTTTGGGCATCACATTCCCGTTCAACCTTATCCTCGGCCTGCCGCTGTATATCTGGCTGGCACGCGCCATCTCTCCCGGAGCCAGCTGAGCCATGCACGCCCGCCGCCGCCTTGAACTGATCATTGAACGGATGGCCGCGCCGCGCGCGTGCAAGATCCTCGAGACGTCGGGACTGACCGGCTACACGGTCTTGCCGGCAGTATCAGGATTTGGCGGCGATACGCGGTGGAGCCGCGATGCCGACATGTCGGCATCGAGCGACATGGTCATAGTGGTGTCAATCGGCAGCGACGATAAGGTCCAGGCGGCCCTGATAGAACTGGAGCGGCTCCTCGGCAGCCATATCGGCGTCCTGAGCGTCGGCGACGTCCAGGTGCTGCGGCCCGAACGGTTCTGAAACCCGAAGGAAAAAGTAGGGCGCCGCCCCGATGAGGAGGCGGCGCCCGGTTGTCAGAAATCGAAGAGATCCAGCAGGCGGGACTTGCGGTCCATCCGACCCTGGCGGCGCTCGCCGTCCTCTTCGAACGCGTCATCCCCGCGCCGGAGCCGCGCGCGTGACGGAATCTCCGCCGCCGCATCTTCCCGAATGATCTCGATCAGCTTTTCGAGCTCGCCGCGATCAAGCCAGACGCCTCCCGTTGTAGGGCAGATGTCGATCTCGATGCCATATCGGCGGATGGTCCGCATCGGCGCGCCGTCGATTGGCGAGGATTGAAGCGGCATGGTCAGTGTCCTTCCGTGTACGCAGCAGGGGCCGGGCGCGGCCGGGGCGAGGGTCTCCAATGTTTCTGCCGCGTCGCCGAGGCTTGCGTTCGCTTGTCGCGGATGGCTTCCCTGATCCGGTCCCTGTAGGCAAGGCGCAGCTTCTTCAGCGACATGACGTGAAGCGTATCCGGCGCCGGCGATTTCAGGACGTCTTCGATCTGGCGCTCGACGGCAGCGTGCCGCTGGACCAGGGCATGGATATAGTTGGATGACATGGCATACTCCTCTTGATGGGTTGCGGGAGTATGGGTGGTGGCAAGATGTTATAGGTTCCTCGCCGGCACCGGATGCTCCCGATGCAGTCCGACATCGCAGGCAGGCTTCGTGATTGAAGCGCCGCCGGCCAGAGGGGCCCGGTCCGCACACTGAGTATTTCGGAAGGCTTCGCGCCATATGCAAGATGCCGGTGCCGCCGTAGGGGCAAACTTCATCCTGCGTTAATCTCCCAGACGCGTGGTAATCACCTGTGAGCGCCGAGGACCTGAAATTGAGGGCCAGCAGAAGTTGCGTCGCTCGGCCTTGCGCCGGCGATCCGGTGTTCACGCCAGCTTCGGCCTCGTCCAGGGGCCGTCAACGGCTCTCAACCGGCTTCCGGTTCGCCGGCCGTCTCTCGCAGCGCCGTGAAGAAGCCGGTGATCTCCTCCGGCGTGGCCCGCTTCAGCGCCCCGCCATCAATATCGGCCTGCGTCCAGATCCACGTCGCGGCAGGATCATGCAGCATCGCCCAGTCTGGAAACACCCGTTCCGCCACGCGCTCTTCGACATGCAACGTCACTTCAAGATGCCGGTCGTCCTCCCGGATCCGGTCCAGCGTCGCCCGGACCTTCTCTTCCGGGCCTTCAAGCCACTGCATGTAGATGTCCGCCCGGCAGATCAGCGCGCCGGTAATGCCATCCCGCGCGTTCGCCAGCCGGGCATGCATCAGGATCCCGCTCAGGATGCTCACGTCATAGCCAAAGGGCCGTGATGTATAGATCGCCCGGTAGACATCCATGGCCGCAGGTCTCCTTTAGGGTGTCCCGGGAAGCAGGCGCATCAGACCCCATTGTGTCTGGCGCTCGCCTGCGGGCAAACGGTGTTTGCGAAACTTATTTAGGGCGATGATGTCAGCCGGCGAGCCTTGCTCTTTGATAAGGTCGCCAGCCAGCCGCGTTCTCTACACGCCGATGGGCTTCGCGATCATGAAGTACAGGGCCGCGACCATGGGCACCGTGGCGATCAGCCCCCAGATCAACCAGTCCCGGGCCAGCCTCCGGTAAGCTTCGGGAATCGCCGCCAGGTCCTTGAAGGTGTCCGCCATCTTGGCCTGCCGGAACTGGATCGGCACGAGGATGCCAAGCCAGATCAAGCCCGCCACAACGAAACAAACTTGCCCCCAGACGAGCCAGCCAGGTCCCGGGAATCCATAGCCCGTCTCCAGCATGGCGCCGTAACCTCCGATCATGGTCAGCGCGATGCCGGGAAGGGTCAGGCCAATGTCCGTACCGGTCACCATTCTCTGGCCGAAGGCCACGATGGACGGGTCCCGCGTCCGGTCGGCAAACACCTTCCAGACGGCGGTGACGGTGATGTTGCCGACCAGAAGTATGACTCCGGCAATATGCAGGAACTTGAACAGGAAATATGCCGTCATGGACCGGTCGCGCCCGCCACTGTCGGGGCACCAGCTGCACCTCTGTTTGCTGAAACGCCCGCCATGAATGCCCCGCCTGATCACTCTGTCAGCGTTCTACGGGCGATTTGCCGGACTGTCTCCTGCCGCCTCAGGCGCGCAGCTCTTCCCGGCCTTCCTCGATCCATTGCCATGCCGCCGCCGCTTCATGCAGTTCAAACGTCTTCTCCTCGACGGGCGTCAGCCATTTCATCGTCTCGATCATCGCCCGGGCCCAGCCCGGCGCGCCGACCACGCCGTACTTGCGCAAATGTCGAAGCGATTTGAGGCTCACACCGGCGGCCTCGCCGTTGAGCACCGCGGCCGCCTCGGCGCCGTCGAAATTCGTCATGATCAGCATCAGATCGATACGGTCATGCACCTCGAAGGCTTGGTCGACCTGTTCGGCCATCCAGGCCATGTCCGCTTCCGTGATTTTGCCGATGATTTCAAAAGCGGCGAGATCGCTCCGCTTGGTTTCGAGGCGCAGGATAGCGCGCGGGGCGTGGGTCACGTTCATGCTGGCTCTCCTCCGGGCGCGTTGCCTCTCCATACAACTTCGGGGATTTGCATCGGTTCCATCGGTGCGTGTTCAAGCCGCCGAACCGGTCTTATGCGCCGTATACGGATCGTGAAACGGGATTGGTTGAGGCAGCCCCTCCACTGCTCGCAGCGTGCGAGAAAGCGATAACAGATGAGAAGGAATGATAAAATTTGTCCACGAGCTGAGAGGCCGGCGCACCTCAACGCGACAAATTGTGGGTCAAACGAACGGCTTTTGGGCACGTCAGGCTAGACTTATGCAACCCCTTAGGTGCGCGCCCGGTCCATCCAGCGCATCGCCGGCGTCGCGCTGATGCCGTGAACGAGAATTGAAACCAGCACCACCAATGCAACCACCGCCCACAGCCGTTCGCTCGATCCGAAGTCACCATGATTGATGCCATAAGCAATGTAGTAGAACGACCCGATTCCGCGAATGCCGAAGAACGAAATCAGACCCCGTTCCCGCGCCGGATGCCCTGATCCCAAAAGGGAAATCCACGCCGCCACCGGGCGGATCAGGAAGACAATCGCCAACGCCGCAAGCACGTCCGTCCAGGTCAGGCTCGCGAACAGCCCCGTCGTGATCGCTCCGCCAAAAAGCACCAGAACCAGCATCATCAGCAGACGTTCGATCTGCTCCGAAAAGTCGTGCAGGGCCTCGTGATACTCATGGTTGCGCTCACGGTCGCGCAACACGAGCGCCGCCACAAACACCGCCAGAAACCCATACCCATGACAAACTTCCGCAACCCCATACGCCACCAATGTCGCCCCAATCGCCACCAGACCATCCCGAGTCCCCGAAAGCTTCGTACGCCCCCTCCCAAAGGTCAGCCAGCCGAGGCCGCGGCCTACCAGCCAGCCGACGGCGATGCCGGCGCCAACGCGCCAGAGGACGTCGACCAGGAACCAGCCGCCCAGGTCGGACAGGGTGGGCCATCCGCCAGATGCAGCGGCGGCAAGGCCGATGACCAGCGCGAGGTGCACGAACGGAAACGCGAGCCCGTCATTGAGGCCGGCTTCAGAGGTCAGCGCAAAACGCACTTCGTCTTCCTCTCCGGAGCGGGGTTTTCCGACTTGTACTTCTGCGGCCAGAACCGGGTCCGTGGGCGCCAGCGACGCGCCCAGCAACACCGCCATCGCGACCGGAAGGCCGAGACCATAGAACCCGAGAAGGGTGACCGCGAGGATCGTGATCGGCATGGCAAAGCCGAGCAGGCGCCAGGTTGTCGCCCAGGATCGCAGGCCGATCTTCCGGTCGATCTTCAGGCCCGCGCCCATCAGCGAGATGATCACGACTGCCTCGCAGAGTTTCTCTACGACGGTGTCGTAAGTGCGCGGATCAGGATCAAACCGCAGCCACCCGAGCCCGAAAAGGCTCAGGCCCAGTAGCACGCAGACGATAGAGAGCGAGAACGGCAGCGATTTCAGCGCCAGCGGAAGCCAGGCAATCAGCAGCACGACGACCCCGAGGCCAAGCATGAAGGCGATGTAGGGATCGAGCATCTGGCGCCTCCGGGCGGATAAATGGTCCGGCCGCATGCTCTCCATGCGCTCAACAGTAATTCATACAACAACGGAGGATTGCTTCGGTTCCCGGCGCCCGGCCGCAGGGCGCGTGTAACTAGAGAGCCAACAGGCTCAGAGGCCAGCCCAGGTCGCGGTCCAGTAGGTCAACCCGGCCGCGATGTAAGCGAGGGCGAACAGGTAGACGACGATCACGCCGGTCCAGCGCCAGGAGTTGGTCTCGCGTTTCGCCACGGCGAGGCTCGCGAGGCATTGCGGCGCGTAGACGTACCATGCGAGGAAGGCCAGCGCTGTCGGCAGGGACCAAGATGATTGCAGCGCTGCGCCGAGGCTGACCTCGTCTGCGCCCTGCAGGGCATAGACCGTGCCCAGCGCGCCGACCGCCACTTCGCGCGCCGCAAGGCCGGGCACGAGGGCAATCGCGATCTCCAGGTTGAACCCGATTGGCCGCAGGATCGGCTCGATCAGGCCGCCGAGCATGCCGGCGAACGAGCCCCGGATCCCGTCAGCCGATTCCGGGAAGCTGGCGAGGAACCACAGGACGACGGAGACGATGAAGATGACCCCGCCGGCGCGGCGCAGGAACGCCCAGGCGCGCGCGCCGAGATTGGTCAGGAAGTCCCGCAGGTCCGGAGCCTTGTAGGTCGGCAGTTCCATCAACAGGGCCTGCGGCGGCCCTTTGGTGATGGTGCGCTTCAATACGAAGGCCACGATCACGGCACTGACGATTCCTGCCGCATACAGCGCAAACATCACGATGCCCTGCAGGCCGAAGGGCCCAACACTGGTCTGCGGAATGAAAGCTGCGATGATCAGCGTGTAGACCGGCAGACGCGCCGAGCAGGTCATCAGCGGCGCGATCATGATGGTTGTCAGCCGGTCGCGTTCGTTCTCGATGGTGCGCGCCGCCATCATGCCGGGAATCGCGCAGGCAAAGCTCGACAGCAGCGGAATGAACGCCCGACCGTTCAGCCCGACGCGCAGCATCAACTCGTCCATCAAAAAAGCTGCCCGCGCCATGTATCCGGACGACTCCAGCAGCAGGATGAAGGCAAACAGGATCACGATCTGCGGCAGGAAAATCACCACGCTGCCGACCCCGGCAATCACGCCGTCTGTCAGCAGGCTTCGCAACCAGGTGTCCGGTAGTACGCTGCCGACCCACGCGTTGAGCGCGGAAACCGCAGCATCAATCGCGTCCATCGGCGCCGTCGCCCAGGCGAACACGGCCTGAAAAATGAAGAACAGCAACAGCGCCAGTATGACCGGCCCTGCAATCTTATGCAGCACCACCTTGTCGATACCGCGTGTCAGGCGGTTCATCACCGGTTCGGCAAGGATCGCTTCGCGCGCAATGTCGCGCGCCTCGCGCTGCAGCTGCTTGAGATCCACCTCCGGCGCGGGCGCGGAGGGTTTCAGCCAGGCCTCGGATGCAATAACTTCGTCCAGCCGCTTCAGCAGCGCTTCCCGGCCACTCGAGCGGGTCGCACGTGTCGTGACGACCGGCACGCCCAACCGGCGCTCCAGGGCAGCCACGTCAATCCGCACCCCGTCGCGTTCCGCGAGATCGTACATGTTCAGCGCCAGCAGCATCGGCCGGCCGAGCGCGCGCACCTGCAGGATGAAGTGCAGCTGTGTGCGGATGTCGCCGGCATCAATCAGCACGAGCAGGCCATCCGGTGCCGGCTCGTCGGCATTACGGCCCATGATCGTGTCGACGGAAATGCGTTCATCGAGCGAGCGTGTCGTCAGGCCGTAGATGCCGGGCAGGTCGATCAGCTCGATCTTCTGCCCGTTCGCGGTCGTGAACTGGCCGCGGCGGCGCTCGACGGTCACGCCGGCATAGTTCGCCGTCTTTGCGCGCCCGCCTGTCAGGCCGTTGAACAATGTGGACTTGCCGCAGTTCGGCGCGCCGACCAGGGCAAAACGCAATTCGCTCACAGCTCGACCTCGATGGCCCGCGCTTCGTCGATGCGCATCGCAATCACGCGCCGGCTGAGGCGTACCGCCAGCGGCTGCGCGCCCAAGGGGCCCCGCGTCAGCAGCTGGACCTCATCCCCCTCGCAAAAGCCGATCTCGCGTAGCTTTGCCGCCAGTTCCGGGGCTGCTGCTGAAATCGAGATAATGTGGGCCGTGCCGCCTTCCGGCAGGTCGTTAATGTTCATTGCGAGGCTCCAGGCATCCGCCAGCTCGGGGTAACAAAGTCTGCGATCTGCGCACCGGTCTGCACTTCCGGCTTGTGGCGCGCGCTCGCTGGCCGACGCGCCTTTTTGCGAGTCATTTGCAATTAGAACCAATGGGGGAACTTGCCAATCGGAATTTTGCATCGCGCCGCTGGGACATTTCATCTGGGCACCAGGTGTTGAGGCCCGATCTCCGCGGGCGTCGCGCAGTCCATCAGGGCCATGGCCGGGCTGCAACTTGCAGAAGTGCACGGCCTCGCTGCCCTGTTCCAGTACCGGGATGCGCCGCCGCGCCTCTCCCGCCGGATGCAGGCGCTGCTCGACTTGTTGCGTCCGCCTCCGAGCAAAGAAAACCGCCCCGGCGGTGAGGCCGGGGCGGTTGTTGTTTTTCAAGTTCGGAAAGCCTTAGACGCCGGCACGTTCCGGACGGCGCGAGCGGTTGCCGCCGCCGCCCTGGCCGGGACCACGGCGCGAGCCGCCTCCATTGCCGCCGGGTTTGCCGCCGCCGGAGGTGCGCTGGAAGTGGCCGCCATTGCTGGACGAGCGCTCACCATTGCCTTGCGGACGGCCTTCGCCGCTCTGCTGAGGGCGGCGTTCACCGTCCGCCTGCGGACGACGTGCCGCCGGGTCATAGGCGCGGCGCTCGCCGTCCCGCTGAGGACGACGCTCACCGTTTCCGCTGCTGCGCTGCTGGCCTTGCGGACGCCGGCTTTGCTGCTGGGGTTTGCGCGAGCCGCGATCATCAGATTCTTTTTCGCCAGCCGGACGCGGGGCGAGCTTGTTGCCGATCAGCTTCTCGATGGCGCGCAGGTAATCACGCTCGTCTTTCGAGACGAAAGAGATCGCCACGCCTGATGCGCCGGCGCGCGCGGTGCGGCCGATGCGGTGGACATATTGCTCGGGCACTTCCGGAAGGTCGAAGTTGATGACGTGGGTGAGGTTGTCGATATGGATGCCGCGCGCGGCGATATCGGTCGCCACGAGGACCGGCACCTTGCCGCCCTTGAAGGCTTCCAGCGCGCGTTCGCGTTGCGACTGGCTCTTGTTGCCATGGATGGCGACCGAGTCGATGTCGGAAGCCGCGAGACGGCGCACGACTGCATCGGCGCCGTGTTTCGTCCGGGTAAAGACGAGAACCGTCTTCACTTCCGGCTTGCGGATGGTCTCGACCAGCAAGGCCTGCTTTTCGCCCTGCTCAACGAAACAGATGCGCTGTTCGACCTTGTCGGCAGTCGCCGACGGCGGGGCGACGGCCACCTGGGCCGGATCACGCAGGAACTGCGCGGCGAGGCCTTCGACGAGTTTCGGCATGGTGGCCGAGAAAAACAGCGTCTGGCGTTTCGCAGGCACATGTTTCGCGATGGCGCGGAGCGCGTGGATGAAGCCGAGGTCCAGCATCTGGTCGGCTTCGTCGAGCACGAGGACTTCAACATCCTTGAGGCCGACAGCGCGCTGCTCGATCAGGTCGATCAGGCGGCCGGGCGTCGCGATAAGAACATGCACGCCGCGCTCAAGTTTGCGGATCTGCGGGCCGATCTTGGCGCCGCCGCAAACCATAGCGACGCGCAGGCCGAGGCCGGCGCCGTAGGTTTCGAACGAGGCGGCAATCTGGCCGGCGAGTTCGCGGGTCGGGGCCAGCACGAGCACGCGCGCGCCCTTGTGCGGGGCAGGGCCCTGGTTGCGGAACAGCTTGTCGAGGATCGGAGCAGCGAAGGCCAGCGTCTTGCCGGTGCCGGTCTGGGCGAGGCCCATGACATCGCGGCCGGACATGATCAGCGGGATGGCGCCGGCCTGGATCGGGGTAGGGGTGGAATAGCCGGCAGCGGTCAGCGCAGATTCAACGCGCGGCGCGAGGCCGAAGGATTGGAAGGTTGTCATGTGTTCTTTCAAAATAATACGGTGCGCCCGGCGCGACACGTCGCGCTGGGGAGCGGGGGTTCTAACGACCCGCGTGAAGAAGGGCGCCTGGGGCTAAGTTGTTGTCTGTAAGGAGGGCCTACGACAGGGCGAATGTTTCGCCGCGCCAGCTCACGCTGTCCCTGCAAGGCGGCC
>JBBSDJ010000055.1:0-15419 GCA_038249555.1 Caulobacterales bacterium
GGAGAATTGGCGCGTGTACTTGCACTCGGGATGGCGCGAGCAGCCGACGAAGGCGCCGAACTTGCCGAGCTTCATCGACAGCTCGCCCTCCTTGCAGAGCGGGCATTGGCGCGGGTTCTCGATGGCATTGCCTTCGGCGTCCGTGCGCGGGAATACATAGGCGCCGAGCGTCTCGTTCAGCGCGTCGAGCACATGTGTGACACGCAGGTCCTTGGTGCCGTCGATGTCGATGGCGAACTGCTTCCAGAAGTCCCGCAGGAAGGCTTTCCAGTCGAGCTTTCCGTCCGAGATGACGTCGAGCTTTTCTTCGAGGCCTGCGGTGAAGTCATATTCCACGTAGCGCGCGAAGAAGTTCTCGAGGAAGGCAGTGACGAGGCGGCCTTTATCCTCAGGCACCAGCGCCTTGCCTTCGACGCGGACATAGCCGCGGTCTTCCAGCGTCGACATGGTCGAGGCGTAAGTAGACGGGCGGCCGATGCCGAGTTCCTCAAGGCGCTTGACCAGCGAGGCTTCGGTGTAGCGCGGCGGGGGCGTCGTGAAGGACTGGTTGGCGTCGGACTTCAGAAGGTCCGCATGCTGACCTTCTGCCATCTTGGGCAGGCGGCCCTCGGCGTCATCATCATCGTCGCCGGCGTCATGGCCTTCGGTGTAGAGCTTGATGTAGCCATCGAACACGACGACCTGGCCGGTCGCGCGCAGGACGGCGCGCTTGTCCTTTGAGGCGAGGTCGATGGTCGTGCGCTCGAATTGCGCCGCTTCCATCTGCGAGGCGACCGCGCGGCGCCAGACGAGGGTGTAGAGTTTCTTCAGGTCGCCTTCGCCGTGATATTCTTCGGGGCGCAGGTTGAAGTCGGTCGGGCGCACGGCCTCGTGGGCCTCTTGGGCGTTCTTCGCCTTGGAGGAATAGCGCCGCGTGTTTTCCGGAAGGTAGCGCGCGCCATAGTTGGACTGGATCATCGCGCGGGCAGCGACATAGGCCTCCTCGGCCATGTTGACGCCGTCGGTCCGCATATAAGTGATGCGGCCTTCTTCATAGAGTTTCTGCGCGGCCTGCATCGTACGCTTGGCATTGAAGCCGAGCTTGCGGCTCGCTTCCTGCTGCAGCGTAGAGGTGATGAAGGGCGGCGGCGGATTGCGCTTCACAGGCTTGGCCTCGACGCTGGCGACCGAATAGCCGCCGGTCTTGACGATCTCCAGCGCGCGGTCAGCGTCGCCCTTGTTGCCGAGGGTGAACTTCTTCAGCGTGTCGCCATTCAGACTATAAAGACGCGCCGTGAAGGCCGTACCGTCCGGCGCGCGCAGTTCGCACTCGATGTTCCAGTATTCCTGCGGACGGAACAGTTCGATCTCGTTCTCGCGGTCGCAGACGATGCGCAGCGCCACGGATTGCACGCGCCCCGCCGAGCGCGAGCCCGGCAGCTTGCGCCAGAGCACGGGGGAGAGGTTGAAGCCGACCAGATAGTCCAGGGCGCGGCGGGCGAGGTAGGCGTCGACCAGTTCGGCATCGATCTGGCGCGGGTGTTCCATCGCGGTGGTGACGGCGTTCTTGGTTATCGCGTTGAACACCACGCGCTCGATCGCGATATCCTTTTTCAGCGCCCGGCGCTTCTTCAGCGCCTCGACGATGTGCCAGGAAATCGCCTCGCCTTCGCGATCAGGGTCAGTCGCGAGGATGAGGGTGTCGGCATCCTTGAGGGCGTTGGCGATGTCGGAAATGCGCTTGGCGGACTTGGCATCCGCCTCCCACACCATCTCGAAATCATTGTCCGGATCGACCGAGCCATTCTTCGAGGGAAGGTCGCGGATATGCCCGTAGGAGGCCAGGACCTTATAGTCCTTCCCCAGGTACTTGTTGATCGTTTTGGCCTTGGCGGGCGACTCGACGACGACAAGTTTCATACGCTTTTCCAGTCAATATATGTCGCGGCGTTTTGCCGAAAACCGGTTCCTACTTTTCGGAACGCCGCTTTAAGGGCGGCAGAGATGGTCCGGGGGGTAGGGCCGTGTCAAGGCTGCAGCCGTATCAGCCGTCTTCGCGGTAAGCGATGAACGCAAGGCTAACGAACAGCACAAACAGGGGCGGTGACCAGGCCGCAACTGGCGGCGGCGCCGCGCCTGTGGCCCCGAGACTGGCGGAGAACTGGGTGAAGAAATAGAGGCCCACGGCGGCTAGGACACCGGTGGCCAGAAGCTGCGATGTGCCGCCCAGCCGCTGCAGGCGCAGGCAGGCCATGGCCCCGATCAGGGCCATGGCGACGAACAGGACGGGGGTCGCCGTAAGGGTGTACCAGCGCATTGTGTAGCGCGAGGCATCGAGGCCGGCCGCGCGGGTTTCGTGGATGAAACCGGGCAGGTCCCAGAAGCCGATCGTGTTGGGCGAGGCGAACTTGTCGAGCAGGGTCACCGCGTCCAGCGAGGTCGGGATGGCGAGGCTGTCCTTGCGTTCCGGCGGTAGGTTCGGGAGGTTTTCGACAAGGTTCTCGAGCTGCCAGAACCCGTCATTCAAGGTGGCGCTTTCCGCATCGATGCGGCGCACGAAGGCAAAATCGCTGGTCGGGCGGCGCCCGTCATAGAGGCGCTGCTCCTCGATCAGCTTGACGTCGATCAGCTTGCGGCCGGAGTTTTCGACCTTGCGGGCATGGATCACGAACTGGCTCGTATCATCGCCCTGGCGCAGCCAGATGCCGGTATCGGCGACCGCCAGTGTCTCCTGCCCGATCTGCAACAGCCGGGCCCGCTCAAACTCGAAGGACTGCGTCAGGCGCGCCGCAAACGGGTTCAGCACCAAGGACGAGAATATGCCGAGACCGGCTGCCAGCACGATCACCGGCGTCAGGAAGCGCCAGGCCGACAGGCCGCTCGCCCGGATGATCGAGAGTTCAGAGCGCCGGTTGAGGCGGGTGAAGGCCAGCATGCTCGCGGCCAGCAGCGCGAAAGGCAGCGTCTGCTCGATTAGCAGCGGCAGTTTCATCAATGACAAGCGCAGCGCGCTGAGCAGGCTGAGGCTGACATCACCGCCGACGGTGCGAAGCTGCTCGACCACGTCGATCAGCAGGATCGCCAGCAGCAGCACGCCGAGCACCAGTACGAGGCCAGAGAGGCATTCTTTCAGGATGTAGCGTTGGATCCGCGACAGCATCACGCTATCGCCTCCTGCCGGTCGGCGAGCAGGTCGCCGCGCGGCGGAGGGCGTTTGCCGATGTGGCGGCCGCGTCCGAAATAAACCCAGCAGAGTCCGGCCAGCGCAACCAGCGGCACGGCCCATTGCGCGATGTTGAGGGCCGGATCGCTCGCTGCGGCTGATTGAAGGGCGAGCTGCACCACGAGGATCACGGCTGCGGCCGCGGCGGCGATGCCGATCCGGCGGCTATAGCCCTGCCGGCTGAAGTCCCCGCCCAGCACGGCCAGGATCGCCAACATCGCCATCACGATGTTCAGAAGGGGCGTCGTCAGGCGCGCATTGGCCTCGGCGAGGAAACCGTCGGCTTCCTTGTTCTGGAAATAGTCCTTCCGGTCCACGAACACGAGTTCATGCAGGTACTTGTCGGACGCCTTGAGGATCAGTTCAGCGTCTTCCTTCATGAAGTCCGTCAGGTCGAACATGTACTGGTCGAACTCGAGGATCGACAGTTGCATGTTCTCGTCGAGCTGTTGGCTGAGCGCGTCGCGCAGCAGGAGGGTCGGCTTGCCATCGACGCTGACCAGCGCGGCGGTGCGCGCCAGGATGTCGGTCGGGAAGGCGGGGTCGGTCATGTCGGAGATCATGACCCCGCGCAGTTCGCCGCCCACCTGTTCGCGCGCATAGAAGGTCAGGCGTTCGCCATTGGTGGTGAACTGGCCGGGCCGGATCAGCGCGGCGGCGAGGTCGGCGCGCGCTATGGCGACGGCCTCGCGCATGGTACGCTGGGCGACGGGCTGGACCCAGAGGTTCACCGCGAGGTGCATCACTGCGCACATCAGCGCCAGGCGCAGGATCGGCGAGGCAACCTGCCAGCGCGTCATGCCTGCGGCCTGGGCCACCACGATCTCGGAATCCTTGTGGATGCGGTTCAGCGACCAGACAGCGCCGACGAAGATCGCGAGCGGCGTCAAAAGCGCTACAACCTGGGGTGAGCCGAGCATCACGATATAGAAATATGTCAGGGCCGATTGCCGGTTTTCGAGGATCAGGTCGGTCCGCGACAGGCCCTGCGCCAGCAGCGCCATCATCACGAGTCCGCCCACGATGATCACCACCGCCTGCAGAATCTGACGGAACAGATGAGCCTGGATTTTCGTCATCTTTGGCGGGGTGCGACGCTCTATCTTGTTAAAACAGGCGGTTAAGGGCTGCTATTTCCCTTGCTAACGAGTTGCGCTTGGCGCGTCGATGCTTAGTTTCCGCTCACAACGGAGTTTCCACACATGAAGATTACTTTCGCTGAAAGCACCAAGGCCGACATTGCGGGCTTTATCATCGATGAGGGCGACAAGCTGCCCGCCGCTGCTGCGGCGCTGGACAAGGCCAGCGGGGGCCTGCTGTCCGAGGCGCTGGACGGCGGCCGGTTCGACGGCAAGCCCGGCCAGCAGGCGATTGTTGTGCTTCCCAAGGGCTCCGACGCCCGCCGGGTGGTCCTTATGGGTGGCGGCAAGGCCAAGAAACGCGATGCCCGCGCGCTCGAGAAGATTGGCGCCAACTTCTACAAGGCCATCGGCTCCAGCGGCTTCAAGACCGCCTCGATTACCGCAGGCGACGCCGAATCGGCCGCCCGGGTCGCCGCGGGCGCCAAGCTCGCTGCCTATCGTTTCGATACCTATTTCACCAAACTTAAGCCGGATCAGAAGCCGAGCCTTACGGGCCTGACCGTCATTTCGACCGATCCGAAAGCCGCCAAGGCCACCTTCGGCCCGATCGATGCGGCCACCGATGGCACCTATCTGGCGCGCGATCTCGTCAACCTGCCGCCGAACGACCTTTACCCTGAATCCTTCGCCGCGAAGGTCAAGGAACTCGCCCCGCTCGGCCTCGAAGTCGAAATCCTCGGCGAAAAGCAGATGGCGAAACTCGGCATGGGCGCGCTGCTCGGCGTCGGCCAGGGCTCAGTGAAGGAAAGCCAGCTCGGCATCATCCGCTGGAACGGCGGCAAGCCGGGCGACGATCCGGTCATCCTCGTCGGCAAGGGCGTCTGCTTCGACACGGGCGGCATTTCGCTGAAGCCCGGCCCGAACATGGAGAACATGCGCGGCGACATGGGCGGCGCAGCGGCCGTCACCGGCACCATGCGCGCGCTGGCGCAGCGCAAGGCGAAGGTCAACGTGGTGGGCCTGATCGGCCTCGTCGAGAACATGCCGGACGGCAACGCCATCCGTCCGGGCGACATTCTCCACTCCGCCTCCGGCCAGACCATCGAGGTGCAGAACACCGACGCCGAAGGCCGCCTCGTTCTGTGCGACGTGCTCTGGTACGCGCAGGAACACTTCAAGCCGAAAGCCATAGTCGACCTGGCGACCCTCACCGGCGCCATTGTCGTCTCGCTCGGCCATCACCATGCGGGCATGTTCACCGACAGCGATGACCTCGCCGCCGAACTCACCGCCGCTGGTCTTGCTGAAGGCGAGCGCGTGTGGCGCATGCCGCTTGGCGCCGAGTATGATGTGCAGATCAAGTCGAAGTTCGCCGATATGCGCAACATCGGCGGCCCGGCTGCGGGTTCGATCACGGCCGCTCAGTTCCTCAAGCGCTTCGTCAAGGACGGCGTGAAATGGGCCCACCTTGATATCGCGGGCGTCGCCTGGGTCGAAGGCGAGAAGGCCCCGACCGATCCGAGCTGGGCGTCGGGATATGGCCCGCGCCTGCTGAACAAGTGGATTATGGACAATTATGAATGAGGCCATCCGGCCTGAATGGTGGTTCTACCACCTCTCGCGCACGGCGCTGGAGGTGGCAGCCCCGCCGTTGATGCAAAAATGCCTGGAGGCGGGATGGCGCGTGCTCGCCGTCTCGCCGGACCTGGAGCGGCTGGCGAAACTCGACGCGGCGCTGTGGACGTTCGACGAGGCGTCCTTCCTGCCGCACGGCCAGGCCGAGGCACCGGGTCTGGACGCCGCGCGCCAGCCGGTGCTGCTGTCGGCCAAGCTGAAGAATGCCAACAATGCCGACGCGCTGGTGCTGATGGACGGCACGGACGCGCCGATCGAGGCCCCGTTCAAACGCTGCATGGTGATCTTCGAAGACGGCGACAAGGACACCCGCGCTCGCGCCCGCGAGCAGTTCAAGGCGGCGAAGGATTCGGGGCTGGTGACGCGCTATTTCCAGCAGACGTCCGCAGGCGGATGGAAAGAGGCGGGGGTTTAGGCAGGGATGGGCCAAACAGGCTGACCTTGAAGAGGTGATCAAACCTTCTTCACAAACTCCGATTTCAGGCCCATCGCGCCGATCCCGTCGATCTTGCAGTCGATGTCGTGGTCGCCGTCGACGAGGCGAATGTTCTTGACCTTCGTGCCGCGTTTCACGACCAGCGATGAGCCTTTCACCTTCAGGTCCTTGATCACCGTTACCGTGTCACCGTCCGTGAGCGGATTGCCGACTGAATCCTTGATAACCTTCGCGCCCACCGGCGCCGCCTCGGTCCATTCGTGCCCGCACTCTGGGCAGATCAGCATCGGGCCGTCCTGATAGGTCAGTACGGATTCGCATTCGGGGCAGGCGGGAAGATCTGGCATGGACCTGCCCTAAAACGCCCGCACCCCGCGCGCAAGCCTCGGCCTTTCTATTCCGCCGCGCGCGCGACATCCCGGCGGTAGTTGCGGGTCGCCATCAGGAGGCAGGCAATGCTGGCCGCATTGAAGGCGAGGATCATCTCCAGCGACCGGGCGAGCGGCTGGGCGGCGCCCTGGGCGCTGAAATGGTCCGACAGCATGCCGGCGATCAGCGGGCCGCAGCCGATGCCGATCAGCGTCAGGCAGAACAGCATGAAAGCAGAGGCTAACGACCGCATACGGAGCTTCACGAGTTCCTGAGAGGCGGTGTAGGCGACGCTGGCATAGATCAGCCCGATGAAGCTGGGAACGATGTTCCAGGCATAGGCCGTCTCCACGGTGGGGGCGCGCAGGAACATCCAGGCGAAGGGCAGGGCAATGCCCGCGCCAATGGCGATGATCAAAGGCCGCCAGCGCAGGTCGCGCTTGGAGAGCACGTCGCACACCCGGCCCAGAACGACCGCGCCGAGGCTGCCGACGCCGCCGATCAGGATGCCGAGCGGCAGAGAGACTTCGCCCGGTGTCAGGCTATATGTGCGTTGCAGGTGGCTGGAGGTGAAGACGAGGAAGGCGTTGGCCGAGATGCAGATCAGCAGACATCCCGCTAGCAGCCAGAGGTAAGACGATTGGCTGAAGATGAATCGCAGCGTCTCGCCGAGCGACGGCGCCGGGCCGTCATCCTGGCGCTGGTCGGCGAGGCCGCGTACCGGCTCCTTGATCCCGAAGCGGACGATCAGGGCAAGGATCAGTCCCGGTATACCGGCCGCGAAGAAAGCGGCGCGCCAGCCATATAGCTCGTAAATGTACCCGCCGAGCGCAAAGCCCGCCATGATGCCGAGGCCGATACCGCTGGTGTAGATGCCGAGCGCCATCGCGCGCTCCTGCGGCGGATACAGGTCCGCGATCATGGAAGTTGCGGGCGGTGTGCCGCCGGCTTCTCCAACGCCGACACCCATACGGGCGAGCAGCAAGTGCCAGAAATTTTGTGCGAGGCCAGACAGGGCCGTCATGGCCGACCAAAGGGCTAGCGCGAGCGAGATGATGTTACGCCGGTTGCCCCGATCCGCCCACATCGCCACCGGAATACCGAGCGTCGCGTAGAACGCCGCGAAGGACAGGCCCGTGAGCCAGCCGACCTGGCCATCCGAGAGGCCGAACTCGGCCTTGATCGGCTCCAGCAGGATCACAAGGATCTGCCGGTCCACATGGTTGAACGTATACGTCAGTGTAAGGACGGCGAGCACCCAGGCGCGGCCGGAAATGTTCGGCGCAGAAGTGGGAAGGGTTGTCGATGTCATGCCTTGGCCTCCAGGTGCGCAAGAAAATCAGTGATGGCGGATACCGCCCCCGGTTCATCGAGGATCGGCGCATGGCCGACACGCGGCACCGTCGCGAGCTTTGCGTCCGGATGACGGCGCACCATTTCGAGAGCAGTCTTCTCGGAAAGGATGTCGGACGTCTCGCCGCGCACGACCAGCAGGGGTGTCTTCTTCAGGCCGCCGAACATCCGCCAGAGCGCAAAATTGGTCAGCGCGCCGGGCTTAACTTTGCCGAGCGAGCGGGCGATGTTGGGGTCATAGTCGAGCACGACCTCGCCTGTCGGCAGCTCTCGGTAGGTCCTCCGCGCAAAGTCCATCCAGCGCTCCTCGGGCAGGTCTGGAAAGGCGGCGCCCTGGATCGTCTTGACCGCTTCGGCGGCGCTCACCCAGCCGGTCACGGGGCGCACCTTGCCGGCATAGCCGGCGATCCGCGCGATCCCCGCTTTCTCCACCACCGGGCCGACATCGTTCAGCACCACGCCGGCAATGCGTTTCGGCATCCGGCGCGTCATGAGAAGCGAGATCAGGCCGCCCATCGAGGTGCCGATCAGGGCGACGCGCGCAATGCCCAGCTTGTCGAGCAGCGCCCCCATGTCCCTTGCGTAGATGGCGGGGTTGTAATTCTTCGGCTCCGGATCGAAGGCCGAGCGGCCGCGTCCCCGCACATCCACCGCGATGAAGCGGTAGTGGTCGGGCAAGGCGGCGATCATCGGTTCGAAGTCCTTGTGGTTGCGCGTCAGGCCGTGAAGGCAAAGCACCGTCAGCTTTGATGCGGCAGGCCCATAGGCCTTCGCATAAAGCGACTGACCGTCCGCGGACGTCCACGTGATATCTTCCCCTGCCGGTGTCATGGACTGCGCTCCCTCCTGCCCGGGAACTTGCGTCCCATTTCAACAGATGTTGAAGGCTATGCCGGAAAATGCGGGTAGCGCAAGCGGCTGGACAGGATTCCCCAGAGGCCCACTTTGACTCGCAAGGGAAGACAGGTCCATAAAGGGTGCAAGAACAATGCTGAGGATACGCCGCTGAGCGCTCGCAAGAAATCCCCGCCGCCGAAAACCGACCGTCGCAGCGCGATTCTCGATGCCGCCGAAGCGGAGTTCAGTGCCCATGGCTTTGACGGCGTGACGCTGCGGACCATCGCGAAGAATGCCGGCGTCGACCTCGCCCTGCCGCACTATTATTTCGGCTCCAAGGAACAGCTCTTCGTCGCGGTGTTCGACCGGCGCGCCAAGATGTTGAACGACTGGCGCGAGACGGCGCTGATCGATGCGATCGCCGAAGCCAGGCCTGCGGCGCCAACGGTCGAGGCAATCATCCGTGCCTATCTCGAGCCCCTGCTGAAGGGGCCGCACCTTTCGGAGCCGGGCTGGAAAAGCTACTACGCCCTCGTAGCTTACGTGAACAATACGCCCGGCTGGGGCGGCCGGTTGATGGCGGAGCATTTCGATCCGCTGATCCGCAAGTTTCTGGACGCGCTGCGCCTGGCGATTCCAGGTATCGACGAGAAAGACCTCTACTGGGGCTACCATTGCTTCTCTGGCGCGCTGACGCTGGCGCTCGCGCAGACGGGCCGTATCGACAAGCTGTCCGGTGGGTTCGTTCGCTCGGAAGATCTTGCCGAAGCCTGCGAGCGCATGGTGCCCTTCATCACCGCCGGCTTTGACGCCGCCGAGCGCGCGGCGCCGGCGCCCCGCGCCAAGGCCGCTAAGCCCGCCCGCGTCAAAAGCTCCGCCCACTGATCGCTCAGTGCTGCCCAAAGAAAAGGGGCGGCGCCTTGCGACGCCGCCCCAGTCGAGGCTCCCGGTGGCCCCACCGCCGCAGCGGCGGGGTCTGGGAGGAAACGCACCAGGCGCCTCTTAGAAGTTGTAGTCGATGCCTGCGGTGACTGTGCGCGGGTCGCCGTAGAAGGCGGTCAGCACGCCTTCGAGGCCGAGTGTCGAGGCACCGGTTGTCGGGTTAATGAAGTTGTAGCCGGCCACCTTGTACTCTTCGCCGGTCAAGTTCTTGCCGGACAGCGTGAAGCCCCAGGGGCTGTCGTTTTCCTGCCAGCGCAGGCCAAGGTCGATCAGCGTGTAGCCTTCCTGGTCGAGCGGGCTGCGCACTTCGAACTGGCTCGAATCGCTGCGGTAGGAAGCGAGCGAGTTGATTTTCAGGCGGCCTTCCTTGAGCAGGATGTTGAACGGTGTGTCGTAGCTGAGACGGAAGCTGCCGGTCCATTCCGGCGTGTTCTGGAACACGCGCTGGTCCGCCACGTCGTTGCCGAACGCGTCGATGAAGACGTCATATTCGGCCTTTATGTAGCCGACGGCAAAGCCGGAGGTGAGCAGGTCGGAGTCGTTGAAGATCTCTTCGCCGAGCACAGCCGTGCCTTCATACTCCACGCCCCAGAGCGTTGCCGCGCCGGCGTTTGTGGTGACGCCCGTGAAGGTGTCGTTGACGCCGTCACCATTGGTATCGATGCCGGCCGAGCCAGGCACCTGGACGTCCTGGTAGTCCATGAAGAAGCCGGCGAGGCTGGACTGGAGACGGCCGTCGAACAGCGCGGATTTCCAGCCGATCTCGTAGCTGTCGACTTCTTCCGGATCGAATTGCAGGAAGTTGAATTGGTCTTCCGGATCGCTGGCGCGGGTCGCGCCGGAGGTGCAGTAAGCCGGCGGCGCAAGCGGGTTGAGCGTCGGGGCGATGCAGTTGCCGTTGAGGTCCGGAGCGGCCGAGGTCTGGCCGCGCGGGTCGAAGGAGCCGCCCTTGAAGCCCTGCGAATAGGTCGCGTACAGAGTATGATCCTCGACTGGCTTGTAGCTGACCGAAGCCCGCGGGCTGAAGTCGTCGAACTTCACCGAGCCGTCGAAGTTCGATGTCGTGGCAATGGGAACACCGGTGCCGCCGAAGAAGGGCGAGAAGCCGCCCGCATAGGTGCGGCGAAGCACGATCGAGGAGCGCTCGTCTTCGGTATAGCGGCCGCCCAGCGAAACGGAGAGCTGGTCCGTCAGGTCATAGGTGAAGTCGCCGAACACCGACCAGGTTTCCGTGCCGACATCGCCGAAGGTCTGCGCGTTGAGGCCCGGAACGCTGATCAGGGCGCCGGTCGTGCCGAGCAGCACGTCGAACACCGTCGACGCATTGGCTTCCAGATAGTAGGCGCCGAGGATACCGTTCAGACGGTCGCCCGAATACAGAACCTGGAATTCGTTCGAGAGCTGATCATTTTCGTAGATCGCGGGCACGTCCACATCGGCCTCTGGCAGCGAGTCGAAGTCGATCGGCGTGGTGCTGGCATCTTCGCGGTAGGCCAGGATGTTCTTCAGGGTGATGGAGTCGTTGACGGTGTATTCGGCGATCAGCGACAGGCCTTTCGCTTCGGCGTCCTGTTCGACGACGTTGAGGCCGGCGCGTGTATCATACACGTCGTCCAGCACGGGGTAGGTGATCGGCGGGAACTTGTCGGCGATCAGGCGGTGGCCCTGGCGCGCATTCGATTCGTCGGACAGGTAGTCGCCGGCGAGGCGCAGCTGGAAGTCCGGCGTGACGTCCCATTCGGCGGATACGCGGTATGCGGCCACGTCCTTGTTGTAGTTCTCTTCGCCGGTGATGATGTTCTCGCCGAAGCCGTCACGCGTGAAGAAGGCAAGACCGCCGCCCACGCGGAACGTGTCGCTGATCGGCAGCGAACCCGAGGCCACGATATCCTGCTGGTTGTAGGAACCATAGGCGCCCCTTGCCTTGAAGGCCGGCTCGTCGGACAGGCCTTTGGTGACATACTTCACGGCGCCGCCAATGGTGTTGCGGCCGTACAGCGTGCCTTGCGGTCCGCGCAGAACCTCGATGCGCTCGACATCATAGACTTCGAGCACGGCGCCTTGCGGGCGGTTGAGGTACACGTCGTCGACATACACGCCGACACCGGCTTCGAAACCGGCGACCGGGTCTTGCTGGCCGACGCCGCGGATGAAGGCTGACAGCGTGTTGTTGGTGCCGCGGGAGACTTCGAGCGTGACGTTCGGCGAGATCTTGGCGACTTCATCCATCGTCTGGATGCCGAGGTCGGAAAGCAGGTCGCCACTGAAGGCGGAAACCGAGAGCGGCACGTCAAGCAGGTTCTGCTCGCGGCGCTGGGCGGTGACAACCACGGGGCCGAAACGGCGCTCCTCCGAGGCCTCGGGGGCGGCAGCCGTGTCTTCCTGCGCATAGGCCGTGAACGGCGTCAGCGCGGAGGCTGCGAGCGCAGCAAACATCAGTTTGTTCAGGTTAGAAGCCATTTTGTCCTCCCGGGACGGTGCAAGTGAACTTTTTATCTCAACGGTTGTTGAGTTTTTTCAACAGGTGTTGAAAATGCACAGGTCTTTGAAGCTGTCAATCCGAACCCGCGCCGAACCCGTGATCGCCATGATTAACGCCGCGCAGCGTGACTTTCGGGCGACAGGACAACAACTGTCGGCTGTTGCCGGAGCGCGGTGCTGCAGCTATAGGCCGCGCAAATCCACAAACCCCAGATTCAGGAAGCCCCCATGGCCGTGCAGCGTACATTCTCGATCATCAAGCCGGACGCCACCGAGCGTAACCTCACCGGCGCCATCAATGCCGTGATCGAAAAGGCCGGCCTGCGCATCATCGCCCAGCGCCGCATCAAGATGACGCGCGCCCAGGCTGAGCGCTTCTACGGCGTGCACCGCGAGCGCCCGTTTTTCGGCGAACTCGTTGACTTCATGATCTCCGGCCCGGTGGTCGTGCAGGTCCTGGAAGGCGAAGACGCCGTCGCGAAACACCGCGACGTGATGGGCGCCACCAACCCGGCCCAGGCCGCTGAAGGCACCATCCGGAAACTGTTCGCCAAGTCGATCGGCGAGAACTCCGTGCACGGTTCGGACTCGGCCGAGAACGCCGCCCTCGAGATCGTCCAGTTCTTCTCGGAAGCCGACATCGCAGGCTAAGCCGAACGGTTCACACCCCATCCTGAAAACCGGCAGGTCCCGCCCTGCCGGTTTTTTCTATTGGGGTGACGCCTCAGTCCTCTTCCGGCGGCTCGTTCGCGTTCATCCATTTGAGGAGGGGGCGGAGCGGCAGGATCCACCCGAAGCCTGCGACCACGTAGAAGATCAGCTGCAGCCAGCTGGGCGCCTCCGTCAGGCGCGAGCCGACGGTGCCGGCGCCCCATATCCAGAGGGCCATGAAAGCGAGCAGGACGAGGACGGCGATCGGTTTGCGCATGTTCGTTTCCGTCCGTTCGTTTCCGGTGTGCGACGTTGGCGCCTCTTGATCGCGCCGTACGCCGAGTGATCTAGGCAGCATGTCCGCAAACGCAATTTCGCCTCTTGCCGCACGCTGGATCCGGGCCTGGCTGATCCTGCTGGGCCTGCTCGTCTATGCGACCATCCTGGTCGGCGGCGCAACCCGGCTGACCGATTCCGGCCTCTCGATCACCGAATGGCAGCCCGTCAAGGGCGCCCTGCCGCCGATCGATACCGCCAGCTGGATGGCCGAGTTCGACAAGTACCGCGAGACCACCCAGTACAAGCTGATGAACAAGGGCATGGAGCTCTCGGAATTCCAGTTCATCTATTGGTGGGAGTGGGGCCACCGGCAGCTGGGCCGGTTCATCGGGCTGGTCGCGGTTGTGGGCCTTGCCGTGTTCGCGGCGCGCCGCTGGCTCGTCGGAGGCCTGGGCTGGAAACTGCTCGGGCTCGTCGCCCTCGGCGGTTTGCAGGGCGCGATCGGCTGGTGGATGGTGGCGAGCGGGATCGGCGATACGGACCGGGTGTCGGTCGCGCCCTACCGGCTGATGACGCATTTTTCGCTGGCGCTGCTGATCCTCTGCGTTATCGCCTGGCTCTGGCTCTCCCTGCGGGCCGTGCCGCGTCCGGAAGGTCCGGCCCGGGGCAGGGGCGTTGCCATCGGCCTGCTGGCGCTTGTGTTCGTGCAGATGGCCGCCGGCGCGCTGGTCGCGGGGCTGGACGCCGGGCGCAGCTACAATGACTGGCCGTTGATGGCGGGGGAGCTGATCCCCAGTCATTATATACAGGCCGATCTCGGGGTGCGCAGTTTCTTCGAAGGACGCGCGGCGACGCAGTTCAATCACCGTTTCCTGGCCTACGTCCTGTGGGGCCTGAGCCTGTGGGCCGCGTGGCGCTACCGGGCGGGCGCACTGGCCCGGCCGTTTGCCGTGCTGGCGGCGCTGGTCAGCGCGCAGGCCGTTTGGGGCATCCTGACGCTTCTGAATGCCGCCCCCCTGACGCTCGCACTCGTGCATCAGGGGCTTGGCGTAATCGTGACTCTGGCGGCGGTGTACCTCGTCCGGCAGGCCGCCGGGCCGGTCACTCGGTTATCGGCTCCAGCGTAATCTCGCTAGGGTCGATGAACACGACCTGATGCTCGCCAGCCGCATTCTCGCCTGCCACGACGACGACACCGCCCGGGAAGCCGCCGGCCGGCAGGGTGCCCTGCGCGGTGATGGCCGTGGGATTGCGGGGCGCCTGGATCGTGATGCCGTCGCGCACGCCCACGTCCATCGTGGTGAGGCCGTAGTCGGTCGAGATCTGGATCGGCTTGCCCTCTTCGAGCGAGAGCAACGCCGAATACTTGCCGCGCGTCAGCGAGGCCGAGTCGTCTGACCGCGGGGAGGCGACCAGGGTGTCGTAGGCGAATACGCAGGACGTGACCGGGAAGTCCGTCTGGGTAGAGGCTTCCGGCGTCCAGGTCAGGTCGCCGTTGACTTCCGACAACACGCCGGTGGTCAGCAACATGGAGTTCGCCATCGTCCAGTAGGCTATGCGGATCAGCCCGCCTGCACTGGAGTCGCCCGTGCAGAGGCCCTGGATGTCGCGCTCTTCGGCAATCGGCAGGTCGATCTGGGTGGGGGCCATCAGGCCGGGGCTGAACACATAGCCCTTGAGCTCGCCGGCCTCGGTGATCCCCGGGAACAGGGTGACAGCTGCGTCTCCGATACTGGTCGAGCGGCCGTCGGCAATCGCCTTCAGACGGAAGAGCGACGGCTCGCCGATCTGCTCGCCGTCCATGTTGAAGAAGTCGAGGCCGCCGCGTTCATACGCCACAGCAAGGATGGCGCCGCCACCCGTCGACATCGCCACATCCCGGACGGGGCCGGAAAGGGGGCGGGTTGACCAGACGGCCGGAAGCTCCAATCCTGCAGTAATTGGGGCAGCTTGAGGGGGGGCTTCAGGGCCCTTTTCCTCGCGGGAACAAGCCACTGCGCCAAAAAGCACAATGGCCCCGGCAGCCGCGTTGACAAAGGGAGAAGCGGCGCTTAAACGCCAGCCCTTAATTTGCATTCCTGGAACTCCGAAATTGAGAGGCTCTGAGCAGAGCAATGAAAACCTATAACGCACCAGTAGGCGTAGAGACAAA
>JBBSDJ010000056.1:0-15366 GCA_038249555.1 Caulobacterales bacterium
ATCCCTGGCGCCCCGACAAAGCGCTCGGAGGCCTTTCCCGGCGCATCCTCGTCATCCCACGGCGCGGCGACGCCGGCCGAAAGCCAACGCGATACTGCCGCCCGGAACCCTTCCGAGCGAGCCGTGAAATACTGGGCGCCGTGATCGAACGTGACATTCGCGCCGTTTATGCTGGCCCGGCGCGTCGCCATCCGGCCGCCCGCGCCCCGGCCCTTGTCAAACAGCCGTACGGATCGGCCTTGTGCCGACAGCGTCTCGGCGGCCGAAAGTCCGGCGATGCCGGCACCGACAATCGCAATGGTCAAGACAGCCTCCCTTGCCTTTTAGAAGGGAGCTAGGGCGATAGCCCGGGTAGTCCAGCCTGAGGTTGCCCCTTGAAGCGCCGGAATCTTTGTTCTATGTTTGTTCCATGTCTGGTGTTCATGTCGTCTGGTTCAAACGGGACCTTCGGGTCCATGACCACGCCCCGCTGCTGGCAGCCGCGGCGAGCGGCGCCCCCGTGCTGCCGCTCTACATCTTCGAGCCGGGCTACTGGGCCCAGCCGGAACATTCCCGCCGGCAGTTCGATTTCCTGATCGACTCGCTTCGCGAACTCGACGCAGCGCTCGAAGCCCGCGGCAGCCGGCTGGTCGTGCGAACGGGGAACGCGACGGACGTGTTTTCCGCGCTTCACCGCGACTACGGCCTCGAGGCGATCCACGCGCATGAGGAAACCGGCCTGCAATGGACGTATGACCGGGACCGGCAGGTGCGCCGCTGGGCGCGCAATGCCGGCATCTCGGTGCGCGAACAGGCCCAGCACGGCGTCGTGCGCGCGCTCAAGTCACGTGACGGCTGGGCGGCGCACTGGGAGCAGCGGATGTCCGAGCCCCGCGGCAAGGCGCCGGACAGCCTCCGCGCGCCGGCCCTTCCCGCTTCACACTGGCCCATCGCCGAAGATTTCGGCCTCGGCGCCGACGACTGCCCGGCCCGCCAGCCGGGCGGGCGCAGCGCCGGGGTCGAATGCCTTCGCTCCTTCCTGGAGGAGCGCGGGCGCACCTATCGCCGTGACATGTCGAGCCCGCTCAGCGGCGCCGAAGCCTGCTCGCGCCTGTCGCCGCACCTGGCCTTCGGCACCGTGTCGTTGCGCGAAGCCTGGCAGGCCGCGCGCCGCGCCCGCAGCGTGCAGGCGGCCCAGCGCGACGAGACTTTTGCGGCCTCGATCGACAGTTTCATCTCGCGCCTCTACTGGCACTGCCACTTCATCCAGAAGCTGGAAGACCAGACCTCGCTGGAGAGCCGCAACCTGCACCCCGCTTATGACGGCCTGCGCCCACGCCCCGAAGCGTCCGACCCGCGCCTCGAAGCCTGGATCGAAGGCCGCACGGGCTTTCCTTTCCTCGACGCCTGCATGCGTTCGCTGAAAGCGACCGGCTGGCTGAACTTCCGGATGCGCGCCATGGCGATGGGCTTCGCCTCGCATCATCTCTGGCTGGACTGGAAAGTGCCGGCCGAACGCCTCGCCGCGCGCTTCACGGATTTCGAGGCCGGCATCCACTATGCGCAGGCGCAGATGCAGTCCGGCACAACCGGCATAAACACGCCGCGCATCTACAACCCGGTGAAACAGTCCCGCGATCAGGATCCGCAAGGCGCCTTCATCCGCCAATGGGTGCCTGAACTTGCGGGGCTGACGGACGCCTTGCTGCACGCGCCCTGGGAGGCGCCGCCCGAGATCCTTTCCGCCGCCGGCATCGTATTGGGGCAGACATATCCCATGCGCATGGTGGACCACATGGCCGCAGCCGAAGAAGCCCGAACCCGGATTGCCGCCGTGCGCCGTGCGCCCGGACATGCCTCCGCCGCCGATGATATCCAGGCCCGGCATGGCAGCCGCCGCTCCGGCATCGCGGCGACCGGCCAGCGCCGCCGGGCCGCTTCCCGCGGGCCGGAGCGCAAGTCCGCCCCGCCCGCCCAGCTCAGCCTCGATCTCGGCCTGACCCATGCCTCGTAAGCCGGGCAGCGGCAAAGCCGTCGCCAAGCGCGACCTCCCGGTAAAGGTCTGCGCGCGATGCGCCCGGCCGTTCACCTGGCGCAAGAAATGGGAACGGGTCTGGGACGAGGTGCGATTCTGCTCCGACCGGTGCCGGTCCGCGCGCTGAACAATCCATATTGACCTTCGATAAGGATCGGTTTTGTCGCCGACACCCCGCATATATTGTTATTCGATGAATTTATCCCCTTGATTTTCTTGGATATTATTTTTTTTCGATAATTTAATATTGAAAAACGATAAGCGATGTTCTATCTATAATTTGTCGGCAGCGGGATGAGCCCGCCAAGGACAAAAACGAACCCACAGACCAGCAACAAGGAGAATTGATCATGTCCCCCCGCGCCCGTTTCAGCGACATCGGTGCCGAAGCTTTCGCCCCTGTCGCGGCGCTCGCCCGCCCGACCGGAACCGCCCCTGTCCGGTACCAGCCCGCGAACGATACGGAAGTTGGAGGCCGCATCGATCTCCTCGCCCGCCGCCGCCGCCGCCACATTCGCTTCGCGCAACGCGCCTAGCGACCCCAGCACCGCCGGGACGCCCCTGACCCCGGCGGTGCTGCTTTTTCTTTCCCAGCCAAAAAGCCATCAAGGAAACGCCCCATGTACCGCTCCCTCATCGCCGCCACCCTGGCCGCCGCGGCGCTCGCCGCACCGGCTTTCGCTGCCACCGATACGTTCAAGCTCGAAGTCGACTTCTCGCGCGCCAACCTTGCCACCGAAGAAGGCGCCTCGGCCGAGTACGCAAAGATCCGCGACCAGGTCGCTGATCGCTGCATCGCCGAGCATGCCGAGATGACGTTCGCAAAAACCTTTGCCGTCGAAGCCTGCACGAGCCGCACCCTCTCAAAAGCGGTGCGTGAGATCGCCGACCCCGTCCTGACTTCGGTTCACCTCGAAGCCAAGGGCTGAGCCCCCGTCAGCGCTGCCGCGGCCCCCTGCCTCTCACTCACGCGCCAAGCCGCGACAGCGTGACTGCCGCCTTCATCCCCGCCAGGATGGAGGCGGTTCTTTTTTGCGCTTGCCGCTTAGTCCGCGTCGCCGTCCCGGAAGTCCTTCGCCCGAAGGATGTGCATCAGACGGAACTGCGCGGGCACAAATGTGCCGTCGCGCTCGGCTTCAAACAACGCGGCGCAGCTGGTCGGGAATTTCTCGTTGAGCCGCAGAGAGGCCTGATGATCGGCTGCGCCCCCTTCGCGCAGGATCGCCAGCGCGAAATCATGCAGGCCGGGATTGTGTCCGATCACCATCAAGGTCGATGCCTGATCGTTCTGGGTCACAGCCTCGTTCAGGCCGCGCACTCCGGTGAGATAGAGCGACTCCATCGGCCGCACTTTCTCGCCGGTCACCACCGCGGCAACCTCAGCGCAGGTCTCGCGCGCCCGGCGCGCACTGGAGACCAGGATGCGTTCCGGCCCCCATCCGAGCGCCACCAGCTCCTCGGCCATGCGCTTTGCATCGGAATGGCCTTGCGGCGTCAGCGCACGGCCAAAGTCGTCTATCCCCTCGGACCAGGGCTCGGTCTTGGCATGGCGCATCAGGATGAGCCGCTTCATGGACGCACCGGACCCCGGCGGCATTGAGGATTTCTCATCGGCGGCTTCAGGTAGCTATGGTTGTTCGGGCCTCGTTAGGCACTAGTTTCGCCCCATAAATCAAGTGACAGGAACCGCGAATGAGCCTTTTGATCGGAGACACCGCGCCGGACTTCGAGGCGGAGACGACCGAAGGGCGCATCCGGTTTCATCAATGGGCCGGCAAGGACTGGGTGATCTTCTTCTCCCACCCCGCCGATTTCACCCCCGTCTGCACCACCGAACTCGGTTATACCGCAAAACTCAAGGGCGAGTTCGAGAAGCGCGGCGCCAAAGCGCTGGTCATCTCGGTCGACACGCTGGAACACCACCAGACCTGGAGCGCCGACATCGAGGAGACGCAAGGCACGGCGGTCAACTTCCCGATGATCGCCGACACCAACCGCAAGGTCGCGACCCTCTACAACATGATCCACCCGAACGCCGATCCGAAGGTCACCGTGCGGGCGGTCTACCTTATAGATCCCGACAAGAAGATCCGCGCCTCGATCATCTACCCGCCGAGCGCGGGACGGAACTTCGACGAAGTGCTCCGCCTGCTCGACTCCCTGCAGCTGACGGATGGCTACAAGGTGGCCACACCGGTCAACTGGGTTGACGGCGATGACGTGATCATCGTGCCGGCGCTTCAGGACCCTGCCGAAATCGCGCAGCTCTTCCCGAAGGGCTACAAGACGCTGAAATCCTACCTGCGCGTCACGCCCCAGCCCAACAAGCCCTGAGCGCCGCCCCTTGGTTCGTGGACGGAAAATCCATCCCGAAAGCCCTCAAACTGTAACGTGCACGACAGAACCCGGGCCAAACCACACGTTGCCGTGTGCCGGAACTTTGTGCACAGTGCGATTCGGGGACACCGGGGCCGGACTTGAAAGCTTCTGACACGATCCAGCATCAACTGCCTTATCTGCGGCGCTATGCCAGAGCCGTGACGGGCGCCGCCGCCCAGGGCGACCTGGCGGTGGAGCAGATGCTGGAAACCCTGCTTGCCGATCTTAAGGGACAGATCACCCGGGTGACCCTGTTCCGCGCCCTCGACGGCGCCCTCGCCGGACGTTCGCGCAGCTCTCCGCCGGCTCGCCGCGCCCTGCTCCTGACCGCGATGGAAGGTTTCACGCAGGCCGACGGGGCCGCCATTCTCGGCGTGCCGGAGACCGAACTTGCGGGCCTCCTCGCGCAAGCGGAGAGCGATCTAGCCGACACCCCGGCGAGCCGCATCTGCATCATCGAGGATGAGCCGCTGATCGGCGCCAGCCTGTCACAGATCGCTACCTCGCTCGGCCATACCGTCACCGGGGTCCTGTCGACCCACACTGCCGCCGTCGCGCACGCGCTGTCCGAAAAGCCGGACCTTATCCTCGCCGACATCCAACTCGCCGATGGCTCACTGGGCACCGAAGCTGTTGCCGAAATCCGCCGCACGCTGACTGTTCCCGCGATTTTTATCACGGCCTTTCCGGAACGCCTGCTTTCGGGGCGCAGCGGAGAGCCGACCTTCCTGATCCCCAAACCGTTCAAGTCCTCGCACGTGAAGGCGGTCATCACGCAGGCCCTGTTCCTGCGCGGCCGGGCGCGTCCCTAGCGCCGGTTCAATCGCCTAGCGTGAAGAACCGCCGCGGCACCGTGGTGCGTTGGCGAAGGCCGTTCTCATCGAACACGCGCTCGATCTTCAGGTTCGGGATCAGGTTGAACAGCTGCGAACCGAATCCCTGCCGCTGGGGCTCGCCGGTCCCGCGCCGGCCGGTCTCCACCCAGTCCGAAGTGAATACATCGCCGTCCAACGCCCATGTGACCGACAGGATTCCTCCGGGCACGGAGAAACAGCCGTGCCGCACGGCGTTGGTCACCATCTCGTGCACCAGAAGCGCCGTCCACTTTGTGGCGCGCACTGACAGCATCAGCTCGGGTCCGCCTACCGTAAGCCGGGGATCGTCCAGCGACACGACCTGCGCAAGTTCGGCCTCGACAATTGTGCGGAAGGACAGCCCTTGCCAGTGTTGGTCCGAGATCATGGCCAGGTTGCGCCCCATCGCTTCCAGCCGGTCGGTAAATGACTCCACGAACGCCTCGACACTCGGCGTGTGCTGCCCGGTCAGCATGGCCAGCGAGCCGACCATCGCCAGCGTGTTGCGAAGGCGGTGTTCGAGCTCTGACGCGATCACATCTTTCTGACGCCGGAGACTCACTTCTTCGGTGATGTCCTCGCCCGCCTGAACGAGGTGCGTCACCGTTCCATCGGCGCCAAAAACCGGCGTTTCGACCGAGCGCCAGTAGCGTTCCTGCAGCTGCCCATCCGGGCCCGGAATATGATAGAGTTGCGCCGCCGAGCGCATCGGCTCACCGGCCATTACGCGATCAAATCGTGTGCGCACCTCGCCCATCCGTTCCGGCGCCTCCGGAAACAGGTCTGCGACCCGCCGTCCCGCCAGCTCCGCCCAGGTCTTGTGGACCGACCGGCAGAACGCCTCGTTCGCGTAGGCAAACCGGAATTCGCGGTCGTAGACCACGATCGGCGCCGCCACACTGTCCAGCACGGCGCGGGGTTCTACCGGTTCAGCCTGCTCCGCCATGGGATGCCTCCTCAGTCAGCGGACGCGAGTCTGACGCGCTTCGGCCGTTGCGGGAAGCGGCTTCAGCGCGTTGAGGCCGCATCAAATTATTTCCGGATGGCCCTTCCCGATCCTTCCGCGATACGCCAAATCCATGCGCAACGGGCCGGCGCCCCTGGAGACTCCGACTAATGACCCTTCTTTTCCTGTTGCTTGGCCTCGTGCTGCTCGTGGTGGGCGGCGAATTGCTGGTGCGCGGCGCGGTGCAGCTCGCCCAGAAGTTCCGCATCTCCCCGCTGCTGATCGGCCTTACGCTGGTCGGCTTCGGCACCTCGACCCCCGAACTTGTCACCAGCCTGCAGGCCGCCTTTGCCGGCTCCCCCGGAATCGCGGTCGGTAACGTGGTCGGCTCCAACGTCGCCAACATCCTGCTGATCCTCGGCATCACCGCGCTGATCTTCCCGGTCGTCGTGGCGAAAGAGACGTTCAAGCGCGACGGGGTTGTCCTCGCGGTGGGCACTGTGATGTGCCTCGGCGCGGTCCTTTACGGCCAGCTCAACCCACTCCTCGGCGCGGTCTTCGTCGCCTCGCTGGCCGGCTACATCTACTTCGCCTTCCGGCAGGAACGCCAATCGACCGCCGCCGCCGACGCCGCCGCCGGTATGACGCAGGCCGATTTCCCGGCGCCCAGCCTGCCCATGATCGCCCTCGATCTCCTGTTCGTCGTCGCCGGCCTCGCGCTGACCATCTTCGGCGCGCGCTTCCTGGTCTCCAGCGCCATCGAGATCGCCACGGCCTTCAACGTCTCCGAAACCATCATCGGCCTCACCATCGTCGCTGTCGGCACCTCGCTGCCGGAACTGGTGACCTCCGTCATGGCCGCGCTGCGCAAGCACAGCGACATCGCCTTCGGCAACATCGTCGGCTCCAACATCTACAACATCTTCGGCATCCTTGGCGTCACCGCCATCATCAAGCCGATCGACGTGCCGCCGCAGATCGCCAGCCTCGACATCTGGGTGATGATTGCGGCCACCGTGCTGCTGTTCATCACGGCCACCTCACGCTGGCGTATCGGCCGCGTCGAGGGCGGGATCATGCTGGCCTCCTATGTGGGCTATTGCGTCTGGTTGGGGATGAATTCGGCCGCGTGATCGCAGCTTGACGCAGCAGGCGCGCGGCTCCACTCCACCCGGGCCATGCGTCTGCCCCACCCGATCCTTCTCGTTTGCTTCGGCGTCATCTTCGGGTGCGGCGTCGACGCCGTGATGAAGCATGTGATGCTGGGCGGCACGAGCGTGCTGACGGCAACGGCTTGGCGCTACATCCTCGGCTCGGTGATCATGGTCGCCCTGTTCGCCGCAAGCCGCCGTCCCGTGCCGGCCCTGCCGGCCATCCGTTTCCATGCCCTGCGCTCCCTCGCGCAGGTCATCTCGGCCTTCTGCTTCTTCTACGCTCTGACCCAAATCGCCCTTGCCGAGGCCGTCGTCATGGGCTTCAGCGCCGCCTTGATGATCGCGCCGATCGCCCGCGTCATCCTCGGCGAGAAGATGAGCCGGGTCACCATCATCGCCACGCTGATCGGCTTTGCCGGCGCCGCCGTTGCCGCGACTGCGCAGACCGCCGGCGCGCCGGAAGACGGAAACCGGCTCTATGGCACCGCCGCCATCCTCGTCTCTGCCGTGCTCTACGCGCTCAACATCGTGCTCCTCCGCCTGCGGTCGAAGGAGGAAGACAGCCTGACCCTGGTGACGTTCATGAACGTCTTCCCGGCGCTCTTCCTTTTGCCCTTCATGTTCCTGTTCACCAAGTGGACGCCGGAAGCCCATTCCTGGGGCGCGATGATCGGCGTTGCGTTCCTCGGCATCGGCATCTGGTGGCTGATGACGCTCGCCTATGCCAAGGCCAAGGCGCAGACGCTGGCGCCGTTCGAGTATACGGGTCTCATCTGGTCGGCCCTGCTCGGCTATGCCTTCTTCCAGGAAATCCCCGGCTGGCGCGTCTATGCCGGCGCGGCGATCATCATCGCCGCCTGCCTCGTCGTCGCCTTCGAGACCCACTACATCGCGCGCCGCGAAGCGAAACTGCCAATGAGCGATATCCTGACCTGACGGTCAGAGGGCGGGCGGTCCGGTTGCGGACGATGTCGCCCCGAGCAATTCGGCGAGGCGCGCGAAGTGCTCTTTCTGAAGCGCTTCAAGTCGGTCCACCTTCTCGTGCAAGGCGAGGATCTCAAGTTCAGCCTTGAGATTCACCTCATAGTCCGTATGCGCCACAACCCTGTCCTTCGCCGACTGCCGGTTCTGAGACATCATGATGATGGGTGCCTGCACGGCCGCCACCATCGAGAGGACGAGGTTCAGGAATATGAACGGGAACGGATCGAACCGCGCATTCGCGGCCAGCAGGAGCCCGTTGGCCGTGATCCAGACAAACAGGAAAAGCAGGAAACCGATGATGAACGGCCATGAGCCGCCGACGCGCGCAATTGCATCAGATAGCCGCTCACCCCGCGACGTCCCGGCATCAATCGTGGCATTTGCATCCGGCACCAGCGGCCGGCGCGAGCGGAAGGCATCAACCGCCCGTTCCGCTTTCTCAGCGTTACCGGGTCCGCGCGGCGCGCCGCTGAACAGGTTGATGACGGCTTCGATGATCATGACACCTCCCTGAAACTCCAAGGAGGTCACTATACGCCCGCACGACTAAAGCGCGAGTTCGAGCTTCCCGTTGCACAGCGCCGAATAGTCATTCACCAGCGCCTCGGAGATCGCGCCCGGCTTGTAGCGGTGCTCGCCGATCTCGCAGACAGGTGTGAGTTCCGCGGCCGAACCGGTGATGAAGCACTCGCTGAACGTCGACAGCTCGCTCGGGAAAATCGCCCGCTCGACCACTTCGATCTGGCGCGCCTTGGCGAGCGCGATCGTCGTCTGGCGGGTGAGGCCGTTGAGGAAACAGTCCGGCGTCGGCGTGTGCAGCGCGCCGTCGCGCACGAAAAAGATGTTGGCGCCGGTCGCCTCGGCCACCTGGCCGCGATAATCCAGCATCAGCGCGTCCTGGTAGCCCGCCTTCTCGGCGGCGTGCTTCGAAAGGGTGCAGATCATGTAGAGGCCGGCCGCCTTCGCCTCGCAGGGCGCGGTGTCCGGCGCCGGGCGTTTCCACTGGGCATGCGTCAGGCGGATGCCCTTCATCTTGTCGGCAAAATAGTCACCCCAGTTCCAGACGGCGACGGCGAGGTGGATCGTGTTGTTCTGGGCCGATACGCCCATCATTTCCGAGCCGCGCCAGGCGATGGCGCGAACATAGGCGCTTTCCAGGCCGGACTTCTCGACCGCTTCCTTCTTGGCGCGCTCGACCTCGTCGACGCTGAACGGGATGTCGAAGCCCATGATCCCGGCAGACCGGTGCAGGCGCTTGGAATGGTCCAGCGAGCGGAAGATCTTGCCGCCGTAAGCGCGCTCGCCTTCAAACACTGCCGAGGCATAGTGCAGGGCGTGCGTCAGCACGTGAACCTTGGTGTCGCGCCAGGGTACGAACTGGCCGTCCATCCAGATGTATCCGTCTCGGTCATCATAGGGGATGGCAGCCATGGGAACGCTCCTCGCTTGAACTTTCTGCGTATTCGGGTTCATTTCCGACTTATGTCCCTGCCCGTCAACCTGAACCGGCCATTCGACCCCAGACTGTTCCTGACCGATCAGGAGCTGGACCGGAGCGCAGGACTCCTGATTTCAGGCGCATCCGTGCTCGCCAAGGCGGCCGAGAGCGCCCGCAAGAAGGCCGGTCTGAGCAAGCCAGAGCTGCAGATTCTCATGGCCGCGCGCTATCGGCCGGGCCTGACGGTCAGCGAAATGCGGGGCACGCTCGGCATGACGGTGCCGACCTTTGCCCGGATCATCGGCAAGCTGGACGAGCGCGGCCTGATCGAGCGGGCCCGCGAGACCGGCGACGCGCGCCGCCGCAAGCTGACCCTGTCGGACGCCGGGGTGACCCTGACGACCCCCATTGCCATCGAGGTGCGCGAGCGGCTGCGCCTCGCCTTCCGGGCCAGCGGGCCGGAAGCCGTGGCCGGGGCCCGCTTCCTGCTCGAAGCGCTGGTGAAGTAGCCCGCGATGAAAGAACCCGCCCATATCCTGATCGTTGACGACGATGACCGTATCCGCGACCTGACCAAGCGCTTCCTGACGATGAAGGGCTTCCGCGTCAGCGGCGCCGCCGACGCCGCCTCGGCCCGGCGCCTGATGGAGAGCATGGCGTTCGATCTGGCGATCCTCGACATCATGATGCCGGGCGAGGACGGCCTGTCGTTGCTCTCCGGCATCCGCAAGGGTCCCTCTCGCGAGACCCCCGTGATGCTGCTGACGGCGCGCGGCCAGACCAGCGACCGGATCGAGGGCCTGCGCCTCGGCGCCGATGACTATCTGGGAAAGCCCTTCGAGCCGGAAGAGCTCGTCCTGCGCTGCGAGGCGATCCTGCGCCGTTCGCAGAAATCCGCGCCGCCGCCGGACGAGATCGAGATGTCCGGCCTCGTGTTCAACGCGGCGCGCGGCGAACTCAAATCCGGTGACGAGCGTATCCGGCTGACCGATGCCGAGCTGCAACTCCTCACCGTGCTGGCGCGCAATGCCGGCGAGCCTGTCAGCCGCGAGGACCTTGCCGTACTGACTTCGGCGGGCCTCGAACGTTCCGTGGACGTTCAGGTCACGCGCCTGCGCCGGAAGATCGAGCCGAACCCGAAGGAGCCGGTGCATATCCAGACGGTGCGCGGCATCGGTTACCGCCTGATGCCGGACTGAGATGGCCATGCTGCGCCTGAGGGACATCACCCCGCGCGGGCTCTATGCCCGCACCCTGCTGCTCCTGCTGGTGCCCGTGCTGCTGATCCTTGGACTGATGACCTGGTATTACTATTCCAGCCAGGTGGCCGAAGTGAACCGCAAGTTCGCGCAGGCGATTACCCGCGATGCCAACCTCATCCGCGCCGCCTGCCTGAACCCGTCCAATACGGCCGACGATCTCGCCCAGATCCAGTTCCAGCTGGAGACCTGGTTTACCTGCAAGCTGCCGGACAATGCGATTCCCGACGCGGACCTGAAGCAGACCTTTCCCTATGGCGGCGTGCTGAAGGCCGAGCTGATGAGCCGCGCCGGCGCGCCCGTCTTCGTCGGGCTCGAGCGCGGCGACGCGCGCCTGCACATCCGCTTCCCGACGCCGCAGGGCCGGGGCGAGATCATCATCGACCGCAAGCGCGCGTTCATGATCAACTCGCACATCTTCATCGTCTGGGTCATCGCCTTCTCGCTGCTGATGGTCGCGCTTGCGATCGGATTCCTGAACCAGCAAGTGCGCTCAATCCTGCGTCTTTCCGAAGCCGCGCGCGCCTTTGGCCGGGGCCGCGACCTGCCGGACTTCCGCCCCTCCGGCGCCACCGAAGTGCGCGACGCCGCCCGCGCGCTGATCGACATGAAGGAACGCCTCACCGCGTTCGCGGATCAGCGCACCTCCATGCTTGCCGGCGTCAGCCATGACCTGCGCACGCCGCTGACGCGCCTCAAGCTCGCGCTCGCGATGATGGAGGAGAGCGCCGATATCCGCGCCGCCAAGTCCGATCTCGATGACATGGCGATGATGCTGGACGAATACCTCGCCTTCGCGCGCGGCGAGGAAGGCGACGAGGCAGCGCTGTTCGACATTGCGCAGATGACGCGCGACGTGACGACCGGCTTTGGCGGGCACGTGCCGGTGCTTGGGCCTTCGAGAATTTTCGTGATGGGCCGCCCGCTGGCTCTGAAGCGCGCGGTGACGAACCTTCTGTCGAACGCGCTGAAATATGCCGCCACCGCGCGTGTGACGCTGGTCGACGGGCCGCACTGGGCCGAGGTGGTGATCGATGATGACGGCCCCGGCATTGCGCCCGAGCGTCACGAGGAAGCCTTCCGTCCCTTCTCGCGCCTTGATGATGCGCGCAGCCAGAACGAGTCCGGCACCGGCCTCGGCCTGACGCTGGCGCGCGACACCGCAAGGGCCCATGGCGGCGACATCCGCCTCTCCAAAAGCCCGCTGGGCGGCCTGCGCGCTGTCTTGCGTGTACCGACCGAGCCGCGTTAGGAGGCAGGATGAATACGTCCAAATCAAAACTGATCCTGCGGAATGCCACGCCGAAGGACATTCCCGGCCTCCTGCCCCTGTACGAAAAAGTTTATGGCAAAGCCGGTGGCTATACGTCCGACGAGATCGCCGGGCAGATCAACAAGTTCCCGGACGGACAATTCGTCGCCGAGTATGAAGGCCGCCTCGTCGGGCACTGCGTGACTTTCATCATCTCGTCCGCTGTGGCGATGGCGCCGCACACCTGGCATGCAATCACCGGCGGCGGCTTCGCAGCGCGACATGATCCCGAGGGCGACATGCTGTACGGCATGGACGTGATCGTCGATTCCGAATTCCGCCGCCTGCGGATCGGCCAGCGTTTCTACAAGATGCGGCAAGACCTATGCCAGTGGCACGAACTGAAAGGCATCATGTTCGGCGGCCGCATCCCGGGCTATCAGCGCCTCGCCAAGCAGTATCCCGATGCACGCGACTATGTGCGCGCCGTGCAGGACTCCAAACTGCGCGATCCGGTCTTGTCCTTCCAGCTGCGGCAGGGCTTCGAGGTTCTCGGTGTACTGAAGAACTACATGCCGGAGGATTTTGAATCCGGCGGAAACGCGACGCAGATGTTCTGGCGCAATCCGCTGGCGCAGGAAACGATCAAGGCCAAGCCGAGCTTCGGGGATACGTCCCTGCCCGAACGGGTGCGCGTTGCGACCGTGCAGTTCCAGATGCGGCGGATCAGTTCGATCGATGAGTTCGAACAGCAGGTCGAGTATTTCGTCGACATCGCCGCCGATTACCGCGCCGATTTCGTGACCTTCCCGGAACTCTTCACGCTGCAGCTCCTTTCGCTCGAAGGCAAACCGCTGGGGCCGATCGAGGCGATCGAGAAGATTTCCGAATACACCGCCCGCTTCATCGCCTTCATGGAGAAGCTGGCAGTCGCCTACAACATCAACATCATCGGCGGCTCGCACCCCTCGCGGATGCCGGACGGCGACATCCACAATGTCGCCTATATCTTCCTGCGCGACGGCTCCGTGCACACCCAGCAGAAACTGCACCCGACGCCGTCCGAGCGCATCTGGTGGAACATCAAGGGCGGCGAGGGCAATCACGTCATCCAGACCGATTGCGGCCCGATCGGCGTGATGATCTGCTATGACTCCGAGTTCCCGGAAGTGGCCCGCCACCTGGTTGACCAGGGCGCGCTGCTGCTGTTCGTGCCTTTCTGCACCGACGAGCGGCGCGGGTATCTCCGTGTACGGTATTGCTGCCAGGCGCGCGCGGTGGAGAACCAGTGCTATGTCGTGATGTCGGGCGTCGTCGGCAATTTGCCGAATGTCGAGAACATGGACATCCACTATGCCGAGAGCTGTATCCTGACGCCGTCGGACTTCCCCTTCTCGCGCGACGGCATTGCCGCCGACACGCCGCCGAACACCGAGACCGTGGCGCTGGCCGACCTGTCGCTGACGGACCTTCTGACCGCGCGCCAGTCCGGCGCCGTGCAGAACCTCAAGGACCGGCGTTTCGATCTCTACCGCGTCGCCTGGAAAAAGGACTAGAGAAAATTCCGCACAAGTGGGCACCGGTTGTGCGCAAGAATTTGCGACCAATCAAAAACCTAGAGCAAGCGCATCGCTTGCTCTAGCCGAGCCGGGTGGCCAGCTGGTCCATGAAGCCGGCAAGCTCAAGGTCCTTCTGCGTGACACCGTCGGCGTCATGCGTGGTGAGGGTCACCTCGACCTTGTTGTAGACATTTAACCATTCGGGATGGTGGTCCATCTGCTCGGCCTTCAGCGCGGCGCCGGACATGAAGGCGAAGGCGGTCTTGAAGTCGGCGAACTTGTAGGACTTCTGGATCGCATCGCGTTCGTCGCCCAGGGCTTTCCAGCCTTTCAGCGCCTTGAGTGCGGCGGCGGCACCGATTTTCTTGCTCATGCTCATTCCTCTCCGTCTTGTCCGAGTACGAAGTATATCCAGGTGCCGTCTTCCGAAATGGCCGTGCGCATGCCGGGATAGCCTTCGCCGGCGCGGATGCGGGCGATGCCGTCCTCGCGGATGAGGTCCTCGAGCCGGCGGCGGTCCTGGAAGGTCAGTTTTTCCGGGATCAGGTCGGCGGCGTCCTTCGCGGCGAGGTCCGGCCAGACATACCAGCGCTGGCCATCGATCTCGCGCAGACCGGCGGGCTGTTCGAACAGTTCACGGAGTTTCCGGTTGGGATCCACGCCCGTGCGGCGCAAGAGGTCCCAGAACCGGTCATGCGACTGGCCGCCGACATTCGACTTGAAGTCCGGATTGCGCGCGGCGATCTCGGCGAGGCCGCGCAGGGAACCCCTTGTGGCTTCGTGGATCAGGGCATCGCGCGTCTTCGCGGCAGCCTTGCTGATCTCCACGGGCGCGGGCTCCACCGGGACTTCGGTGAAGCGCTCGTCGGGCAACGGCGGCAGGCTCACAACCACTTCCGGCTCCGCCTGCGAGCAGGCCGCCAGAAAGACTGCGACGATGATAGCGCAGGCGCTAGCGAAGCGCATAGCCGGTCACGGCTTCCAGATCGGTGAGGAGCTGTTCCTCGCCGATGACCTTGATGGTCGCCATGCCCATGTCGCGCGCGGGCTTCAGGTTGATGCCGAGGTCGTCGAGATAGACGCAGGCTTTCGGATCGACATCGAGGGCTTCGCACATCAGCGCGTAGATGCGGGGATCGGGCTTGCGGATGCCGAGCTTGGAGCTTTCGATCAGATGGTCGAACTGGACGAACACCGCGGCGAGTTCCTTCGCCTTGGCGTCGTCGTTCGTCATCGAGGCGCCCTTGCCGATGGGGGCGTTGTTGGTGATGCAGCCGACCTTGCCATGGCCCTTGCACACCTTCAGCGCGTGGACGACGCGGGGGCGCAGGCTGCCGGAGAGGAGGCCGAGAATATCGCGGCCGCGGACATCATGGCCGAGCGCCTTTGCCTCGATCCGGAAGAGTTCATCGAACCCTTCGGCATCGACTTCCGAACGCTCAAGCTTTGCCCAGGCATTCTCGAGCGGATTGATGGAATTGACGGTGCGGATGAAATCCACCGGCAGGCCGGAGGCGGCTTCGTAGC
>JBBSDJ010000057.1:0-14912 GCA_038249555.1 Caulobacterales bacterium
CCGGGAACCTGATCGACGGTCCGGTGATCGCCGTAAAAGGGCTCTCGGAAGCCGATGGCCGCATCGCGGAGGAAAGTCTTGAGCCGCTAGATGTCGCCGCGGCGCGCGCGCTCGACGGCATCAAGAAGCGGGAACGGATGGACGATGAGATTGTCGAGAAGATTGTCGGCAGGGCGTTGCGGAAGGCCTGTGAAGCCGAGTTTGGCGTCCGTCCGCTGATTGAAGTTGTTGTACTGAGGAGCTGAAGCTAGGTGACTGACTTCAAGATTGGACCGCTGAACCATGTCGGCTTGGCCGTCCCCAACATTGAGCAGGCGTGCGAGACCTACCGGACGCTTTACGGCGCAACGGACATCACCATGCCGTTCGACATGCCCGAGCAGGGCGTTAAGGTGTGTTTCGTAAACCTGCCGAACAGCCAGATCGAGCTCATCGAACCGCTGAACGACGCGTCGCCGATTGCAAACTTCATCAAGAAGAACCCGGCCGGTGGCCAGCATCATGTTTGCTTCGAAGTGGCGGACATCAACCAAGCGGTGACCGAAATGGAAAAGCGCGGGGCGACCGTGCTGGGCAAGCCCCGGATCGGCGCCCATGGCACGATGATCATTTTCATTCATCCGAAGAACTCCAATGGTGTCCTCGTCGAACTGATGGAAACTCCGAAAGGGCATCATTGATGACCCTGGCTGGCGGAACGATCGTTTTTGTCCTGTCTTGGTGGATCAGCTTTTTTGCGTTCCTCCCCATCGGGGTCAAAGGCCAGTGGGAAGACGGCTCGACGATTCCCGGCACGGAAGAGGCGGCCCCGAAGAATCCCATGCTGCTTAAGAAGGTGATCTGGGCGACCGGGGCCGCCGTTGTGGTGACGGCGCTCGCGGCCTTGCTCATTCCCCTCCTGCTTGCGCAATAGGCCCCTGACCGGCTAGTGAGCCGGTGCAGGAAAGCCCGAAAGAGAACCTTGGATGCGTCTGTCGAATTATTTCTTGCCCGTTTCAAAGGAAGCGCCGGCGGACGCTTCGATCGTCTCGCACCAGCTGATGCTGCGCACCGGCATGATCCGCCAGAACGGCGCCGGCATCTACTCCTGGCTGCCGCTCGGCCTGCGGGTCCTGAAGCGGATCGAACAGATCGTGCGCGAGGAAATGGACCGTTCCGGCGCCATCGAAATGCTGATGCCGACGCTGCAACAGGCCGACCTCTGGCGCGAGTCGGGCCGCTATGAAGCGTATGGCAAGGAAATGCTGCGCATCAAGGACCGGCACGACCGCGAGATGCTGTATGGCCCCACCAACGAAGAGCTGATCACGGACGTCTTCCGCGCCTACGTGAAAAGCTACAAGCAGCTGCCGCTGAACCTCTATCACCAGCAATGGAAGTTCCGCGACGAAGTCCGCCCCCGGTTCGGCGTCATGCGCGGCCGCGAGTTCCTGATGAAGGACGCCTACTCGTTCGACCTGACCGAAGATGGCGCCCGCGCGGCCTACCGGAAAATGTTCTGCGCCTACCTCAACGCCTTTGGCCGGATGGGCCTGACCGCCATCCCGATGCGGGCCGACACCGGCCCGATCGGCGGCGACCTGAGCCATGAGTTCATCATCCTGGCCGACACCGGCGAAAGCGCCGTGTTCTGCGACCGGAAATTGTTGGCGCTCGGTGCGCCGGGTCTCGATCTTGATTTCAATTCCGATCTCGTACCGGTCGTCGAGCAGCGCACGCGCTACTATGCGGCGACGGAAGAGATGCACGACGTGGCGGCTTTCGAAGCGCTTCCGGAAGAGCGCCGCGTCTCCGCGCGAGGCATCGAAGTGGGCCACATATTCTATTTCGGCACCAAGTATTCCGCACCGATGAACGCCGTTGTTCAGGGTCCGGACGGTCAGATGGTTCCCGTGCAGATGGGCAGCTACGGCATCGGCGTCTCGCGCCTCGTGGGCGGCATCATCGAAGCGAGCCATGACGAGAACGGCATCATCTGGCCTGACGCGGTGGCGCCGTTCCCGGTCGGCATCATCAACATGCGCGCCGGCGACGCTGCGTGTGAAGAGGCCTGCGTCTCTCTCTACACCCAGTTTGCAAAAGCCGGGATCGAAGCTCTCTACGACGACACGGACGACCGCGCCGGCGCCAAGTTTGCGCGCATGGACCTGATCGGCCTGCCCTGGCAGATTGTTGTCGGGCCCAAGGGGCTCGAAAAGGGCGTGGTCGAACTAAAGCGCCGCAAAACGGGCGAGAAGATCGAAGTGTCCGCCGAGGAAGCCGTGCGGAGGATCACCGGATGAGCAATGGCGGCGCCAAGGTGGCCGTGCCGTTCGGCCGTCTCGAACGTACACTGGCCTGGCGCTACCTGCTCGCGCGCCGTGAGCATGGCGGCGCGAGCCTGATCGCCATCATTTCCTTTGTCGGCATCTTCTTTGCCGTGGCTGCCCTGATAATCACAATGTCGATCATGAGCGGTTTCCGCGCGACGCTGCTGGACGCGCTGCTGGGCGGCGAGCCGCACATCGCGGCCGCCGTTGACGGCTACCCGCAGGAAGAGGCGACCGAGATCGCCAATATCATCAAGACGACGCCGGACGTGCTGAGCGTGTCGCCCTATATCGAGCAGTTTGTGTTGCTGTCTGCGAACGGCGTGCGCACAGGCGGTGTCGTCCGCGCCATTCCGCCGGCAGACCTCGCGACGATGCCGATCTTCAAGGATGGCGGCGAAGCTGCGATTGCCGGAGGTTTTGGTGAAGGCCGCAATGGCGGCAATATCATCATGATCGGCCAGTATCTTGCAGCCAACTTGGGCCTCGGCATCGGCGACAAGGTCGAGGTCGTGACCTCCCAGATGCGGTCCGGCCCCGTAGGCCAGACACCGATCAGCAAGTCCTATGTCGTCGGCGACATCTTCCGTACGGGGAGCGCCCAGCTCGACAACGTCTATGTCTTCATGCCGATGGAGCAGGCGCAGATCCTGTTCCAGTCGAAAGGCCGATACCAGTATCTGGACATCCGCGTGAAGGATCCGGACGCCACCGAAGGCGCCATGCAGGCGATCGCGGATGCGACCGGCTACAGCCTGCTTCTGCGCGACTGGAAAACCAAGAACCGCACCTATCTCGGTGCACTCAGAACAGAGCGCGTGATGGTGCGCCTGCTGGTCACGATCATCATGATGATCGCGACACTGAACATCATCGTCGGCGTGGTCATGCTGGTGAAAAACAAGACGCGTGACATCGCCATCCTGCGCACCATCGGCCTCAGCCGGGCAGGGGTGCTGCGGGTGTTCCTGATGGTGGGCACCGCCCTCGGCTCAGCCGGAGCGATCCTCGGCATGGCCGTCGGCATCCTGTTCATCCTGAACATCGGCCCCATCGAGTCCCTGATCAATCTGGCGATCGACGGCGAGGTCTTCCCGGCCGAGCAGTACGGCCTGGATCACCTGCCGGCGATCCTCGACTGGAACGAGGTGTTCAGCACCGGCGCCTACGCGCTCTTCATGTCGATGTTCGTGTCGATGATCCCGGCCATCTGGGCATCGTCTCAGGATCCGGTCAAAGCCCTGAGGTTCGAATGACCGCCGCGACGCCCGTCCTCGAACTCAAGGCCATCGACCGGACCTACAAGACGAGTGCCGGCGACCTGCCAGTCCTGCGCGGCACGGACCTGCGGATTGCGCCGGGCGAATTGGTGGGCCTCGTCGGTCCGTCGGGTTCGGGCAAGTCGACACTATTGCACACCGCTGGTTTGCTGGAGCGTCCCGAGGCAGGCGACGTGCTGCTCGACGGGGCCGATTGCCTGAAACTCAACGAGGATGGCCGCACAGCCATCCGGCGCAAGAAGATCGGCTTCGTCTACCAGTTCCACCACCTGCTGCCGGAATTCAACGCGGTCGACAATGTCGCCATGCCGCTGATGATCGCCGGCAAGGGCCGCAAGGAAGCGCGCAAGAAGGCTGCGGCACTCCTGGACGAGATGGGCCTGGCGGAGCGCCTCTATCACCAGCCGGCGCAGCTTTCCGGCGGCGAGCAGCAGCGCGTGGCCATCGCCCGCGCGCTGGCCAACGATCCGCGGCTCGTGATCGCGGACGAGCCGACCGGAAACCTCGACCCGGCCACGACCGAGCGGGTATTCGTGACCCTCATCAAGATGGTCCGGGAAGAGGGGGCCGGCGTGCTGGTGGCGACCCACAACCTCGCCCTCACGCGCCATATGGACCGCGTGCTGACCCTGAAAGACGGCAAACTGGTCGACTACACGGGCTAAGCCTGTGGAAGCGCGCCAAAGTCGCTTGGCGTTTCAGGCGATTCGGTGAGAGTCTGGCGTCCAAGAGGTAGGCATCATGGACACTCCGCTTTTCATCCCGCTGGCGATCCGCTCGAGCTATTCGCTGCTCGAGAGCATGATCACGCCGTCGGACATTGCAAAGTGGTGCAAGAACAACGGCGTACCGGCTGCGGCCGTCACCGACCGCAACAACATGTTTGGTGCGTTGGAACAGTCGGTGAAGCTCGCCGAGTACGGCGTACAGCCGATCATGGCCTGCTGTTTCGACGTGACGGACGGAACGCCGCGGTCCGAACCGTCGCGAGTTTCGCTGTATGCCCAGAATGACGCGGGCTACCAGCGGCTGATGTTCCTGTCGTCGCGGGCCTTTCTCGATTCGCCCGATGGTGTGCCGAAACTCCACCGCCGCCTGCTGCTCGAAGACACCGCTGGACTGATCCTGTTGACGGGCGGGGCGGAGGGCGAGGTCGCCCGGCATATCCAGAAGGGGCGGATGGGAGACGCCCGGACGGAACTCTCGACGCTCGCCGCCGCCTATCCCGGCCGCTGCTATGTCGAGATCACCCGGCACGGCACCCAGGCCGAATTCAAGAGCGAAACCGGGCTGCTGGAACTGGCCTACGAACTCGGCCTGCCCATCGTCGGCACGCACGATGCCCGGTTCATGAAGCCGGATGATTCCGTCGCGCACGACGCCCTGATGTGCATCGCGAACGGTGAGTATCTGGGACAAGATGATCGCAAGCGCGTCGAGAAAAGCCAGTTCCTCAAGTCGCCGGCGGCCATGCGTGAGCTGTTCGCGGACCTGCCGGAAGCCATCGCTTCCACCGTGGAAATCGCCCGGCGCTGCGCGGTGCGCGCAGAAACCCGCAATCCCATACTGCCGGGCTTCTCGAAAGATGGTCGTTCGGAGCCGGAAGAGCTTCGGCTGCAGGCCCAGGAAGGCCTGGAACTTCGCCTCGCCGAGGCGGATCGTCTGTATGCTGACCGCAGCGTCTATCTGGAACGGCTCGATTTCGAGCTGGGCGTAATCGAGCGGATGGGCTTTCCGGGTTACTTCCTGATCGTGTCGGACTTCATCAAATGGGCCAAGTCGAACGGGATTCCGGTAGGGCCGGGCCGGGGTTCGGGGGCCGGCTCGCTGGTTGCATGGGCACTGCTCATCACCGATCTCGACCCGATCCGGTTTGACCTCCTGTTCGAGCGCTTCCTGAATCCGGAACGCGTCTCGATGCCAGACTTCGACGTAGACTTCTGCCAGGAACGGCGCGGCGAAGTGATCCGCTATGTCCGCGACAAGTACGGCGCCGACAGTGTGGCCATGATCATCACGTTCGGTACGCTGCAGGCGAAGGCTGTGGTGCGCGATGTCGGCCGCGTGATGCAGATGCCCTACCACCAGGTGGACCGGCTCGCGAAGCTGATCCCCTTCAATCCGGCCAAGCCCCCAACGCTCGACGAGGCGATCGCGGGCGAACCGAAATTTGACGACGAGATCGCAGCGGATGCCCGCGTCGGCGAACTCATCGAGATCGCACGCGCGCTTGAGGGGCTCTACCGCAACGCCGGTACCCACGCGGCGGGCGTGGTGATCGCCGACCGTCCGCTGGTCAACCTTGTGCCGCTCTACAATGATCCGCGTGCGGAACTGCCGGCCTCGCAGTTCAACATGAAATATGCCGAGATGGCCGGGCTCGTGAAGTTCGACTTCCTCGGCCTCAAGACCCTGACAGTCATTGACCGCGCGATGAAGTTCATCGCGGCCGGCGGCAAGGAAGTCGGCCCCGGATGGCGCAGCCTCGATGACGCCGCCACCTACGACCTGATGGCGAGTGGCGAAACGCTCGGCGTGTTCCAGCTTGAAGGCTCGGGCATGCGCGACACGCTCCGGCGCGTCCGGCCGAACAATATCGAAGACGTGATCGCCATCATCTCGCTCTACCGTCCCGGCCCGATGGAGAACATCCCGGTCTATGTTCAGGGCAAGGAGGATCCAAGCTCGGTCCGGTACCAGCACCCGGATCTGAAACCCGTCCTCGAAGCGACGTACGGCGTGCCCGTCTACCAGGAACAGGTCATGCGCATGGCGCAGGAAGTCGCTGGCTATTCGCTCGGCGAGGCCGACCTGCTCCGCCGCGCCATGGGCAAGAAAAAGCTCGAAGAGATGGTGGCGCAGCGCAAGCGTTTCGTCGAAGGCGCGGCGCAAACCAAAGGCATGGCGGAAAACCTCGCCAACGAAATCTTCGACACGATGGAGAAGTTCGCCGGCTACGGATTCAACAAATCCCACGCCGCCGCCTACGCACTTGTGGGCTACCAGACCGGTTACCTGAAGTGCCATTTCCCGGTCGAATTCCTCGCCGCCTCAATGAGCCTCGATATCGGCAACACCGACAAGCTGGCCGCCTTCTTCCAGGAAGCCAAACGCCTGCGCATCTCCGTCCTCGCCCCCGACATCAATACGTCGGGCGCCGACTTTGATGTCCGCGACGGCTCCATCGTCTACGCCCTCGGCGCGCTGAAAGGCGTCGGCGTCGAGGCGATGCGCCATGTGGCCGCCGTTCGCGCCGACGTAGGGCCGTTTAAGGATCTCTACGACTTTGCCGAGCGGATCGACCCGAGGCAGGTCAACAAGAAAGCCTTCGAGTCGCTCGCCCGCGGCGGCGCGCTCGACGGGCTGGAGCCCAACCGTTCGAAGGTCCTCGAATCCGCCAGCGTCCTCTCGCAGCATGCGACCAGTTCCGCCGGTGACCGGCAGGGCGGGCAGGGCGGACTGTTTGCGGATGCTGAGCCCGCCTTGCGGCCGCCCCTACCGGCGCCGAGGGCCTGGACCGCCCAGATGAAGCTCGACGAAGAATTCCGCTCGATCGGTTTCTACTTTTCGGGCCACCCGCTGGACGACGTTCTCGTCTCGCTCGACCGGGACCGGATCACGCTGATGATGGAAATCGAGGAGCGGGCCGGTGAGGGCCGCCCGCTTGAGATGATCGGCATCGTGCGGGCTCGTAACGACCGGACCAGCAAGAACGGCTCGAAATTCACTTTCCTGACCGTCTCGGACCCGACCGGGGAGCGCGAGGTGACCGTCTACAGCGAAGCGCTGATGCAGTACGGCGACCTCCTGAAACCAGGAAAGGCCATCGCCCTTACGGTTTCGGTCAAACAGAACGGGGAAGAAACAAGGCTGATCGTCGAGCGGGTGCTCGAACTGGAGGCCGCCCGGCTGTCCAAACCCTCCGGCCAGCTGGTCGTTCGTCTGTCTGCCGGAGCCAATCCCGCGGAACTGGCGGGGGTCGTGCACCGCTTGGAGGGCCTGTCTGACCCCGATCGCGGCTCGATCTTGCTCGAAATGCCTCTAGAAGACGGCCGGCTGGTGACGGTGAAGCTGCCCCAGACCTACACGATCAGCCTCCGGGCCCAGCGCGCCCTGAAGGAAATCCCGGGTGTCGAGCGCGTCATCCCCCGCCGGGCCGCCTAGGGCAGTAACCACGGCGGTTTGCGCTTGCTCCGGACGCCGGAAGCTGTATAGGAGCGCTGACTTAAACCATGTCGCGGGTGCATCCGGTGCGACGGGATCAAACCCGTAGTTCCACCCTGCGACGGCCAACCGGATGGAGAAAATCTATGGCCCTACCTGACTTCTCGATGCGTCAGTTGCTCGAAGCTGGCGTTCACTTCGGTCACCAGACCCACCGCTGGAACCCGCGCATGAAGCCGTTTATCTACGGCGAGCGCTCCGGCATCCACATCATGGACCTGTCCCACACGGTGCCGTCGCTGCACCAGGCGCTCGTCTTCGTGCGCGATACCGTCGCCAAGGGCGGCCGTATCCTGTTCGTCGGCACGAAGCGCCAGGCTCAGGACCCGGTGGCTGAAGCTGCAGCACGCTGCGCTCAGTATTACATGAACCACCGCTGGCTCGGCGGCACGCTGACGAACTGGACCACCGTGTCCAACTCGATCAAGCAGCTGCGCGAACTGAACACTATGTTCGATGCTGGTGGCGGTTCGGGCCTAACCAAGAAGGAGCTGCTCGACCTGCAGCGCCGCCGCGACAAGCTGCAGCGCGCCCTCGGCGGTATCGCTGACATGGGCGGCCTGCCGGCTGCGATCATCGTCATCGACACCAACAAGGAAGCGATTGCTGTCCAGGAAGCCCGCAAGCTGGGCATCCCGGTCGTCGCCGTGCTCGACACCAACTGCGATCCGTCGGACGCCGATTTCGGCTTCCCGGGCAACGATGATGCCGCACGTGCGATCTCGCTCTACTGTAACCTGTTTGCCGATGCCGTTCTCGACGGTCTCGCCGAGTCGACCGCCGGCCTCGGCGTTGACCTCGGCGCCATGTCGGATGTCGGTTCGATGGCTGATGCAGACGTTCAGGTTGCAGGCGAAGCAGCTTCCGACGCCTGAAACAGCGCTCCGGCGCGACAATTCCAGTGAGGGATCAAAGCTATGGCTGAGATTACAGCAGTACTCGTAAAGCAACTGCGCGAGAAAACCGGCGCAGGCATGATGGATGCCAAGAAGGCGCTCGTCGAAAACAACGGCGACGAAGCGGCAGCCATCGAATGGCTGCGTGCGAAAGGCCTGTCGAAGGCTGCCAAGAAATCGGGCCGCGCTGCGGCTGAAGGCCTTGTGGCCGTGAAGGTTTCGGCAGACGGCAAGTCGGGCGCGATCGTCGAGCTGAACTCTGAAACGGACTTCGTGTCCCGCAACGAGGGCTTCCAGAAAGCGCTCGACGGCATCGTCAACGTCGCTCTTGCGACAGACGGCACCATTGCGGCCGTCTCCGGCGCCAAATCGCCGGACGGCGAAGGCACCGTGGACGACATGGTGAAACGTATGATCGCCACGATCGGCGAGAACATGACGGCTCGCCGTTCGGCGAAGCTTACCGCCTCTGGCCGCGTGGCTTCGTACATCCACAACGCAGCCGCGCCCGGCATGGGCAAGGTTGGCGTTCTGGTGGCGCTCGAAGGTGGCGGCGATCTGGATGATGCCGGCCGCAAGGTGGCGATGCACATTGCGGCGACCTCACCGGCCGCTGCGACGACGGCTGAGCTGGATCCGGCGCTGATCGAATCGGAAAAACGCATCCTCACCGAGCAAGCCCGCGAAAGCGGCAAGGCAGACGCGGTTATCGAGAAGATGATCGTTGGCCGGATGCAGAAATTCTACAAGGAAGTGGTGCTTCTCGAGCAACCCTTCATCATGGACCCTGACAAGACCGTCGGCGAGTTCCTCAAGGCGCAGGGCGCGACGCTGAAGGCATTCGTGCACTTCAAGCTCGGCGAAGGTGTCGAAAAGGAAGAAACCGACTTTGCGGCCGAAGTCGCGTCTATGACAAAAGGATCCTGATCAGGCTTGCGTTTCTGCCCGTGAGGGGCTTTGAACAATCCCGGCTGGCGGTTTCGCACAGCCGGGATTTTTTTGGTTCGTGTTGGAAAATGATCGGTGGACAGAATGCCGGCGAATGAGCCCGAGAAGAGCCAGTTGAAATACCGGCGTGTGCTTCTGAAACTCTCCGGTGAGGCCCTGATGGGCCCCGGTCAGTTCGGCATTGATATTCCGACCTGTATAACCTTCGCCCAGGCCATCGCTGCGGCGCGCGCTGAAGGCGCCGAAATCTGCCTCGTTATCGGGGGCGGCAACATCTTCCGCGGGGTTGCAGGCGCTGCCAAAGGCATGGAGCGCGCCCAGGCCGACTCCATGGGAATGCTGGCCACGGTCATGAACGCCCTCGCCATGCAGAGCGTGCTGGAAGGCATAGGGGTTCCCACCCGCGTGCAGTCTGCGCTCAGCATGGATGCCGTGTGCGAGCCCTACATCCGCCGCCGCGCTCAGCGGCATATGGAAAAAGGCCGCGTCGTGATCTTCGCGGCCGGGATCGGTAATCCGTTCTTCACCACCGATACAGGCGCAGCCCTTCGCTCGATCGAGATGAACTGCGACGCACTGCTCAAGGGCACGCAGGTCGACGGCGTCTATACGGCCGATCCGAAGCTGGATGCGACGGCAACGCGCTACAATCAGGTCGCGTACGACGAGCTGCTTATCAAGAACCTCCGCGTCATGGACCCTTCGGCTGTCAGCCTGATGCGCGACAACAACATTCCGATCGTCGTCTTCTCTCTCAAGGAAGAAGGCTCGCTGCTGAACGTCTTGCATGGGCGAGGCACTTCCACGACGATCTCCAAAAAGGGAGCGTCGAGCGAATGAGCTACAGCAAACAGGATATCGAACGGCGGATGGAGGGCGCGCTCGCCTCGCTCGCCACGGAATTTTCGGGCCTGCGTACCGGCCGGGCTTCGGTCAACCTGCTCGATTCGATCAAGGTGCCTGCTTATGGCGGCGTCTCTCCGCTCAGCCAGGTCGCCTCGGTCACGGTCACCGATACGCGGATGCTGTCGGTCAACGTCTGGGATAAGACGGTCGTCGGCGCGGTTGACCGTGCAATCCGTGAATCCGGGCTCGGCCTGAACCCGATCATGGACGGCCAGACGCTGCGTCTGCCCATTCCCCCGCTCAACGAGGAGCGCCGGGGCGAGCTGACCAAGATTGCCGGCAAGTATGCCGAAGCGGCCCGGGTCGCCGTCCGCAACGTGCGCCGAGATGGAATGGACGCCTTGAAGAAAATGGAGAAAGCGGGCGAGATCGGTGAAGACCGTGCCCGTTCCTTGTCGGACGAGGTCCAGAAGCTGACCGACACCTACGTCGCGCGTGTCGACGAGATGGTGAAAGCCAAAGAAGCGGAGATCATGCAGGTGTAATGGCCCGACTCGGGACATCCCCTGAACCATCCCACGCTGGCGGTGACCCGTCGGCGCCTCAACACGTCGCCATCATCATGGACGGCAATGGCCGCTGGGCAAAAGCCCGGGGATTGCCGCGTACCGCTGGCCATGAGCGCGGTGTGGAAGCCTTGCGAAGGACGGTCGAGGCGGCGGGCGACCTGGGCATCCGCTACCTGACGGTCTTCTCGTTCTCCACCGAAAACTGGCGGCGGCCGGCTGCCGAGGTCAATACGCTGTTCGGCTTGCTCAAGGCCTATGTTCAGCGGGATCTGTCGCGGCTGAAGGAGGATGGCGTACGGGTGCGGGTGATCGGGCAGCGCGAAGGCCTGCCGCCTGACATCGCCGAGCTGGTTGACCGCGCGGAGCGTGAAACGGCGGCCAACAGCAAATTCCACCTGACGATTGCGTTCAACTATGGTGCCCGGAACGAGATCCTTCGGGCCACAAAGGCTTATGCCCGCGCCATTGCGGCGGGCGAGGTTGCTGGTGAGCTCACCGATGCCGGGTTTGAACAATACCTTGATACGAAAGACCTTCCGGACCCGGATCTCGTGATCCGGACCAGCGGTGAGTACAGGATCAGCAACTTCCTGCTCTGGCAGGCGGCTTATGCAGAACTGCTGTTCGTCGATGTGCTGTGGCCGGACTTCAACAAGTCTGATCTGGAGAGCGCGATTTCGCGCTACCACGAGCGGGAACGCCGGTTCGGGGCGGTCACGCCTGGAGCAACCTGATGGGCGATTGGACACCGCCGGAAAGGCGGTTTTCCGAATTACCATTACGCCTGCTGACCGCTCTCGTTCTCATTCCTTTTGCATTGTTTGCAGTCTGGATGGGCTCATGGTGGCTGGCTCTCGGGTGCAGCGCGTTCTGCGCCGTGATGATGTTCGAGTGGTGCAGAATGAGCGCAACGCCCCTCGAGTGGGTGCTAACGGCTCTCGGAGCGTTGTTTGGGCTTAGCCTCGCTTTACCGGGTTTTGTCGTTTCTCTCTCAATTTTTATCGCTTCCGCCGTGCTCGCCGTGTGGACGTCCGCACGAACGGTAGAGGCAAAGATCGCGGGCGGGTTTGGCGTCGTGTACGTCTTCGCGATGGTCTACGGCCTGTACACATTGAGGGAAGGGCCTTGGGACGGACGTCTGGCGGCCATGTACTTCATGGCATTCGTCTGGGCCTCCGACGCGGCGGCCTACTTCTTTGGAAGGATGATCAGGGGCCCCCGGCTTTTGCCCAAGGAGAGCCCGAACAAGACCTGGAGCGGGGCAATTGCGGCGGTGCTCGCCTGTGCGCTGTGCGGGTATGTGGCAGCAGGTTGGGAGAGCACCGAGATACTGCCGTGGATGATTGCCGGGATGCTGATCTCGGTGAGCGCCCAGGCGGGTGATCTGTTCGAGAGCGGGTTGAAACGACGGTTCAAGGTCAAGGATTCCGGGACGATCCTGCCGGGGCATGGCGGCCTGCTGGACCGGGTGGACGGGCTTGGGGCCGTCAGCATCTTCGCGACTTTGACTTTTCTGAGTGTTCCGGCCGTTCCTCGCCTGCTAGGTCTTTGAACCATGACAGGTATTCGGCGCGTCTCCATTTTCGGATCTACCGGTTCCGTTGGCAAATCCGCCATCGAAGTGATCCGGCATGCGAACCGGGATGAGCCGCGGTTTGAGGTCGTGGCCATTGCGTCCGGTCAGAACGCGGAAGCCCTTGCCGAGCAGGCGCTGGATATACGTCCGCAGGTCGCGGTGATCGCGAACGAGGGCAAGCTGCCGGAACTTCGGGCGCGTCTTGAGGGAAGCGGGATTGAAGCGGCTGCGGGCGACTCTGCGATGGTGGAGGCCGCTCAGCGGCCCTGTGACCGGTTTCTGGCGGCGATTGTCGGCGCTGCAGGACTTAAATCGACAATGGCGGCGGTGAAGGCTGGTAACCACCTGGCCCTCGCCAACAAGGAGAGCATCGTCTGCGCCGGCAGCATCCTCATCGACGCTGCGGCCAATGCCGGGATTTCGATCCTGCCGGTGGATTCCGAGCATAGCGCGATCTTCCAGTGCATCGGGGATGGACGGTCACTCGACAAACTGACGCTGACAGCGTCGGGCGGTCCCTTCCGGACGACGTCTCTTGAGGACATGGCGCGGGCCACGCCGGCCGAGGCGGCGGCGCATCCCAAGTGGAGCATGGGCCTCAAGATATCCATCGACAGCGCGACGCTGATGAACAAGGCGCTGGAGCTGATCGAGGCCGCCATCCTGTTCAAGGTCGGGGCGGAGCGGATCGATGTTCTGGTGCACCCCCAGTCGATCATTCACGGCATGGCCCACTTTACCGACGGTTCGGTCATCGCCCAGCTGGGGTCGCCTGATATGCGGACCCCGATATCGCTTGCCCTTGGCTGGCCTGAACGCATCGAGACGACGGTGGACAGGCTGGATCTGGCCCAGATCGGCCAACTGGATTTCGCGCCCGTGGATGCCCGGCGGTTCCGGTCCATCGACCTCGCGCGCCGGGCGTTTGCGCTCGGTCCGGCCGGGCCGGTGATATTAAATTCCGCTAATGAATCAGCGGTTTCGGCGTTTGTCGGGGGCGAATGTGGCTTTCTGGACATAACCTGGGCCGTGGAAGCCGCTCTGGACCGCTTTTCATCCTCAGAATTCGCCTCTACCAAGTGCTCGACGCTGGACGAAGTGGCGTTCCTCGATGATTACGGGCGCAGGCTCGCCGGGGACGTTTTGAAACAAGCCCCTAGCCGGGCAGGAGGATTGTCAGCTTGGAAGGGGTGATCAGCCAGGGTCCATTGTTCATCGCGTGCCTGGTGTTCCTCATGGGCATCGTGATCGTGGTGCATGAGCTGGGGCACTACTTTGCAGGCCGCTGGTTCAATGTCGCCGTCGAGTCCTTCGCGGTCGGTTTCGGCAAACCGATGGTCGAGGTGCGCGACAAGCGCGGAACCCGCTGGCGCCTCAACTGGATCCCGCTGGGCGGCTTCGTCGCGTTCGTTGACAAACAGTCGGCAGAAGACGCGGTTGACGATGAGCACGCGCCAAAGGGGCTACCCTTTGACGATGTCGGCCCGCTCAAGAAGATCGTCATCAGTCTTGCGGGTCCGTTTGCGAATTTCGTCCTGGCCGCGTTCATTTTCGCGCTTTCAACGGGCGTGCATGGGGTGGCGATCCGGACTGTAGAAGTTGCTGCCATACAACCAGATATGCCCGCCGAGCGCGGCGGCCTCCTTACCGGCGATCAGATCCTTGAGATCAACGGCAAACCGGTCTCGAATTCCTCGGACGTGACGGTTGCCGTCCTGCTAAGCCCCAACAAGCCGATTGACATACTGGTTGACCGGCAGGGAAGTGAGCAGATCGTTTCTGTCACCCCGATCGAGGTCATGCGAGAAAACGAATTTGGCCAGATGGTGCTGCAGAGCACGATCGGCATCGGGATGGCTCAAGGGGCAGCAATCGAGCGCATACGTTATGGGCCGATCGAATCAGCTGTGGCGGGTGTCCAGCAGACGGGTGTCGCCCTTGAGCGGACCGTCACGATGCTGGGCAGCATCGTGACCGGGAACATGTCTTTTCATACCTTGTCCGGCCCCGTGGGGATTGGAGATGTGTCCCGGCGGATCGTGAATACGGTCATGGACAACCCGCAGGTGCCGCTGTTTGACCGGCTCGAACACCTGTTCTGGGTGCTGCTGAGCCTGTGTGCCGCGATCTCTGTCGGCGTCGGTTTCTTCAACCTGCTGCCACTGCCAGTGCTGGATGGCGGGCGGGTTGTGTTTCATGCATACGAGGCATTGATAGGCTCAAAAATGCCAAGCCAAATTGAGGCGATGGCGCTGCGTGTGGGA
>JBBSDJ010000058.1:0-14890 GCA_038249555.1 Caulobacterales bacterium
CATGTTGTCGCGCAGGTAGTCGAAGCCGAACTCGTTGTTCGTGCCGTAGGTGATGTCGGCGGCGTAGGCGGCCTTGCGCTCGTCATCCGTGACGCCGTGGACGACGACGCCGGTGGACATGCCGAGGGCGCCGTAGATGCGGCCCATCCATTCGGAGTCGCGCCGGGCGAGGTAGTCGTTGACGGTGATGACGTGCACGCCCTTGCCTTCGAGGGCGTTGAGATAGGCGGCGAGGGTGGCGACAAGCGTTTTGCCCTCACCGGTGCGCATTTCGGCGATGGCGCCGGAGTGGAGCACCATGCCGCCCATCAGCTGAACGTCGAAGTGGCGCATGTTATTGGCGCGCTTGGCGGCTTCGCGGACAACGGCGAAGGCCTCTTCGAGGAGGCTGTCGAGGGTCGCGCCATCAGCGAGGCGTTTGCGGAATTCCTGGGTCTTGCCCTTCAGCGACTGGTCCGACAGCGCTTCCATGATCGGCTCAAGCGCGTTGATCCGGTTCACCCGGGCGCGGAGCGGTTTCAGTTTGCGGTCGTTAGCCGATCCAAAAATCTTGCGGGCAACAGTAAGCATATGAAGCAGCACCAACCAGTTTACGGGGATATATGCGGGCGATCCTGAACCGGAGCTTACAGGATTTAAGGCCGCTATCCCACCGCGCCTTGTCTGGCTGAAACCACTCGACCAGCACGCGGGGCAGACTTAAGAACGCCGCCAAAGGGTGTCAATGAGGCGCCCTCAGTCTGTGAGGGGGCCCCCATGCGAGCCATGCCTTTGATTTTGCCTGTGCATTTGGCGGTTCTGGCGCTGGCGGCGCTGCTTGCGGGCTGCGGAAAGACCGAGACGGCGGCCACCGAGATTCCGGTGATCGACCAAACGGTCGCAGCCTATGTCAACGGCGAGCCGGTGTTCGAGGGGGATGTCGAGCTGGAGGCGGTGGCCCGCGGGCTGATCAATGCCGGGCAGGACTTCAGCGCCGATGACGAGGAACACCGGATCATCCTCGACCAGCTGATCGACCAGAAACTGATGGCGCAGGAAGCGGCGCGCCGGCAGCTGGACCGCGATCCTTCGGGGCAGCGGCGGCTGGAGATGGCGCGCGAGCGCATCCTCGGCAACCTGCTGGTGGAGAGCCTGGTGGCGCAGCAGGTGACCGAGGAGGCCATCGACAAGATGTATGCCGAGCAGGTGCGCCTGCAGCAGGCGAACGACCAGGTTTCGGTGGCGCACATTCTTGTGGATACCAAGGATGAGGCCGACGCCCTGTTCCGGCAGATCGAGCAGGGCGAGACCTTCGAGAGCCTGGTGTTCAACAATTCCAAGGACACGCGCACAAGGATGGAGAATGGCGACCTCGGGTACCTCGCGCCGAACGACCTGGCCGAGCCGTTTCCGGTGGTGATTGCCAACACGCCGGAAGGGGAGGTCTCGCCGCCCTTCGAGACGGCGGACGGCTGGCATATCCTGAAGGTGAAGGACCGCCGGACCGAGCCGCCGAAGACGCGCGAGGAGATGCGGCCCGAGATCGCGACCTTCCTGACGCTCAACGAGGTGAGCCGAATCCTGCGCCGCCTGCGCACCGAAGCGACGATCGAGCAGGGGGGCGGCGAAATCTATGTGCCGTCCACGCAGCCTGCCGCCCCCATTCCCCAAAGCCCACCCGGAGATGATGAGCTGTGAAACTGACCCCGTCGCCTTTTGCGCCCGAGACGTTCCCGACGTTGCCGCAAGTGCGCGGCGTGATGGCGGCTACGGGAAGCCGCGGCTTCTATGCCCGGCGCGGCGTGGTGCGCGATGATGTGTTCCTGTTCGTGTTCGACGAAGGCACGACCTGCGGCGGCGTGTTCACGCGCTCGCTGACCGCGTCGGCGGACGTGCGCTGGTGCCGCGAAGCGCTGAAGGCGGGCGGTGGGCTGGCGCGGGCGCTGGTGGCCAACTCCGGCAACTCCAACGCCTTCACCGGCCCGAAAGGCGTACTGAAGAATCACGCGACGCTGAAGGCGCTGACAGAGACGCTGGGGGTGCGGCGGGAGGCATGTTTCCTGGCCGCGACGGGCGTGATCGGCGAGCCGCTCAGTGATCCCAACTATGTCGGCGAGTTCGTGCCGGAACTGGCGGGCCGGTTGGACGCACCGGACTGGGAGAAGGCGGCGCGGGCCTTCATGACGACGGATACCTATCCCAAGGGGGCGGGCGGGACGTTCGACATCGGCGGCGCCGACGTGCGGTTCGCCGGGATTGCGAAAGGCTCCGGCATGATCGCGCCTAACATGGCGACCATGCTGGCCTATGTGTTCACGGATGCGGCCATCGAGGCGGGCCTGCTGCAGGCGATGCTGCGCGAGGCGGCGGACCTGACTTTCAATTCGATCACGGTGGACGGTGACACGTCGACGTCTGACACGCTGATGGTGTTCGCGACGGGTGCCAGCGGCATGGCGCCGATCGAGGGCGTCCACGATCCGCGGTTCGCCGACTTCTTCGAGGCGTTGCGCGGCGTGTGCCACGATCTGGCGATGCAGGTGGTCAGGGACGGGGAAGGGGCGAGCAAGATCGCCACAATCGAAGTGGAAGGGGCCGCGTCGGATGCCTCGGCCAAGGCAGTTGGCGTGTCGATTGCCAACTCGCCGCTGATCAAGACGGCGATGGCGGCGGGGGATGCCAACTGGGGGCGGATCGTGATGGCGGTCGGCAAGTCGTACGAACCGGTGGACATCGACAAGCTGGCGATCTGGTTTGATGATGTGCAGGTGGCCAGGGAGGGCGGCCGGGCGCCGGACTATGACGAGGCGGCGGCGAGCGCGGTGTTCGCGCAGCCCGAGTTCCGCATCAGGGTAAACCTCGGCGTCGGCCAGGGCCGGTGGACCGTTTACACCTGCGACCTGACGCACGGCTATGTCGACATCAACGGCGCCTATCGGACATGACGAAACCGGTGCTGCTGGTCGTGGCGGCCGCCTTGTTCGATGAGGCGGGGCGCATCCTGCTGGCGCAGCGTCCGGAGGGCAAGCAGCTGGCGGGGCTGTGGGAGTTTCCGGGCGGCAAGCTGGAGCCAGGCGAGACACCCGAGGCGGCGCTGGTGCGCGAGCTGGAGGAGGAGCTGTCGATCAGGGTTAACGAAAGCACACTCGAACCGCTGACTTTTGCGAGTTTCACTTACCCCACATTTCACCTGTTGATGCCATTGTACGGCTGCAAGAAGTGGTCTGGGTCCATCCAGCCGCGCGAAGGCCAGGCCGTTGCGTGGGTAGAGACATCAAGGCTGCGAGACTACCCGGCACCACCGGCAGATCTTCCCCTGTTCGACTGGCTCGCCCAACGGCCCTGATGGATAAAAAATGAACGCTATGCGCTGCCTCCTCAAAGACCTTCTCGCCGATGAGGGCGGTGCCACCGCCGTTGAATACGGCATGATCGCGGCGCTGATCGTTGTGGCACTGCTGTCTGGCCTGACCTCGGTCGCCGCCGCGAATGACGAGACCTACCAGCAGATCGAAGACGCGATCGTCACCTGATCCGTCCGTAGACGGAAGACAGCCTTACCCCTCATCCTTCTGCACGCGGCGCACGGCGTCCGCGAGGCTGGCGCGCGCGCTGCCGGGCTTCAGCGGTTGCGGCTGACCGGGCGCGGGGGCCCAGCCGAGGATGTGGACAATCTCAAACGTCGCAGGGACGCGGCCATCCGGGCCCGCGTAGCGTTCGCGGTAGAGCGCCAGTGCGCGGGCGAGCACGCGCCGGGGCAGGGGCTGGGCATTGCCGCGCGCGAAGGCGGCGCGTTCACCCATACCCTTCAGATCCGCGAGCAGGCGCAGCGGATCGGCGTAACGCACGGTGACGGTGTCGCGGTCGGCGACCGGCAGGGCAAAGCCGGCGCGTTGCAGCAGCCCCGCCATGTCGCGCAGGCCGGGCAGGGGCGAGAGGCGCGGCGCAAGGCCGCCCATGATCTCGGCCTCGGCGTCCGTCAGTACACTGCGCAATTCGGTGAGCGTGCCGGCGCCGAACAGGGCGCCGACGAACAATCCGTCCGGCTGAAGCGTGCGCTTGATCTGGGCGAGGGCGCCCGGCAGGTCGTTGACCCAGTGCAGGGTCAGCGGGGCGGCGATCAGGTCAAAGCTGGCGGGCGGGAAGGACAGGGCCTCCTCGTCAGCGAAGGCCGCGTCCAGACCGCGGGCCTGGGCGGCGGCGAGAAAGGCGGGCGCGGTATCGGCGACGACCATCGCCTGCGCCTTGCCGCTGGCGAGCAGGCGGGCGGACAACTCGCCGCCGGCGGCGCCCAGCTCGAGTCCGCGCGCAAACTTTCGGGGCGTGTCGTCAAGGCGGCTTTCGAGATCGGCGAGGACGCGCTGGCGCAGGAAGCTGTAGTCTGCGAAAGTTTTGGCGATCCGGTCCCGGCGCGCGGCGAGGCGCGCCCGGTCGAAAATCTGCGGCGGGGCTTGTGCGGGGGGCGCCATGACAGGGGATATGCCCAAGGGGCGGGCCGGGGCCAAGGCGTTTCTCCGCTCGGCCGGGGATTTCTTCTGGCCGCCGCGTTCGCTGATCAGCGGCACGCGGGGGATGGGGCATGGCCCCGTGTCGCCGGAAGATTTTGCCCGGCTGCGGTTCATTTCCGATCCCCTGTGCGACCGTTGCGGAGTGCCGCTGGATTACCGGACCGGCGACGAGACCTGGTGCGCGGTGTGCCTGGCGCGGCCACCGCGCTGGGACCGAGTTCGGGCGGCACTGGTGTATGACGAGACGGCGCGGCGCCCGGTGCTGGACCTGAAGCGCGCTGGCCGGCGGGACGGGCTGGAGACGCTGTGCGGCTGGATGCGGCAGGCCGGCGGCGCGCTGATCGATGACGCGGAGGTGCTGGTGCCGGTGCCGCTGCACTATACGCGGCTGGTGGTGCGGGGGTTCAACCAGTCAGGCTGGCTGGCGCAGGCGATTGGCGCCGAGACGGGCCGCAACGTGCTGGTGGACGGGCTGGCTGGCCGGGCGCGGCGGCGCCACGTTTCGGGGGCTTTCAGGGTGCGAAAGAGCCGGCTGACGGCCATAGCAGGCAAACGGGTGCTGCTGGTGGACGATGTGCTGACAACCGGGGCGACGCTGTCGGCGTGCACGCGCGCCCTGAAACAGGCAGGGGCGCGGCACGTTGACGTGCTGGTGCTGGCACGCGTTGTCCGGGAAACCGACGTAACCATATAATTAATGTGTCAGGGCAGAATGCGTCTGCCGCTTCGAGAGGAATGCCGGATGGCCAAGGTCACGATCTATACGCGTCAGTTCTGCCCCTATTGTTCGCGCGCGGTGGCGCTGCTGAAGGACAAGAAGGCGGATTTCAAGGAGATCGATGCGGGCATGGACGCTGCGCTGAAGGAAGAAATGGTCCAGCGGTCAGGCGGCGGGAAGACGTTTCCGCAGATTTTCGTCGGCGAAAAGCACATCGGCGGCTGCGACGACATGATGGCGCTGGACCGGGCGGGCAAGCTGGACCCGCTGCTGGCAGGCGCCTGAGGCGGCACCTGAGATGATTCGGTACGCGCTGGCCTGCCAGGACTGTGATCACGGGTTCGAGGCCTGGTTTGCCTCCTCGGACGCCTATGACGCGCAGGCGAAGCGCAAGCAGGTGGCGTGCCCGGACTGCGACAGCCGCGCGGTCGCCAAGCAGATCATGGCGCCGGCGGTGAAGACGACCAAAGGCAAGGTGGCGGCGCCGGATCCGGAAAAGCTGATGGCCGCGTTTGCCGAGAAGGCGCGCGAGCATGTCGCGGAGAATTTCGACTATGTCGGCGGCGATTTCGCCGAGGAAGCGCGCGCCATGTATTACGGCGAGCAGGACGACCGGCCGATCTGGGGCGAGACGACCCCGGAGGAGCGCGAGGCGCTGAAGGAAGAGGGCGTGCCGGCCCTGCCGCTGCCTGCGCCGTTTGCGCCGAAACCGCCGAAACGCAAGGCGCGCCAGCCGCTGAACTAGCGGGGCCCGCGTCAGGGTCGCTTTGCCGCGCTTGATGCGCCGGGAGAGGCCCGATAGAACGCGCAACAGGCACGACCACCGATCAAGAGGGCAGACCATGGCCACCCACGAATACCACCGCGGCGAGATGGACATTCGCGACCAGAAGGCGACCTGGGACGGTTTCATCACCGGGAGCGTCTGGGGCGGGCTGCTGATCGTCCTGATGGTCGGTCATGCGACCCTGGCCCTCGCGATCGGCTTCAACTGGGCGATCTCGCTCGGCCTGATGGCGATTGTCGGCTTTGCGGCGGGTGTGTTCATGAACCTCGGCGGGCGGTGGATGGCGACGGTCGTGGTGATGATCGTGCTGGCGCTGATCGTGCAGGCGATGATCTGGCTGTTTGGCGCCGTTATGTGATTTCCGGGAGCGGCGTTTAACGCCGCTCTAAGCCTTCGCGCGCCATACCCCTTGAACTTTATCGAATTACGCTAAAGTCTGGGTATCAGCTGCTGAAGGAGACCGCCCATGGGCGAAGCCCCGCTCGTCATGTCCGGCGCGACCAAAAGATTTGGCGGCTTCACGGCGGTCAGCAACCTGTCGTTTGACGTGCCGGAGGGCCAGATCATCGGCTTCCTCGGGCCGAACGGCGCGGGCAAGTCGACCAGTCTGCGGATGGCGCTCGGCGTGATGCAGCCGGATGAGGGCTCTGTCTCGCTGTTCGGCGCCGCGCCGGACATCAAGAACCTGCGGCGGGTGGGGTTCCTTCCAGAAGAGCGCGGCCTCTACAAGAAGATGACGGCGCGCGACACGATCACCTATTTCGCGCGCCTCAAGGGCATGAGCGCGGCAGACGCTAAGTCGCGGGCCAACGAACTCCTGGAGACGACCGGCCTCGGCGCGTTCAAGGCGTCGCGGATTTCCAAGCTTTCGAAGGGCATGGCGCAGAAGGTGCAGATCCTCTCGACGCTGGCGCACCGGCCGGATTTCCTCATCCTCGACGAGCCGTTCTCGGGCCTCGACCCGATGAACCAGCAGACGCTGGAAGACCTGATCCGCGCCGAGCACAAGCGGGGCGCGACGATCCTGTTCTCGACGCACGTGATGGAACATGCCGAGCGGCTGTGCGACGGGATCGTGATGCTGGCGCGCGGGCGCAAGGTGTTCGACGGCACGCTGGACGCAGCCTACGCGACGCTCGGACGGGGCGCGCGGATGGCCGTGGAGCACGGGTTCGACCTCGCCGGGGCGCTGCGGCCCAAGGGCTTCGAGGCGCACCGGGCGGCGGACAAGGGACCGGGCGATTCCTGGCGCGTGGCCTTGCCGCGTGGTCTTGGCGCGCAGGACGTGCTGCGGGCGGCGCTCGAGACGGGCGCGCCGATTGTCGGCTTCCACCCGGAGGAGGCGCGCCTGAGAGACGTGTTTGTGTCTCTGGTCGGCGAAGCGGAGGCGGCGGCGCTGGACGCGCCGGCAGTTGCAGACGTGGGGGAGGCCGCCTGATGCGCAACATCTACCTGATCTTCCGGCGCGATTTCCTCGGCTATGTGAAGGCCTGGGGCTTCTGGCTGAGCCTCGCGGCTGTGCCGATGTTCATCATCATCGGCGCGGCGTTCGGCTATTTCGCGGCGTCCTCCTCGCCGGTGCGCTACTACACCGTGGTCGAGCCGGGCAGCGTGATCTCCGAGGCCATCGATGCCGAGTTCCGCCGCGGCGAAGCGCGCGCGCTGGAGGAGTTCCAGTCGCTTTCCGGATCGGGCGAAGGTGTCCAGACGGACGCAGCGAATGCAGCGGCCACGGCGCGCAAGTTCGTGGCGGTGCCGGCACCGGCGTCGACGATTGATGAGCTGACGCCTTACCTTGCCGGCGAGAAGAAAGTGGCCGGGCCGGGCGGCGAGAAACCGTTGTTTGCGGCGCTGATCCTGTCGCCGGACGGCAAGACGCTGGAATACTGGAGTTCGGACGTGAACGTCTCGGGCCTGCGCTTTTCGGCGGAGACGGCGATGCGCGATCTCAGCCGCCGGGACGCGCTGGTCGCGGCGGGGCTCAGTTCCGATTTCCTGAAAACGGCGGATGAAGCGTCGGTGAAAGTGGCCGAGTTCCGGCCGCGCGAGACGGCGGAGCAGGGGGCGGAGGTGACGACCGCGGACCGGGCGCCGGCAATTGTCGCGGTGGCGCTTGCCTACTTCCTCTGGCTGATGGTGTTCTCGATCATCCAGTACCTCTTGATGGGTACGATCGAAGAGCGCTCGAACAAGATTTTCGACACGCTGCTGACTTCGGTGAAGCTGCCGGAACTGCTGGCGGGCAAGCTGCTCGCGGTGTTTGCGGTGACCTCGACGATGATGCTGTCCTGGGGCCTGTTTGCCGGGGCGGGCGCGGCGTTCGGGGCGAGCCAGTCTCCCGCGGTGATGGAGATGATCCAGCCGTTCATTGCGGCGGCGACCGATCCGGCGCTGATCATCCCGGCCCTGATCAGTTTCATGCTCGGCTATGTGCTCTATGGCGCGATCTTCATGGCGCTCGGCTCGTTGTGCGACACGATCCAGGAAGCGCAGACGCTGCTCAGCCCGATGATGATCCTCCTGATGCTGCCGATGTTCGCGATCTTCATCGCGTTCAACGATCCGGGCTCGCCGGTGATCGACTATGCGAGCTGGGTGCCGCTGTTCACGCCGTTCCTGCTGATCCTGCGCATGCCGTCCGATCCGCCGCTGTGGGAAATCCTCGCGCAGATGGCGCTGATGGCGGTGACCACTGCGCTGATCGTCTGGGGCGCGACCAAGGTCTACCGCGCCGGCGCCGTCCACGGCGCGGGCATCGGCGACCTGATGGGCATGATCAAGGGCGCAATGGGGATGAAGCCGAAGGCGGGCTAGGGCAAGGCACTGCGGACTGTCTGGTCCGAGGTGGTCAAGCTTTGAAGGGCCGAAGATGGCCGAGGCTGTGTAAAAACGCAGAATTGATCAGCGCGGTTGGAAAATTCTGCCTTTGCAGAAACAGCATGACTGCAATCTAATCGAGCTGTTCCCCACACTCGGCGAATTTGGAAATTTTATTGCGCATAAAAATCGCAGCAGCACGTTTTTACACAGCCTCGGCCCCTTTCAGACTCCCGCCTTCACTCCCCTAACGGCTCGCTGGCCGCAACATTGCGATTGCGGCGCCAATTCAAAATCCCCCAAAGCAAGTCGAACGGCATCACCTTCGACAATGCATGAGAGCGACACGAAGACTTGGCTGGCGCGCCCGCAGACCAGGTCTCAAGCCAATAGCCATTTGGCTCCGTCCGGAGGCAGACCGGTCAAATTCTGGCGATGCGGCTTAGGGGGTTCTCGAATCACGAATACCTGCCTAGCGTTCTGTTCCCAGAAGGAAAATCAGTCCATGTTCAGTCGCGTCGTAGCGCTCCTGCTTGCATCACTCGTTTTCATTGAAACGGCTCACGCGCAGAACAAGACTTCACTGGATAGTCCCACCTGCATGATGTCGAGCGAAGCACCGCTCTATGGCCGTCTTCTTGAAGAATACTCCCACCCGCTGTTCATCTGGTACTGGCATGCCTATGGATTCAGCGAAGTCAGACAATTTCCGAACTGGGTGAACCAGCAGGACATGTTTGCAGAATGCTTTGATGGCAAATCCAAGGGCAAGTGCGGCTTCAAACCGAATGGCTCAATCAAGAAGGCCCTCGCCAAGAACCGAACGGACGGGTTCGACAAAAAGCCTCTGCAAAGCCTGTTCACGGAAAGCCCGCCACCTGAGGCGGTCAAGTATGCAATGAAGAGTCTCGGCACCTGCTTTGGTGATGCCCCGTCCCTGCCCACGCTGGACGAGCTGGACCTTGTTGGCGGCGAATTCGACATGGAGGCGTGTACGGAGCTCGCCACCACGATCACCTATTCCAACAATCTGTCATCGGAACTCGTGCCCCACGAAGGTTGGGGAAAGGGTCTCTTCGAATACATGACCAAGCCGGGACAATCGGCTCCCCTCAAGGCATGCCGCGTGGTGCCGAAGCCAGGCCTGCCGATTGTAGAAGCGGCGCTCGAGCGCAAACAGCGCGCTCAGTTGGCTCATGACAACCGAACCATTGCCCAGCGTACTGCAGGACTGGATGCCTTTGGCATCACCTACAGTCTTGTTTACCGGACGGTCTCCGGGGAGCACCAACCAACGCGGCCGCTGCCGGCTGGAGGCTTCGAGTGGGTCGTGGATTACGCCAAGAAGGTAGCGGATGGAGGATCGGAGCCACCGATTCCTGAGGCCGTCGCTCAATGGGCGGTCGATCAGCCGCTCGATAAATTCGAGCCGGTGGAAGACCCTTTCGCAGAGCGAAAGCGTCTTCGGCCTTATGAGATCAGCGAGTATATCTGGTCGCTCCGCGTCAAGAACCGCATGGATAAAATCGCACCAAACGAGCAGCGCATTTCGGTAAGGGAGGGGTGTTCCATCCTCTGGGGCTACGTCTGGGGTGACATCAGTTTCGGCAAGCGAAGCCCGCAAACGCCGGGCGAGGTCGAATTCTATAGCCTGGTGCAGCAGACGCCCGACAAAATGGCGTGGACCATATGTGAGGAAACGCCCGCGGGCGTCTTCCAGTCGGCGCAAGCGCGGTATGAAAGAGAGCAACTCGAGGCGTCGCTACCCCCCAAGCCTAACGAGTGGGATGAGATCAACCGGCGGCTTGCCGAGTATGCAAATACGCCGCGCCAGACCAAGCCGCCTTCCAAGCCGCCAACGACGCGCTGTTACATCACCGGACAAACTGAGTCTGGGCTCGGCCGTGAGGTCTGCTTCACGAACTGACAAAGGAAATGACCTGTGACTGAGTGGCGATCGCTGCCGCTCGAAATAGGGTTGGCACCAAAGCCTTCGGCCGGATGTCTTGGTGCTTTAAGATAGCGACGAGCGTCCATCTAACTCAGTTTATAGGGTCGAGCCCGCAATATTGATCTGTCCTCGGCGCCAATCCAGCTGTTGGGACGAACGCGCTGGAGCCCAGCCTTCCTGAGCTTATGTTCCTGCAGCTGGATGCAAGCGTGTTCCTCACGGTTGTGCCCACGAGTATTGCCGATTGGGCACGACATTCAGCTGGAGGTCTGCTCGCGATCCGCTGCTCGCCTGCATCCGCTCTTTTTCCGGGTAGCTTTGTTAGGGTCAATGATCCAAGCGGGCAGGTAGCGCGCGTCGCAGGCGTGCCTCCAGCCTGGTCGCCCCTTGCCGCTGGGCAGAGTGCCAATCCACGACTTCGATTCGCCGCGCGGCACGAGTGTTTCCACAACACACGCCTTGCCATCGGCCGGCGGTCCGTCGGCGCACCAGCCCATTCTGATGTCCTTGTCGCAGGAGTTGCGATAGGCACCCCGATCGTAGTCGGTCACGATACATGTATCTGCATCCGCGAAGCGCCAAGGCTGGAGGAACTCGCCAACGGCCCCCGCGCCGAACCATAGGCCGGCCATTACCAGCACCCCGGTTAAAATACGAACCAGGACGCTGGCTGACTTGGCGAGCGTCTGCGGGGTTCCATTATCATGCATACACCGATTGCCTCGCTGCGGTGAAGGACAGGGACACCAGGGTCAAGCCTTTCGTTAACCGGGCTGATGACCGCTCTAAATTGTCAGCACCCGGTGCTGTCATCTGTGGACGGCGCCAGCGATGCAAGCGGGAAGTTGAGCCGAGCTGAAAAGCGGTTGGATTTCAGCCCGGCCTGTGCGTGTATATGTTCACGCACGCGGTACGGGCCAAAACAAGTGGGAGACAAATTATCATGAACCGAGTGCTCTCCATCCTGATCGCAGGGTCGTTGATCCATCTCGTCGCAGGCTGGGCCGTCGCGCAGACGGCAGCCCAGCCTGCGACGCATGTCACCGCAATCGCAGAGGAACCGTTCGGCTACCCGTATGCCGAACTCTTCCCGGATGTTTTTCCCGACGTCGGTTTCACGATGAGAAAAGATGTCTTCATCGAGTACCTCGCGGAGCGGAAGATGACCTACCGCACCAACAACGCCCAAGACGTGCTTTTCGTCGATACACCCGGCACGCCGTTCACCAGCGTGATCGTCAGCTTCAACAGTAATGCCGGGCCGATCCTGACAGAGTTCGAGGTCCGGTTTGCCGACGAGGCGCAGGCGAAGGCCTACGCCGTCAAAATGTATCCGGTGCCCGCTCCTCTCTACCAGGGGCACGAGCCGGAGTTTTACGCCAGCGACCCTGGATCGTCCTATCGCGCGAAAGCGTGGCAATTCCAGAACAAGGTGTTCCTCGTGGCAACGATGGCCAACACCCGGTGGGCCAACCAGTAGCCCCACAATACGAGCGACCGGGACCGGCGAAGTCCGGCCTAACGCCGGTGAGGCTACCGGACGACACGATTGGATCAGCACTTCCGGTCTCGGTACCTGACTGAGGGAACGAACACGGCCCTTTCCGAATAATGACAAGCTCGCCTAGAAACGTGCTGGAGCATCTGCGGAGGGAGCAACATGACCCGGTACGTTATTGATCTCGCCTGCGCCATCAAGATCGTAGAAGCGGACATCCAGATTGCGTCCAAGCACGAAATCCTGGCCCCGACGCTTCTTCGTTCCCAGGTTCTCGATCACCTTTATCGGCGGACGCTATCAGGAGACCTGTCCGAAGCGGACGCGCTGTCAATGAATGCCCGTTTCGGAAAGCTGAAGTTCCGGTACCTCGGTGATGCTGTCCTCAGGCGAAGGGCATGGACCATTGCACAGCAACTGGGCATGCTGTCGACCTATGACGCCGAATACATCGCTTTGACACAGCTTCAGGGAGAGGCCCTCGTCGCGGCGGATAAGCGTCTCGCAAGTGTCGCCAAGAAGGTCGTTTCCGTGAAAACGTTTGAAGCTCTTCGCTCACCACCATCGCCGTGAATTTTGAACTCGCTGACGACTGTTTCCGGCGATCTCCAGTCTTGCGGCAGTGAGGGCTCCGGACGGCAAAAATGGATCGACCCTGCCGGACACCTGCGATGGCAATCAGAGGCATCGCGGTCCAGAGGCAACGCCGGCTTCGGACTTCCCATTTTCTGCTTTGTTGGAATGGCTTGTTCCAGGCCGTTTGCGCTGACACTTCCTGCGATTTGACTTCCAAACCTGCAGCTTGCATCAATTTCCCGTACTCAACTGGCAGAACGGTCGATCATCCATGGTGCGCGAGACGGAGAAGGTACTCAAGGCGCGGGCGGGAAAGGTAATCCCGAATGGAATGTATGGCCATCAGTCCGTTCGATTGCTCCCGGAGAGTTTTCCGCAGTTCTTCAACCGCGCTGACGGCGCCTACCTTTGGGATAGCGACAACACGCGTTACCTCGACCTGATGTGCGCTTATGGGCCCAACCTGCTAGGATACCGTGAGCCCCGTGTCGAAGCTGCCGCCGCCAGACAGTTGGCACTTGGCGACACGATGACCGGGCCGTCGCCCTTGATTGTGGACCTTGCTGAAACCCTGGTCGCGATGATCTCCCATGCCGATTGGGCGATCTTCTGCAAGAACGGAACAGACGCGACGACCATGGCGATGACTGTTGCGCGTGCAGAAACCAAGCGGCGGAAGATTCTGGTCGCGGCAGGCGCCTATCATGGTTCCGCGCCCTGGTGCACGCCTGTCCCCGCCGGTACGCTTGCCGAAGACCGGGCGCACCTGATCAGTTATGTGTATAACGATATCGAAAGCCTCGAAGCAGCAGCGGCGACGGCCGGCGATGATCTTGCCGGCATCTTCGCAACGCCTTTCAAGCATGATGCTTTCCAGGATCAGGCGCTTGCTGATCCTGAGTATGCCAAGCGGGCTCGCGCTATCTGTGACGCCAAAGGCGCAATGCTGATCGTTGACGACGTGCGCGCTGGCTTCAGACTCGCCCGCGATTGCAGTTGGTCAACGGTAGGGGTTGCGCCGGATCTGAGCTGCTGGGGGAAATCATTCGCCAATGGCTATCCTATCTCTGCGCTGCTGGGCTCAGACAGTTGCCGCGCCGGCGCGGGCGCGATCTACATGACCGGTTCGTTCTGGTATTCAGCTGTGCCGATGGCTGCCGCACTTGAGACATTGAAAATACTTCGTGAAACCGACTACCTCGAACACATCGCCCGTCTTGGCGAGCGCTTGCGCAGCGGCCTGGCCGCCCACGCAGGCGCTCAGGGTTTCAGCTTGCGCCAGACCGGTCCAGTGCAGATGCCGCAGATTCTGTTTGCCGACGATCCGGACTTGCGGCTCGGTTTCGCGTTTGCAGAAAACATGCTCGCACGCGGCGTCTACATGCATCCCTGGCACAACATGTTCCTGTGCGCTGCCATGTCGGAGGATGACATTGATTTTGCGCTCACCGCAGCCGGCGCCGCCTTCGCCGATCTCGCCGCAGGACGCGCAACGATTAAACCCCATCCGGCCGTCAGCGCGATGATGAAGAGCCGAGCGGCGCACGCTTGAGGTCCTTGAAGCCTGTCTGCGATTCTTCCGCGGACTCTCTTTCTCGAACTGACGAACAGGACGTTGAAAAGTCGCCTCTGCGCCGTATCGGCCCCTGAACAGAGGTGGCACCACGTTAATGACCGGAATCGGCGACGATCAGGCATTGGAGGTGCGGCGCTCCATTTGTTGGCCACTGATGGATATGCTTGGAGAAGTCACCGCCAAAAAGAAAACCCCGCCAGGAACCCTGGCGGGGTTTTCTTGTTTCTGGAGCGGCGCGAACGCCTGAGGCTTCAGCCTAGACGATGCCTTCGCGCTGGGCGCGTTTGCGGGCGAGCTTGCGGGCCCGGCGCACGGCTTCGGCGCGCTGGCGGGCTTTTTTCTCGGAAGGTTTTTCAAACGCCTGACGCGCTTTCATTTCCCGGAACAGGCCTTCGCGCTGCATCTTCTTCTTCAGCGCGCGCAGGGCTTGCTCAACGTTATTATCGCGGACGACGATCTGTACTATAGGACTTCTCCATC
>JBBSDJ010000059.1:0-14849 GCA_038249555.1 Caulobacterales bacterium
CCCCGGGTGTCACACCCTCGATCCGCGCCGCCTGACCGAGCGTCATCGGGCGCACCGCCTTCAGTTTGGAGCGCACCTCGTTCGACATGCCGCCGATGGAATCATAATCGAGGCTTTCGGGCAGCGTCAGAGATTCATCGCGCCGGAGCGCGGCGACATCATCCGACTGCCGGTCGAGATAGGCGGCGTACAGCGCTTCAATCTCGATCTGCGCGCCGACCTCGTCCGGGATCAATTCAAGTTCCGGCCAGACGGCGCGGAGATGGGTCAGCGTGATGTCCTTGTCTGAGAGATACTCCCAGGCCGACCGGACCCGGCCATCCTGGTTGATCGCCCACCCGGCTTTCACAGCGGCGGCCGGAGACAGGGTCAAGGCTTTGAGTTTCGCCCGGGCCTCATCCAGCGCCAGATGTTTCACCTGAAACATTCCGGCGCGCTCCGGACCCACGCGTCCGGCATCAATTCCGCGCGGCGTCAGACGCTGGTCGGCATTGTCGGCGCGAAGCGCAAGACGGTATTCGGCGCGCGAGGTGAACATGCGGTAGGGCTCGGTGACACCCCGGGTCACGAGGTCATCTATCAGAACGCCGATATAGGCTTCGGCCCGGTCAAAGATGACAGGGTCTTTTCCGGCCGCCGCACGGGCCGCATTGAGACCCGCCATCAGACCTTGGGCGCCGGCTTCCTCATATCCGGTCGTGCCATTGATCTGGCCCGCAAGATAGAGGCCGGCGAGTGCCTTCACTTCGAGCGCCGGCGAAAGCGCGCGCGGGTCCACATAATCGTACTCGATGGCGTAGGCGTGCTGGAGGATGACGACATCCTCCAGGCCGGGGATCGTCCGGATGAACTCGTCCTGGATCTCTTCAGGCAGTGAGGTCGAGATGCCGTTCGGGTACACGGTGTGGTCGTCCAGACCCTCCGGCTCGAGGAAGATCTGGTGGCGATCCCGGTCGGCGAACCGGTGCACCTTGTCTTCGATCGAGGGGCAATAGCGCGGACCGCGTCCGGCAATCGCGCCGGAATAGACGGCCGACTGGTTGAGGTTCGCGTCGATGATCGCGTGCGTCTCGGGCGTGGTCCAGGTAATGCCGCAGGCGACCTGGGGCACATCGATCCGGGTGGTCAGGAAGCTGAACGGGATCGGCTGGTCATCCGCCGGCTGCATCTCGAGCCGGCCCCAATGGATGGTCCGGCCATCGAGCCGCGCGGGCGTCCCTGTCTTGAGGCGCCCCATCGGAAGGCCGAGCGCATAAAGCCGGTCCGACAATCCGATGGCCGGCGCTTCGCCAACCCGGCCGGCGGGGATGCGTTTGGCCCCGATATGGATGACGCCCTTCAGGAAGGTACCGGTCGTGATCACGACCTTGGCCGCGCGGTAGACGGTTCCAGTGAGTCCGGTGATCCCGGCCACGTGCCCGTCTTTGACGACCAGGTCTTCGGCGCCGTCCTCGATGATCGTCAGGTTCGGGTACGCGCCGAGTTCGGCCTGCATCGCTTCGCGGTAGAGCTTCCGGTCGATCTGCGCGCGGGGTCCCCAGACGGCCGGACCCTTCGACCGGTTGAGCATCCGGAACTGGATGCCGGCCTTGTCGGCCATGCGTCCCATGACGCCGTCGAGGGCATCGATCTCCCGGACGAGGTGACCTTTGCCAAGGCCGCCGATGGCCGGGTTGCAACTCATCTCGCCAATGGTCGACCGCTTGTGGGTGACGAGCGCGGTGCGCGCGCCGAAGCGGGCAGAGGCCGCCGCAGCTTCGCAGCCGGCATGGCCGCCGCCAATCACGATCACATCAAAGTCGACCGCGTGCGGCATTAACCATCTCTTAAGCAGGGGGCTGAGGCCGGGTATATAACGCCGGGGGAGGGGATTCCCTAGAGCCTATTTCCCGATGCAGAAGCGGGAGAAGACGGCGCCGAGAACATCCTCGACCCCGATCTCCCCGACGATCGATTGCATCTCGCGGATGGCAAGGCGGAGGTCTTCGGCGACCAGTTCGAAGCCGAGCTCCTGGTCGAGCGCTGCCTTCGCCGAGGCAAGGGCCGCAAGGCCGCGGGTCAGTTTCTCCCGGTGGCGGGCACGGGTGATGACGGGGGATTCGACCGATCCGGCCAGCGCCGAGATGCGCGCGCCGAGCCCGGCTTCCAGCGCTTCGATCCCGGCGCCGTCCTTCGCACATATAGTAAAGTCGGATGCGGGCAGCGTGCCGGGGCCGGCGAGGTCCGCCTTGTTCACCACAATTATCCCCTTCGGCGGCGGGAAGGGGAGGGGAGGGGGGGCGCCCGGATCGGACGCGTCGATCAGTAGAAGGCAGAGGTCGGCGTCCTCCGCCGTCATCCTGGCCCGCCGGATTCCCTCCGCCTCGATCTCGTCGTCGGTCTCTCGCAGTCCTGCCGTGTCCGCGATCCAGACAACCTGGCCGCAGAGCACCCGGCGGATCTCGATCACGTCTCGGGTGGTTCCCGGCCGGGCGGTGACGATCGCGGCCTCGCGTCCGGCCAGCCGGTTGAGGAGCGTGGACTTGCCGGCATTCGGCGCGCCGATGATCGCGATGCGGAATCCGTCCCGGATGCGTTCACCGATACCGCCATCGCCGAGGGCGGCTTCTACATCTTTGACTAACCCGGCCACCCGGTTCCGGACAGGTTCGGCAACGTCAGAAGCGACATCGCCCTCATCCGGAAAGTCGATCAAGACCTCCACCAGAGCGAGAAGTCCCATCAACTCGTCACGCCATGCTGAATAGGTCGCGGACAGTCCGCCGGACAGCTGGCGGAGGGCCTGGCCCTTCTGGGCAAGGGTCTCGGCTTCGATGAGATCGGCCACGCCTTCGGCCTGGGTCAGGTTCAGTTTTCCGGCTTCGAAAGCCCGGCGGGTAAACTCTCCCGGTTCGGCGAGACGGACATCCGCCATGGACGTCAGCGCGGCAAGCGCATGGGTGATGACCGCAGGTCCGCCATGCAGGAAAAGTTCGAGCGTGTCTTCGCCGGTGTACGAGTTGGGGGCAGGGGAGAAGAGGGCAATGCCTTCATCGACCAGGTTGCCGTCCCGGTCGCTCAGCTTTGTGAGGGTTCCGCGCCGGGCCGCAGGCAAACCTCCCGACAGCAAGACCGCGCCGATTTCGTAGACGGCGGGACCGGAAATCCGGACAACCGCAATCGCCGAAGGCGGCGCGCCCGAGGCGAGGGCGCAGATGGTGTCGCGCGTGCCCATCGGCAGGCGCCTCCCGTCAGTTCTTCATCGCTTCGAAGAACTCGTCGTTGGTCTTCGTCTGGCGCAGCTTGTCGATCAAGAAGTCGATCGCGTCCGAGGTTCCCATCGGGCCGAGGATGCGGCGGAGGATGTAGATCTTCGACAGCTGGTCCTGCGGCGTGATGAGTTCTTCTTTCCGCGTGCCGGACTTCATGATGTCGAGCGCCGGGAAGGTGCGCTTGTCGGCGATCTTCCGGTCGAGGACGATCTCGGAGTTACCCGTGCCCTTGAATTCTTCGAAGATGACCTCGTCCATGCGCGAGCCGGTATCGATCAGGGCGGTCGCGACAATCGTCAGCGATCCGCCATTCTCGACATTGCGTGCCGCGCCGAAGAAGCGCTTCGGGCGTTGCAGCGCGTTGGCATCCACACCGCCGGTCAGCACCTTGCCGGAGGAGGGGACGGTCGTGTTGTAAGCGCGGCCGAGACGCGTGATCGAGTCGAGAAGGATGACGACGTCGCGCTTGTGCTCGACGAGGCGTTTGGCTTTCTCGATGACCATTTCAGCGACCTGAACGTGACGTGTCGCCGGCTCGTCAAAGGTCGAGGCGATGACTTCGCCCTTCACCGTGCGGCGCATGTCGGTCACTTCTTCCGGGCGCTCGTCGATCAGCAGGACGATCAGGTAGCACTCGGGATGGTTCTCTTCGATGGCCGACGCGATATTCTGCATCAGCACCGTTTTACCCGTCCGGGGCGGTGCGACGATCAGAGCGCGTTGGCCCTTGCCGATCGGGGCCACAATGTCGATGACCCGGCCGGAACGATCTTTCTTGGTCGGATCGCGGCTCTCCATTTTCAGGCGGCGGTCCGGATAGAGCGGCGTCAGGTTGTCGAAGTGGACTTTCTTGTTGGCCTTGTCCGGGTCTTCGAAATTGATCCGGCTGACATCGGTCAGGGCGAAGTAGCGCTCGGAATCCTGCGGGGCGATGATCGGCCCTTCGACCGTGTCGCCGGTGCGGATGTTCGCTTTCTTGAGGACTTCGGGGCTGACATAAATGTCGTCCGGGCCTGGCAGGTAGTTCGATTCCGGCGAGCGCAGGAAGCCGAAGCCGTCGACCAGAACCTCGAGCACGCCCTGGCCCGTGATCTCCACTTCGCTGTCCGCCAGCTCCTTCAGGATCGCGAACAGCATATCCTGGGTACGCATTGAGGACGCATTCTCGACCTCAAGCTCCTCGGCGTAGAGCAGCAGTTCCTCAGGCGATTTCGCCTTGAGTTCGCGCAAAGTTACACTGGTGAGGTTGTCGAGCATCGAGGAAGCCATTCGGAACGGTCCGGATTTTGGATCTAGCGAGGGGGTGCCGGTCAGGTGAAATCGGGGGGCGCCACAAGGACTGGGCGCACCGGCATGTAACCCTCATCGCCAATTTGTCCGGAAACGTCAAGCCGGAAAGGATTTGCGGTTAGAACGGCCGGACGATCACCATGATCACCACGCCGATCATCAGGATGAACGGCACTTCGTTTAGCATCCGCAGGGTTTTCGTCTGGACGGTGCCGGTGACCCCATCCACCTTCTTGCCCAGCACAATGAAATAGGCGTGCACGGCAGTGATCACGGCGACCAACGCCAGTTTCACGTGCATCCAGCCCTGCGACAGCAAATCTGGGTTCAGCACAAGCATCCAGATACCGAATCCCCAGACCAGGAGGAGGCTGGGCGTCAGGATGATCCGCTTCAGCCGCGCCGACGCATCCTTCATCGTCTCGAACAGCGGCTCGCCCGGCCGGCTCGACAGCTGGTGGATCTTGTAGCGGGGATAGATCAGCAGACCGGCCATCAGGGCGATCACGAAGATGATGTGCGCCGATTTTACCCAGAGATAGATTTCCATTCCGGCCCCTCAGAGTGCCCGCTCGACAACCCGCTCGCCAGCCTTCTGTTGTGTGACGGCATGCGGGCATCCCGTCCAGTCCGACGGGCAAAGCCGGCCGCCTGCACAGGACCGGATCTCGCCCCTCATGCCTAGGGCTGCCACCGTTTCATCGGCCAGGGTCCGGATAAACCCGGGATGCGTCCCCAGCGCTTCAACGCGCGTATAGCTCGCCGCGCCATCGGCTTCGGCGACAAGCCGGTATTCTTCGCCCAGCTCAACCAGCGTTTCGATATGTTCCGAGACGAACGCGATCGGCGCGATCAGGATGTGTTTCTTCGCCTTTGCCGCGCGCTCGACTTCCGCCTCGGTGGCCGGACCGATCCATTTCAGCGGCCCGACACGGGACTGGTAGCAGGGGATCACTTCCCAATGCGCCGGTACGCGGCCGGCAATCATTTCGGCCAGTGCCTCGCACTGCCACTGGTAGGGATCTCCCTCGCGGACCACCTGTTCCGGCAAGCCGTGTGCCGAAAGCAGCAAGGTCACCTGCTCCGGTTCGCCCGCGCGCCGGTGGCCGTCCATGATCCGGTCGACATGCGCCGCCACGAAGTTTTCGTCGAAGGGATAGCAGCAGACCGTCTTCGCCTGACCCTTGAACGCCGCCTTCCAGGCCGTCAGGGACGAGCCCGTCGTGGTCGTCGAAAACTGCGGATAGAGCGGCAATAGCACCACATCATCAGCGCCCCAGCGCTTCACGTCGGCTGCGGCTTCTTCCGTGAACGGGTGCCAGTAGCGCATCGCAACGAAGCATTTGACTTCGTTGCCGGGCAGGATTTTCGCCAGCTCGGCTTCCAGCGCCCGGGCCTGAAGTTCGGTTTCGCGGAGCAGGGGAGAGCCCCCGCCGGCATCCATCATCGCATAGTTCTTGATCACCGCCGGTGCGCGCGTGCGGGAGATCAACCGAGCCAGCAGCCAGCGGATCGGCAGCGGCGCGCGTATGATCGCGGGATCGCGGAACAGGTTCTTGAGAAACGGCTGCACCGACGCGGGTTTGTCCGGACCGCCGAGATTGAACAATACAACGGCGATCTTGCGGCCCATCGACAGGCTTATCCTTTTCGAATCCGGGCCAGAACGCGCTCGACGTTCGCAATCGGGGTTTCAGGACGAACCCCGTGGCCAAGATTGAAGATATGGGGCCGGCCGCGATAGGCGTCCAGAAGTTGGTCCACCCGTGCGTCAAGACGCGCACCTCCCTCGATCAGCAGCAGGGGATCGAGATGGCCCTGAACCGGGAAGTTCGGGGGCAGGGTGCTGTTGATGAATTTCGGCAGGGCCGCAGTATCGAGGCCCACGCCCGTAACGCCCGTCGCGGCCACATAATCCGGCACCATGACGCCCGCCCCGCGCGGAAAGCCGATGATCGGCACGGTCACACCCATGCCGCGCAGGCGCGCCACCAGTTTCTTGGTCGGCGCAATAATGACTTCTTCGAAGATATTGTCCGGCAGGCCTTCCGCCCAGCTGTCGAACAGCATCAGCGCATCGGCCCCGGCTTCGACCTGGCGGGCAAGATAATGAGCGGTCGCCTCGCCGACGAGATCCATCGCCGCTGCCAGATCATCCGACCGGCCATGCGCCCAGCGCCAGGCCATCGACTTGTCGGTCTTGCCCCGGCCTTCGACAGCATACAGCGTCACGGTCCAGGGCGACCCGGCAAACCCGATCAGCGCGCAGGACGGCGGCAGTTCGGCCTTCACCCGCGAGACCGTTTCATAGACGGGCGACAGCTTGTCGGCAGCCGCCTGCGGTTTGACCCGCTGCAAATCCGACGGCTTGTTGATCACTTCGACCAGGGGGCCTTCGCCCTTTTCGAACGTGACGCCGAGACCCATGGCATCAAGGATCAGCAGGATGTCGGCAAACAGGATCGCCGCGTCCATGCCATACCGGCGAACCGGCTGAAGGGTCGCTTCGGCCGCCAAGGACGGCGTATAACAGAAGTCGAGAAAGTCGCGCGCCCGCGAGCGGGTTTCGAGATATTCCGGAAGGTGCCGGCCAGCCTGCCGCATCATCCAGACGGGGGGAGGGGAGACCGCCTGACCTGAAAGCACATCCAGAAATTTTTTCCCGCTGGTGGCCGTCATCACCTTCCCCTTTTCATCCCATTTCAAACGAGCCCGTCAGGGCGCTTATAGTTATGAAGCTGCAGATAGGTTGGAGAGCCTCGTTTCAACGGATTTGTCCACCAAAATCCACAAGCGAGTCACAAGCGCCGCTCGCCTGACAGGCGAGCAGATTCCCGGCGACTCTCAATGGTTAACGTAAGGTTAAAGCCTCAAGGGGAATCACAAGACGGAACAGGCCGTGACCACGCGGGAGTCGAATTCTCCCAGCTGTGGAATGCGTGTGAGTCCCTGTGGGCTGCGGCGCATTCCACAGGCGAGTCACAACCCTTGTGCAAAGAAGGAAGCCCCGGCAAGACAGGCACATGACACGCCCCACCCGGCCCGCCATCTACTTCAATGTGCACCTCGTCTCGGATTCCACCGGCGAGACGCTGAACGCCGTACAGCGCGCCGCCTGCGCGCAGTTTGAGAATGTCCAGCCGCTGGAGCACAACTATTACCTTGTCCGCTCCGAGCGCCAGCTCGAACGCGTTACCCGCGAGATTGAGGCGGCGCCCGGTGTCGTCTGGTACACCATCTCCGATTCCGGCCTGCGCGCCCGCCTTGAATCCTTCTGCCGTGAGCGGAGCATTCCGACCTTGCCGGTGCTCGATCCCTCGATCGCGATGCTGAGCCGCCATCTTGGCGTCGCCGCCAATAACCGCGTCGCCGGCCAGCACGCGATGGACGAGGATTATTTCGAGCGGATGGAAGCGATCAACTTCACGCTCGCCCATGATGACGGCCAGAACATGGAAAGCCTGATCGGCGCCGATGTCATCCTCTTGGGCGTCAGCCGCACGTCGAAGACGCCGACCTGTGTCTATCTCGCCAACCGCAAGGTCCGCGCCGGCAACATTCCGCTGGTGCCGGGCGCCCCATTGCCGGATTTCCTGGAGAAGATGGGCGACAAGGGTCCGCTCGTCGTCGGCCTGAAGATTTCCGCAGAGCGTCTCGTCCAGATCCGCCGCCAGCGCCTCATCTCTCTCAACCAGGATGACGCCGGCGACTATGCGGATGAGGAGGCCGTGCGCGAGGAAATCACGCAGGCGAACCGCCTTTTCCAGCGCAACCAGTGGAAGACCATCGACGTCTCGCGCCGCTCGGTCGAAGAAACCGCCGCCGCGATCCTCAACCTTCTCCACGAACGCCGGGGCCATCCGTGAGCCTCGCCGTCACTCTCGCCTCCGGCAGCGCCAGCCGCCGCGCCCTGCTGACGGCTGCCGGCGTCAGTGCCAAAGCCGTTGCGCCAAATGTCGATGAGGACTCCTACCGCACCGCAATGCGCGCCGAAGGCGTTTCCGTGCGCGACCAGGCCATGCAGCTCGCCGAGATGAAAGCCGTGCGCGTGTCGCAGTCGCGGCCCGGGCTCGTGATCGGCGGCGACCAGATGCTCGCCCTCGGCGAGGAGGCGTTCGACAAGCCGCGTGATCTGGCGGAGGCGAAAAGCCACCTCATCCGCCTCTCCGGAAAATCGCATACGCTGGAGACAGCCATCGTGGTCTGCGAAGAGGGCCGCTCTGTCTGGCGACACCTCGCGCGGCCGAAGCTCACGATGCGCCCGCTCTCGCCCGAGTTCATCGACGACTATGTGGCCCGCTGCGGCGACGCGCTGCTCACCACAGTCGGCGCCTACCAGCTTGAAAGCCACGGCGCGCAGCTTTTCTCCCGCATCGAGGGCGACTATTTCTCGATCCTTGGCCTGCCGCTGCTCCCGCTGCTCGACTATCTCCGTGTCCGGAGGGTCCTGCCGCAATGACCAGGCTCCTCGGCGTCATCGGCGATCCGGTCGCCCACTCGCTCTCCCCCTATATCCACAATCACTGGCTGCGCGAGAACGGCATTGATGCCGTATACGCGGCGCTGGAAGTGAAGGCGGACGAACTCGCCGCCTCGCTGGACTCCTTGCGCGCGCATGAGGCCATCGGCCTCAATGTCACACTGCCGCACAAGGAAAGCGTGCTCCGGCTCGCAGCCACCGCGAGTGATACGGCCCGGCGACTCGGCGCCGCCAACACGCTGGCACGCACGCCGGAAGGCCAGTGGCATGCCGAGAACACCGACGCCCCCGGTTTCGCCCTGACGCTCGACTATGGCGACATCAACGTCGAGGGCCGCGAGGTCTTCCTGCTTGGGGCAGGGGGCTCGGCCCGCGCCGTCGCGGATGTGCTCGCCCGGCGCGGCGCGCGCCTGACCCTCTGTAACCGGACGATCGCCCGCGCCGAATCCCTGGCGCTGGATCTCGCGCCCGCCGCGCGCATCTTGTCGCTGGAAGACGGCCTCGCCCAGCTCTCGCGCGCCAGCGTCGTCATCAACACATTGAGCCTCGGCCATTCCGGCGAGGCGCTCAAGCTGCCGGAATCCGCCGGCGGCATCTTCTATGACATCAGCTATGGCAAGGGCGCCGCCGCTGCACTCGCAGAGGCGCGCCGCAAGGGCTGGCGCGCGCTGGACGGGCTCGGCATGCTGGTCGCGCAGGCTTCGCTCAGTTTCGAACTCTGGTTCGGCGCCGCGCCGGATCTCGCCGCCGCGCACGCCCGCGCACGCTCGCTCCTGGAGGCTGTCCAATGATAATCCTTGGGCTGACGGGCTCCATCGGCATGGGCAAGTCCGCCACCGCAACCCTCTTCCGCGAGGAGGGCGTGCCCGTCTATGACGCCGACGCCGCCGTGCACGCGCTCTATGCCGAGGGCGGCGCCGCCGTCGCCCCCATCGAGGCGGCCTTTCCGGGCGTCACCGAAGGCGGCGCGGTTGACCGCACGCGCCTGCGCACCCGGGTGCTCGACGATCCGGATGCGATGAAACAGCTCGAAGGCATTGTCCATCCGCTCGCCGGCGCCGCACAGCTTGATTTCCGCCGCAGCGCCCATGCGACAGGCGCGCCGTTCGCCGTGATCGACATTCCGCTCCTGTTCGAGACCGGCGGAAACCGGCACTGCGATTTCACGCTCGTCGTCACCGCGCCGGCGGCGGTCCAGCGCGAGCGCGTCCTCGCGCGGCCGGGCATGACGCCGGAAACCTTCGAAGCAATCCTCGCGCGCCAGATGCCCGACGCCGACAAGCGTGCCCGCGCCGATTTCATCCTCTCCTCCGCGCATGGCTTCGACTTTGCCTGCGACCAGGTTCGCGCCATAGTCGCCCTGATGATTCGCCTCGCTGCCGAGAGAAACGCATGACTGCCCGGATCCGCGAAATCGCCTTCGATACCGAAACCACCGGTCTCAATCCGGCGGACGGCGACCGCGTGATCGAGATCGGCGCGGTCGAGCTGATCAACCATATCCCAACCGGGCGCACCTTCCGCCGCCTGATCAATCCCGGCCGGCCGGTCTCCGAAGCCACCATCCGCATCACCGGCATCACCGACGCGGACCTGAAGGACAAGCCACCCTTCGAGCATCCCGATATCGTCGATGCTTTCCTCAGCTTTCTGGGCGACGCGACCCTCGTCGCACACAACGCCGCGTTCGACCGCGGCTTCCTCAACGCCGAACTCGCCCGCTGCGAGCGCCCACCGATCCCGGACGATCGCTGGATCGACACGGTCGCGATGGCGCGCAAGCGCTTTCCCGGCGCCCCGGCGAGCCTCGATGCGCTGTGCAAGCGTTTCGACATTTCACTGGAAAGCCGCACTTTCCACGGCGCGCTGCTCGACAGCCAGTTGCTTGCCAGCGTCTATCTTGAACTGCTCGGCGGACGTGCCCGCGCGTTCAGCTTCGACGCGGCGAATGATCTGGAAGGCGGCCCGGCGCGTCCGCCCGCGCTTCAGCGGCCGAAGCCGCTTGCCTCATCGGCGACGGAAGAAGAACTCGCCGCCCACGCCGCGCTCATTGAAAAGCTCGGCGCCGGCGCGGTCTGGAAAACCATCCATTAAGGATCAGGCGGGCGTCTCGCCGGCACGCTCGGCCGCCTTGCGGTACTGGGCCTGGTAGAGTTGCACGAAGTCGACCGGGTCGATCAGCAATGGCGGGAAGCCGCCCTCGCGCGTGATCTCGGCGATGATCCGGCGCGCAAACGGGAACAGGAGGCGCGGGCACTCGATCAGCAGCATCGGCTCGATCTGCTTCTCGGTCACGTTCGACAGCTGGAACAGGCCGGCATAGTCGAGTTCGGTGATGAACAGCGTCGTCTCGCCGGACGAGGCTTTTGCCGAAAGCTTCAGGGACACTTCGAACAGGCCGTTGCCGTCGACATGCGGGGCAGCGCCCACATCGATCCCGAGATCGATGTTCGGCTGGGTCTGGACCGGCGGATGGCCCGGATTTTCGAATGACAGGTCCTTCACATACTGGCCGAGAACCCGCAGCGAGGGCGCAGGCTGCGCCGGGCCGCCGGGAGTGGGGTTTGCGGGCGCGCTGGTATCTGTCATTGTAAATCCTCTACTCTGTCCGGGGTGGCTGCCGGGCCCCGCGCCTAGCATGCGCCCCTTGGCCGCGCAACGCAAAGGCTGGCACGTCCGTCTGGCCTGCACTATCTAACCCTTACTCCTGTGGATAAACTGAGGAACCCGCCCCTAAAATGTCTAATCCCGTGATCGAAGTCCTCATCCTGGCTGCCGTGGCGCTGTTCGTGCTGTGGCGTCTCTATGTGGCCCTCGGCCGGGGAGGGGACGAGCGGCCGATGCAGCGCCCGGCGCCGGCGCCGGAACAGCGCGGCGGCGCGCCCGAGGCGCAGGCCCCCGTGCCGCGCCGTACCGAGCCCGAACGCCCGATCTTCACCGGCCCCGCCGCGGGCGGGCTGGAAGAAATCTACAATGCCGACAGCTCCTTCTCGGCGGAAGAATTCCTGCGCGGCGCCAAGGCCGCCTACACGATGATCGTCGGCGCCTATGCGCGCGGCGACCGCGCGGCGCTGCGCCCGCTGCTGGACGATGACGTCTACGAAGCCTGGGACGCTGCCATCTCGGCGCGCGAGACCTCCAACGACCGGGCCTTCGAGCTGCTGCGCATCACGCGCGCCGAGATCGACCGCGCCGACCTCGAAGCCGGCATCGCCCGCGTGTCGGTGCGCTACGAAGCCGAGCTGGGCGACGGCGAGGTGACCCGCACGGCGAAGGAAATCTGGACCTTTAAGCGCGAGGTCGCCTCGAACGATCCGAACTGGCTGTTGGACGACGTGGACGTCGCCGCCTGACTCTCCTGCAAGGTGAATCGCCGGGTGACAGCCCGGGCCGTTTCGCGGCATATCCGCAGGCATGCGACATCTCAGATTTCTTCTCCCGCTCGCCCTGATCCTGTCGGCTTGCCAGACGGCGCCTGCGCCAATCGAACATCGCCCGGTCCCCGGCGGCTCCGGAATCTCTGGTCCGCCGCCCTCTGCAAACCCCGCCACCTACCTGGAACTGCCGGGCTGGGGCGCAGCCCCGCTCGCCGCGCCTGTCGAGGCCTTCCGGCGCACCTGCGACCGCTTCAACCGCCGCGCCTTTGACGCGGCCCTGTCGCGCGGCGCCCCCTGGGCCGGACCGGCCGGGGACTGGCAACCAGGCTGCGCCGCAATCGAATCCGCTCAGGGCGAGGCGGCGGCCCGCAAGATTTTCGAAACCCAGTTCGTCCCGCTCGAGATCATCGACCGGGAAGGCAAGGACAAGTTCACCGGCTATTTCGAGCCGCGCTACGAAGCCCGCCGCGCGCCCGAGGGCGTTTTCACTGAACCGGTATTCTCCGTCCCCTCCGATTTCGTTGCCAATGGTGACAGCCCGCTCCAGAAACTGCCCGACGGCTCGACCCGGCCCTATCCGGCCCGTGCCGACATCACCGCGCGCGGCGGCCCGGCCATCGCCTACGCGCATCCGGCGGACGTGTTCTTCCTGCAGGTCCAGGGCTCCGGCCGGCTGACCTTTCCGGATGGCAGCACGATGCGCGCCGCCTACGCCGCCCATAACGGCCAACCCTTCAAGTCGGTCGCCAACTGGCTGATCGAAACCGGCCGCATCACCCGTGCTGAAGGCTCGATGCAGGGCATCCGGGGCTGGATGGACCGCGCCAGCGCCGCTGAAGTGCGCGAGGCGATGAACATCAATCCGCGCTTCGTTTTCTTCCAGTCGCTCCCCGAAGGCGACCCGAACCTCGGCCCGAACGGCGCCCACAATGTGCCGCTGACCCCGCTCGGCTCGATGGCGGTCGACCCCGAATTCCACGCCCTCGGCGTGCCGATGTTCGTGCAGACGACGGCGCCGGGCCTTGGCGGCGAGTGGTCCGGCCTCCTGATCGCGCAGGACACCGGCGGCGCCATCAAAGGCCCGGTCCGCGGCGACATCTATTTCGGCACCGGGGTCGATGCCGGCAACCGCGCCGGCACGATGAACGCCAAGGGCCGCCTCTGGGTGCTGCTGCCGCGCGCCGTCGTGGAGCGGATGTTCGAAGCCGGCCTCGTCGCCAGTATCGACAGCCCCGGCCAGACCGGCGGATGACCCGCCGCAACCTGTCGCCCGAAGAGGCCCGCGCCTGGGCCCGCGTCGCCGCGACGGTCAAACCCATCGGCAAGCGCGCCGCCGACCTCGAGGAATTGTCCGCCGCGCTGGAGTCCGGCCGCACGGAACTGGATACACCGCCGCCCAAGGCCGCGCCCAGATCACTAAAACCGGCAACGCCGAAAACGCCTGCACCGCCCGCCGAGCGCGGCGGCGAAAAGAAAGTCCGGCGGGGCAATCTCTCCATCGCCGCGCGGTTCGACCTGCACGGCCATACGCAGACCAGCGCCTCGCGCGCATTGCCTTCTTTCCTCGAACATCAGCAGACGGACGGTGCGCGCTGCGTGCTCGTCATCACCGGCAAGGGCAAGGAAGGCCAGGGCGTCCTGCGCCGCAACTTCCTGCTCTGGCTCGAATCCCCCGGCGCGCGCCGCCTCGTCTCGGGCTATGCCGAGTCGCACCCCAAGCATGGCGGGGCAGGGGCCTTCTATGTCTTCCTTAGGCGGGCGGACTAGAGCGGCGTTCCGAAAAGTGGGGACCGGTTTTCGGGAAAACGCGGCGACCAATCAAAAAGCCCGCCCGCCGGGCGGGCATCACTCGAAATCGCGGAACACGTCGTCGGCCGAGAACGTCCTGCGGCGATCCTCTTCCGGCTCCGGCACGAAAGGTGCGGGCGTGTCCTGCGCGGGCGCGAGGCCCGGGCCTTCGGAACGCGCGGCTTTTTCGGCGTCCATCTTGCGGCGCTTGTCGGCGGCTTTCGCGATCACTTCGTCGAGTTCGATCTGGCTGCACAGGCCCAGCGTCACCGGGTCCACCGGTTTGATGTTGGTGGCGTTCCAGTGCGACTTGTCGCGCACATTGTTGATGGTCGCCTTGGTCGTGCCGATCAGCTTGATGATCTGCGCGTCCGGCACTTCCGGGTGGTGGCGGATGAACCAGGCCACGGCGTCCGGCTTGTCGGCGCGGCGGATGACCGGCGTGTAGCGGCTGCCCTTGCGCTTCGGCTGCGGGATATGGTCGATGCGAGACTGTTCGACCTTGAGGTCATGGCTGGCATCGGCTTCGCCCTCCGCAATCTCCTCGCGCGAGAGAATGCCGCCGGCGATCGGGTCCACGCCGCGCATGTTCTCGGCGACATCGCCGTCCGCGATGCCCTTCACTTCGAGATGGTGCAGGCCGCAGAATTTCGCGATCTGGGC
>JBBSDJ010000060.1:0-14560 GCA_038249555.1 Caulobacterales bacterium
CAAGGTGCCGTCGAAATTCGAAGGCTGGGGCGCAAAGGAATTCAAGGAAGCCGGCTTCCGCGCCGTGCCGCCGTGCGCCGTGCGCCGCGGTGCCTACATCGCGAAGAACGCCGTGCTGATGCCTTCCTATGTCAATATCGGTGCCCATGTCGGCGAAGGCACGATGATCGATACCTGGGCCTCGGTCGGCTCCTGTGCGCAGGTCGGCAAGAACTGCCACATCTCCGCCGGCACCGGCATCGGCGGCGTGCTTGAGCCCCTGCAGGCCAACCCCACCATCATCGAGGACAACTGCTTCATCGGTGCCCGTTCCGAAGTCGTCGAAGGCGTCGTCGTCGGCGAAGGCTCGGTCCTCGCCATGGGCGTCTTCATCACCCAGTCCACCAAGATCGTGAACCGCCAGACCGGCGAGATCATCTACGGCCACGTTCCGCCCTACTCGGTCATCGTGCCCGGCACGCTGCCCGATCCCAAAGGCGGCCCCTCGCTCGCCTGCGCCGTGATCGTGAAAACCGTCGACGCGAAGACGCGCGAGAAAACCGCTGTCAACGAACTGCTGCGCGACTAGGCGCAGACGAATTGCGGCCGCTGATGTCAGCGGCCTTACCCCAATGGAGGCTTTCATGGCCGACGATCCGACATCCGAACCCATCAAGGGTCCCGCATCCTACTTCCCCTCGATCGAAAAGACCTATGGCAAGAAGATGAGCCACTGGTTCGACCTTGTCGCCACCCGCAAGGGCGCGAAACATGCCGAGATCGTCAACTGGCTGAAGAACGAGCACAAGCTCGGCCACGGCCACGCCAACGCCATCGTTGCCCACGTCAAGGCGGCCAGCAAGGGCTGAGAGGGGCGGGGCTCTGCGATGGGCATCGAGGTTCTGGACAGCGTCAACGATCCCGGCACACCCGGCAAGTCCGGCGATGACCGGTACGGCTTCGACGCCGCCACAGGCCGGGCCTGGGTCATCGATGGCGCTACAGATGCAACGGATCTGAAGCCCTTCCCGAACGCTGAAAGCGGCGCCGCCTGGCTCGCCGAAACCGTCTCGGCGCGCCTGATGTCCGGCCCCGGGGCCGGCGAAGGCGCCAGCGCCTATTTCGGCCGTGTACTGACGGATGTGCGCGCCGTGGCGGAACGCACGTCAAAGGTCGCTCTCAGCAGCCTGCCCGGTGAAGCCATGCCGGTCGCCTCCGCCATGTGGATGCGCCGTGACGGGGACGCCTGCGAATTCGTCTGGGCGGGAGATTGTTTTGCCATCGCCGGCACCGGTGCAGGCGAAGCCCGCCTGGTCGGTACGCAGGAGAAGGCCGATGCCGAAACGCGCGACGCCGCGCGCATGCTCTCCCTGTCGCAAGCGGAGAGATGGGCCATCCTGCAGGCCCAGCGCCGCGGTGCCAATGCGCCAGAGCGCGGCCTGATCACGCTTTACCCCGCCGCCGCTGCCCATCTGAACACGCTGCGCCTCACCCTGCCGCGCGGCGCGCCCGTCCTGCTGATGACCGACGGCTTTTTCCGCTTCGTTGAGCCCTACGGCCTCGACACGCCTGCAAGACTCCTCGCCCGCGTCCTGAAAGACGGCCTCGCCGCCTCGATCAACACCTTGCGCCGGCATGAAGCCACCCCGCACAGCGTTCGCCTCAAGGCCCGCGACGACGCAGCGGCCGTTTTGCTGCGCACCTAGCGTCCGGGGCTTCAGGTATTCAGTGTAAAGACGGTATTCAGGTCGAGCGCCGTCCAGGGCAATTCGGCGAGGTCCGTGATCCGCCGCGGCACATAGCCGAGGCCTTTCAGGAACTCGGTCAGCTCTTCCTTGCCGATCCCGAAGCGGCCTTCGCGGTTGTCGATCTCGCAGACAATGGCGGGGCGGTGCTTCTTCAGCGTCTCGGTCGCGCCGCGCAGAACGTCCAGTTCGCCGCCTTCCACATCGATCTTGATCAGCGAGACCGGCGGGCAATCGATATGCGCCATGATCTCGTCGAGCGAGAACAGCGGCACCAGCTCCCGCTGGATCTTGAACCGCATCGCAAGATCTGTCTCATCGCCGATATGGGCGAGCCCGCTGCCCACCTTGCTCTTGGACTTGATCGGCACCTTCAGCTCGACCAGCCGGCCAGCCCCCGCCTTCGGCGCACCCAGCGCAAACGGAAACACCATGATGCTCGCCTTGCGCCGCACATAAGCCGTCACGCTCAGCACCGTCCGGGGCATCGTCTGCGGCTCGAACGCAATCACCAGTCCGCCTTTCGACAGCTCGTGCAGCCGCCGCGTGAAGTCGCCGACATTGGCGCCCACATCGATCGTCGTGCTACCCGCGGGAATCAGCGATTGCAGCATGCCAAGCTCGGCCTGGTTGCCGTTCATCAGGGCCTTCACCGGCAGGACAATCGCTTTGAACAGCTTCTCGGCGGCCGTCTTGCGTCCGCCGATGACGATCGTGTCGCCTGTGCCAAGCATGCCGGGAAATCCTTAGAAAGCCGCGAACTCCTCCCTCAGCCGTTGCCGAAATGCAACCGGCATGTTCATCCGCGTCCGGCCAGTTCGCCGCAGGCCGCCAGCAGCCGCGCAATATCGCCGTCCCGCGACAGCCTGTGCTCGCCGTCCTTGATCAGGGTGAGCACCACGTCCGGCGATGTCAGGCTTGCCGCCAGCGCCAGCGCATGGCCCCAGGGCACGTCCGGGTCCTGTATGCCCTGCAGGATGCGCACCGGCCCTGCGAACGCAATCGGCGCATCCAGGATCGACCATTGCCGCCCATCCTCGATCAGCGCCCGCGTGATCGGATACGGCGCGCCATACTCCGACGGCCGCAACGTGAAACCTTGGTTCAGAATCTCCGCCTGCTGCGCGGGCGTGAATTCCGGCCACATCAACTTCTCGGTAAAGTCCGGCGCCGGCGCAATCAGCATCAGTCCCCGCACCCGCTCCGGCCGCGCCATCGCGGCCAGCAGCGCCACCCAGCCGCCCATGCTCGAGCCGACCAACACCAGCGGGCCCTCCGTCTGCGCATCAATGGCCGCCAACGCGTCCGCGCGCCAGGCGCTGATCGTGCCGTCCTCGAAGGCGCCGCCCGATTGCCCGTGTCCGGAATAATCGAACAGCAACGTGCCGTGCCCGGCCTTCCGCGCCCATGCCTCCACCGCCAGCGCCTTGCCGCCGCTCATGTCGGACTTGAACCCGCACAGCCAGACGAACGTCACCCCGCCCGCCGGTGCAACGGCGCGCCGGAACGCGATCCGGCGTCCCTCGGGGGAAGTGAAAGAATCCGTTGTCATGGAGGTTGCCTTCCGCCATCTCTCTCGCCTGTCAAGCGAGTAGGGCGGGCCGCGTATTGGGCGAGTTACCAGAACTCAAGGGAAAGACGATCATTCAGGTCGCGCCGGAGCTGTCGGCCGGCGGCGTGGAGCGCACGGTCCTCGAAGTCACCGAAGCCATTGTCGAAGCTGGCGGCCGCGCGTTGCTCGCCAGCAAGGGCGGCCGCCTTGAGGAGGAGTTCGCCCACCTTGGCGGCGAACTCATCCGCATGGATGTCAAAAGCCGCAACCCGGTCACGATCAAGGTCAACGAAGGCCGGCTCCGACAGATCATCCGCGAGCAAAAAGTCGACCTCGTCCACGCCCGCTCCCGCGCCCCGGCCTGGAGCGCCTGGGCGGCGGCCAAAGCCGAAGGCGTGCCCTTCGTCACCACCTATCACGGCGCTTACTCTGGCACCTCGGGCCTCAAGCGGGCTTACAATTCCGTCATGGCCAAGGGCGATCTGGTGATTGCCAATTCCGAATGGATCGCTGCCCATATCGCCGAAGTGCACGGGATTGATCCCGCCCGCATCGTCACCATCCCGCGCGGAGTTGACCTCGATGCGTTTGATCCCGCCGCCGTCGCCCCGGCCCGGGTCGAGGCCCTGCGCATGGCCTGGGGCCTCGAAGGCGACACCCGGCTCGTGCTGCTGTTGCCGGGCCGCCTGACCAGCTGGAAAGGGCAGGGCCTCGCCCTCGAAGCCCTCGGCCTCCTGGCGCCGGAAGAGCGCGCCGGCCTGATGCTCATCCTCGCCGGAGACGCCCAGGGCCGCGACAGCTATGTCTCCGACCTCGAACACCAGATCACCCGCCTCGGCCTCACCGGCCAGGCCCGGATCGTGCCTCACGTCACCGACATGCCCGCCGCCTACCTAGCCGCCGGCCTCGTCCTGGCCCCGTCCACCCGGCCCGAAGCCTTCGGCCGGGTCGCCGCCGAAGCCTCCGCCATGGCCCGCCCGGTGATCGTTGCCGACCATGGCGGCGCCCGCGAAACCGTCATCGAATACGAAACCGGCACCCGCGCCGAACCCGGCAGCGCGCCGGCCCTCGCAGGCGCGATAAGGGCCATGCTGTCGGTCGGTCCGGCCTCGCGCGCCTCCATGGGACGGCAGGGCCGGGATCACATCATCCGCCACTTCTCGAAAAGAGGGCTTCAGGCGGCGACACTCAGCGTCTATAAGCGCCTGTTGGAGTAGGGGAATTCGAGGACTTGAACACGGCGCGGGCCAAAACCGCCAGTCCGGCAAACCCGGGCGCAAAGGCAAAGGACGTGCTGGTCATCAAGCTCAGCGCCCTCGGAGATTTTGTGCTGTCGCTGGGCGCCATGCGGGCCGTCCGTGAGTTCCACCCCTCCGCCCGCATTACGCTTCTGACGACGCCGCCCTTCGAGGAGTTCGCCAAGGTCTGCCCCTACGTGGACGCCGTCGAGACCGATGGCCGCCCGGAAGGCCTGAAGCCGACCGCCGCCCTGATCCAGCGCATCCGCAAGGCGAAGTACGACATCATCTACGACTTCCAGACCAGTGGCCGCACCAAGAACTACTTCACCGCGCTGCAGCGCGGCGGCAAGCCACCGCTCTGGTCTGGCCACCACGAGAAGGCCGCCTTCTTCCACGACAACCCGGCCCGCGGCGGCATGCACTCGATTGACCGGCTGGCCGAGCAGCTTGAGGTCGCGGGCGTTGCGCCTTCCGGCCGCTGGCTCGGACGCAGCGCGCCCTTCCCGGATCTCGGCTGGGTGCGCCCCAAGCTCGGCAACACGCCGCGTCTGAACCCCGCCTACTTCAACCTGACGCCGCCCTACATGCTGCTGATCCCCGGCGCCTCGGAGCACCGCGAGGCCAAGCGCTGGCCGGTGGAGAACTATGCCGCCCTCGCCAAGCGCATTGCTGACGCCGGCATCCAGCCCGCGATCATCGGCGGCACCGCCGAAGGCCAGATCGCCCAGGAAATCGTCAAGCGCGAGCCGCGCGTCAAAAGCCTTGTGACGCGCACGGACCTTTTCCAGATCGTCACGCTCGCCGAAACCGCCGTCTTCGTCGTCGGCAACGATACCGGCCCGATGCACATGGCCACGCTCGCCGGCGCGCCCGGCATCGCCCTCTTCGCCACCACCGAAAGCGATCCGGACCATTCCGCCCCGCGCGGGCCCAAACCGGTCATCGTCAACGCCGCGCCCACCTTGCAGGAACTTTCCGTCGACGACGTCTGGCAATCCGTCCGCGCGCTCGGCGTCCTGAAATAGAGACGCCGCGTGTCGCAGGACTTTGATTTCCAGATCGGCAGCTGGCGCGTCACGCACCGGCGCTTGCGCGAGCGCCTCGTCGGCTCAACCGACTGGGAAATCTTCACCGGCACCAGCACCATGCGCCCGGTCCTCGGCGGCTCGGGCAACATCGAGGACAACGTCCTTCACATCTCGACCGGCACCTACCGTGCCATCGCCATCCGGTCGTTTGATCCCGCCCTGAAAACCTGGGCCATCTGGTGGCTCGATCACCGCAATCCCCATGCGCTGGATGTGCCCGTCATCGGACGCTTCGTGGACGGCGTCGGCACGTTCATGGCAGTTGACACGTCCGGCGACCGGCCGGTCCATGTCCGCTTCCTCTGGCTGCAGACAGACACGCCCACGCCGCGCTGGGAGCAGGCCATGTCCATTGATGGCGGCGAAACCTGGGAAACCAACTGGACCATGGATTTCGAGCGCGCGTCAGCAGACGCCTGAAAGCCTAGTTCCCGCAGTGCTAGCATTCCTCGGTCTGCCCCATGGAGCCGATCGGTGGGCCGGGAGGCGCCGGCAGGGCGGGCAGGGGGTTCGCGAGTTGCACCTCCTCACCGGCCAGATGCCGGGTAATCCGTGCACTGAGCGCCGCGAGGTGCGCCCGGTCCGTCTCGCTTTGGCCCTTGCGCTTCTTGCCGAAGCCTTCCCTGAGCGCGGCGAGCTTTGCGTCCGCCACCGCCGACACCTCCGCCGTAGCACCCTCCGCCCGTGCCAGCGCCATCAGCTCGGACACGAACCGCGCCTGTACGACCCGCGCCAGCGGGGCGAGCCGTGCGTCCGCCTCCGGTGCAAACACTGCCGCGTCGATCTCGTCGAGGATCGCCCGCAGGCTCAGCGCGCCCGGAACGCGTTGCTCATACGCCGCCACCCGTCCCGCCCGTGACGGCTCCAGGATCGCCGACAGGGTCAGTCCCGCCGCAATGTCCGCCGCCCCCGCCAGGTCAAACACCGGACCCGTCCGTCCCGGGAACACTTCCAGCAGATTGCCTCCGCCGGCATAGCCGACATCGCCGGGCGTCAGCTGGTTGAGCAGCGCGTCCGGCAGGTCCAGCGCCGCTGGGTCCAGCGTGCGCGTCAGCGCGGCCAGCGCGCGCCGTTGCTCAGCCGCCGGCACAGGCGTCGCCGCCGCGTCCCCGTCGCCGGTCAGGGCATATCGGAAATCCAGCCCGCCGATGAACTTCGCCGCCGCCTCGATCTGGTAGCGGTGATAGAGATAGATCGGCACGATCACCGCGTTGAGGTCGGACGTCGGCCGCCCCGGCGCCAGCGCGCCCGGCCCGAAATTGTCCAGCGCAATCCGCCGCACCGCCATCACCTCGTCCAGCGCCGCGACCGGGTCTGCCCCATTGTCCCACACCGAGGCATACGGATGCGCCGTCTCCACGCTGCGCGCATGGTCGTCCGAGACGAACCGCAGGCCCGAGCCGTAAGCCTCTGCCACCATCGCATCCAGCGCCGCGCGGTCATCGCCGCCTTGCGGAAACTCCGTGTACAGCCATTTGATCGTGAACAGGTCCCAGGCCCCGAGGCCCACGCCGTAGGCCTGCGAGAAATCCAGCGAGCCATCCGCCGCCGGTGTCACCCAGGGCGCCGGATAGTCCATCACCGAGGCGCGCCCGTTCCCGCTCGCGGCGAAATTGTGCGCAATCCCCAGCGTATGGCCCACCTCGTGCGCCGACAGCTGCCGGATGCGCGCCAGCGATATCTCGATCGGATCATCCGCCGCGCCGGTGCCGGTCTTCGCCGCCCCCGCGAGCCCCTCGAAGATCATCCGGTCCTGGCGCACGCGCTGCGAGCCGAGGATCACGTTCGCCTTCAGGATCTCGCCCGTGCGCGGGTCAGTCACGCTCTGTCCGTATGACCAGCCCCGCGTCTGCCGGTGCACCCAGTTGATCACGTTGTAGCGCACGTCCAGCGGATGCGCGTCTTCCGGCAGCACCTCCACCCGGTAGGCATCCTTGAACCCCGCCGCCTCGAACCCGGCTGCCCACCAGCCCGCGCCCTCGATCAGCGCATCGCGGATTTCCGCCGGCGCGCCATTGTCGACATAGAACACGATCGGCTTCTTCACCGGGCTGACCGCCGCCGCCGGATCCGTCTTCTCCAGCCGGAAACGCTGCGACAGGCGCGTCACGATCGGGTCGCCCAGCGGCGCCGAGAAATCATGGAAGCCGAGCCCGATATTCGCCGTACGCTGATCAAATGCCCGCGGCGCATACCCGTCATCCGGCAGCCGCACGAAGGAATGGTGCAGCACCAGCGTCACCGCTCGCGCGTCCGCCGCCGCCGCCCGCGTCTCGGCGTTCGGCTTCGAGGTCTCGAATGTCAGGAACGCGTCGATCTCCGCATTGTCGGGAAACGACAGCACGCCCGCCAGATCCGGCATCGACCGGTCCGCCGCCAGGCTGTAGCTGCGCGCGCCCTCGCCGTGCGCCAGCGCCGCCCCGAGGTCCGCCGCGTCCCGCGTCAGGAACCCCGTCAGGTCCACCAGCACCCGCCCGTCCGCGCCCTTCGCTTCGATATCCGCCGACCACAGGAACGACGCTGCAAAGCTCTGCTGGACCGACTTCGCCTCCGCCGCCCGGCCGGACGTCGCCCGGTAGCGCCAGTTCTCCTGCTCGGCCACCACCTTGCCGCCGATCTGGCGCAGCCGCACGATCTCCCCCGAAGACGCATTCCCCCGGTCCAGCCCGACCGGGTTCGAGCCCAGCCCCGCCGTAAGCCCCGTCGAATAGATGAACCGCACGCTGACGCCGTCCGCCCCGGGGGCGGGCAGGGCGGCCAACACCTGCGCGGTATCCTTGTCGACATACAGGTCCAGGAACCCCGGCCTCGCCTCCAGCCCCGCCACACGCCCCTCCAGCGTCTTCGCCTGCGCCAGCGCAGGCCCTGCCAGCACCAGCAGGAAAGCAGCAAGAATGGCGAAGAATCTCATAACAGGCCCCCGGATGCACAGTCTCCTCCCCACTAAAGGGGATCATGCGCCCGAGGGCAACGTGCCCCGGCCAAGTTTGCCGGTTGCGTCCTTCCCCTCCCCGGGCCAGAGCATCCCGCCTTGAAGATGCCCGCAAACACAGGCATATTCCCTCCTCGTTCAACAATCACGGAAGGAGTTTTCCAATAGCTCGCAGACCAGAAGCCGATGCGCCCGTCAAAAAACAGGTCGGGCCACGTATCAATGACGAGATCCGCGCCGCCCGCGTGCTGCTGATCGACGAAAAAGGTGAGAAGCAGGGCGTCATGCCGCTGGCTGCCGCGCTGGACGCGGCCCGCGAAGCCTCGCTCGACCTTGTGGAAGTTTCCGGCGACCAGGAAGTTCCGGTCGTCAAGTTGCTCGATTACGGCAAGCTGCGCTTTGAAGAGCGCAAGAAGAAGGCCGCCGCCCGGAAGAAGCAGAAATCCTCCGAGCTGAAAGAGATCAAGATCCGGCCGAACATCGACACGCACGACTACGAAGTGAAGTCGCGCGCCATCCACCGTTTCTTCGAGGACGGCGACAAGGTGAAGATCACCCTGCGCTTCCGCGGCCGTGAGATGGCCCACCAGCATCTCGGCATGGAACTGCTCGAGAAGATGAAGTTGGACTTCGCCGAAGCCGCCAAGGTCGAGCTCGAGCCCAAGCTCGAAGGCAAGCAGATGACCATGGTCCTCGCCCCGCGGTAAGCGGCTGCGCCGGACTCTGTCTGCAAAAAAGCCCCGGTCTCTCGGCCGGGGCTTTCGCATTTCAGGCTGACGCAAGCTCGGGCCTAGCTGACCCGGATATCGTTGGTCACCGAACTGACGCCCGGCGCAGCCCAGGCCGTGTTCCCGGCAATCTGCCGCTCGGACCAGTTGTTCACCTTGCCAGTCAGCGTCACCTTGCCGTTCGCGGCGGTGACATCAACATGCTCGGGCTTGAACCAGGACCGCTTCAGCGCGCCCATGATGTCTGCCTTGATGTCGCCGGCGTTGGGCCGCGGCTTGATCGCGACCTGGTTCGAAACGCCCGTCACGCCCCACAGCGTGCGCACGGAGTCGGCGGCGGCGTCCTGCTGGAAGTGCCAGCCCACTTCACCGGTCAGGGTCAGCCATCCGTCGTTGACGGTCACCTTCACGGCGTCCTTCGGCACCGAGGAGTCCCAGGCGAGGCGGTGCAGGGCGGCCTCGGCAATTTCCGCGTCGCCATGCTTCACGTCGAACGGCAGTTTGACCTCGATTTCTTCGGCGACGCCCCTGACATCCTTGACGCGAAGCGCCGCGGTTTCAGCGGCATGCTTCTCGGAATAGGAGCTCACATTGCCGGTCAGCGTGATGACGCCGTCGCTGGCGGTGACGCCGATATGGGCCGAGTCGACGCTGGGCTCCCAGTTCAGTTCGTCGAGGACCGATTGCTTTAGTTGCAGGTCATTGGACATCTCTGTCTCCTTTAAGCACATGGGGCGCGGTCCGAACGGGGCAGGGGACCGAGGGGGCCGCGCGGCGGTCCCGCTGCGCATCAGCGCCCCGCGGCGCGGCGCCGGTAGCCTCGGATAGTACGCGAGGCGCGCGGCGTTCCGCTGGGGTTGTCCTCACAACGATGGGCGGATTTCACACGCCGGACGCCGCCGGATGCGCTGCCCCGGCGGGGTTTCCCGGCGCGCTGCCGCTCGCCGCCCTGAGGCGCCAACTGAGTTGGGGCTTTGACAAGCGGGCGCATATTCACAACAGCCACCGTAAAGGACGTGACCGATGGAGACTGTCCGATGGCGCCTTCCAGGTCGAATCTGCCGCTCTGGCATGAGCGCCACCTCCGCATGGCCGTCGAAGGCGCGGGCGTCGCGCTCTGGGCCTGGAATGTCGATACCGACCAGCTGATGCTCGATCAGCGCTCCTATGACCTCTGGGGCGTGCCGAACACGACCGAAGTCACCTTCGAGGACCTCTCCGCCCATATCCACCCGGCCGACCGAGACCGGGTCCGCGCCGCCTTCGCCGCCACCCGCGCGATCATGGGCCAGTACGAAATCGATTTCCGCATCATGATCGGTGAGGAAGTCCGTTGGGTTTCGGCCCGGGGGCAGGGCGAAGACGAAGGCATGCTGGACCGCACGATGTTCGGCATTTTCCTGGATGTCACCGGCCGCAAGCAGGCCGAGGAAAGCAACGAACTCCTCGCCGGCGAGATGAGCCACCGGGTCAAGAACCTGCTCGCCATCGCCTCCGGCCTCACTACGATAACCTCCCGCTCCGCCTCCTCCACCGAAGACATGGCCCGCCAGTTGACCAACCGGCTCACAGCGCTCGGCCGCGCGCATGATCTCGTCCGCCCGCTGCCGGGTGAGGGCAAGAAGGATGCGCTGCTGGGAGACCTGATCTCGGTCCTGCTCTCGCCCTATGACGATCCCGGCGCTTTCAGCGGCCGCATCCGCGTCTCCGTTCCGCGCATGGCTGTCGGCGAAGCCGCCGCCACTACGCTCGCGCTCGTCATCCATGAACTCGCCACCAACGCGCTGAAATATGGCGCGCTGTCCTCGGATGAGGGCACTCTGGACGTTTCCTCCTCCAGCCATGAAGACGAGGTCGTCGTCGTCTGGACCGAACGCGGCGGCCCACCGGTGGCGAGCCCCACCGGGCAGGGCGGCTTCGGCAGCAAGCTGATCAACCGCGCCATGTCCGCCCAGCTCGGCGGCACCCTCAGCTGCGACTGGGCCGCCGAAGGCGTCGTCGTGACGATCAGGATGGACCGAAGTAGCCTTGAGGGCTAAACCCTCCGTACACGGACCATCCTGCAGTGCGCATCATGCGCCGCGCAAGGCATCGCTTGACCCGGGCCGCATGTGCGCCGCTGTTTAGTCCAGTTCCCGCAGCTGGTAGAAGCAATTCATGGGCGAATCGGCGCGGTTCGACATCGCGTCCCGCGCCGCGCGGGCATCGGCCAGCAACAGTTCGGAAATGGCCTCGCCGTCTTCCTTCGAACAGGCCATGATGGCGCGGTAGCGCAAGTCCAGGAGCCTCAGGCAGGACCGCTCGAGATAATCATCCGACTCCATCGTAAACCTGTTCATGATGTTTTTGCGCGATTGGACAGACCCGTCCGACGCGGCCGAGTCCCGGTCCGATTTGGCCAGCAGCGCGTCGCCCTCGGCGTCCGCAGCCGCACGAAAATCGACTGATTCCTGCCAGATCGCCTGGCACACCGGTGCCTGTTTGGCGCGCTGGTCTTGCTCGGCCGCCAGTTCGATGGCGCGTTGTTCCTGTCCCGTCTCGCCCGAGGCCAATCGATTCTGCTCGAGGCAGCCGTCCGGGTTGCCGGCCTTGCACGCCGTCTCGTAGCGGTTGAGCGCGGCAAGGGCATTTATCTCGACGCCCTCGGCCCCGGTTTCAAACCGTCGCCCGGCTTCAAGGCAGGCAAGGCCGATAGCGGGGGAAGTCCCTGAGATCACTCCGCAGGCGCGGTCGAAATAAAGCATCGCGAGCGCCGGGTCTGTTGCACGCGCGCCGCCTGCCGAATGCGCCTTGCCGAGCACGAGGCAGGAGTCCGGCCGCGCCATTACATAATCTTCGATAGCGCAGCCCTTCTCGAACGCCGCAAAGGCCGCGCCGGGGTCCGCTGGCCCCGCGCGTCCTGCGATCAGCAGCTGGCCCAACCCGTCGCAGGAGAAGGCCGATCCTGCCTCACACCCGATCCGAAAATACTTCGCAGCCATCGCATCATCGTGCACCAGCAGCGCATTCGGCCACATGTTGATCTTGCCTGAGGCATAGGCCTCCCCGGCAGCGTGGCATGTGTCGATCATGCCAAGTGCACATGCCCGCTCAAGAAACGGCACGGCCTTGGTCTGCTCCGCGGGGCTTGCGTAACTGGAGGCGTAGGGGAAAGCCAGGCTCATGCAGACGGCTGGGTCCGTGGTCGCCGCGCACTGCGCTGTCGCTTCGGCGTCCGTTGGTTTTGAAGGCGCAGTAGGCGTCGTCTCGGCAGACGCCCCCACGAACGACGCCAGCAACACTCCGGAAACAACAAGTTTGGCCCAGCGCGTGCGAAACCTGCAGACCATGAATCCCCCCGATGCAAGCCTCAGAACTAACACCCGCCGGTCGTCCGTCAACACGCCGCCTGGAGTTCCCCTCAAGCACGAAAACCGTCCACGCTTCCGGAGCGGACTTCTGGACTGTTTGTGGACGGGTTTTGCACCCCGATTCTACAACTCAGGGCCGGACTTTCAACCGCCCCCTTGATTCATCCGCGCGGCTCCGTCATAAGCCCCCTCTTGCCGGTCTCCGGGGCGACGGCATTGCCCCCAGCACGCGCATTTTGGGCCGCCAAATCTGGTGTGAGCTCTATATTTTGAGGAGAAAAACATGCCGAAGATGAAGACAAAGAAAGCCGCTGCAAAGCGGTTTAAGATCACTGCGACAGGCAAGCTCAAGCACGGTGTGGCCGGCAAACGCCACCGCCTGATGAGCCATAATGCCAAGTATATCCGCCAGAACCGCGGCACATCCGTCGGCGCGAAGGCAGATGAAGCCCGCGTGAAGAAGTACCTGCCGTACGGCCTGTAACTTCTAAACCCTTGATCTTGAACACGAATTGACAGGAGGCAACCATGCCCCGTTCCCGCGCCAAAGTACCCGCCCACGCCCGCCACAAAAAGATTCTTAAGCAGGCCAAAGGCTTCCGTAACCGCCGCAAGAATACCTTCTCCAACGCCGTCGCCGCCGTCTGGAAAGCCGGCGAATACGCCTACGTTGGCCGCAAGGTCAAAAAGCGCCAATTCCGCTCCCTCTGGATCCAGCGCATCAACGCCGCCGTCCGCATCCACGACGAAGAGCTGACATATTCCAGCTTTATCAATGGTTTGACCAAGGCCGGCATTGAAGTTGACCGGAAGGTCATGGCCGATCTCGCCGTGCGCGAGCCCGAGGCTTTCGGCGCGCTTGTCGCCCAAGCCAAATCCGCCCTCGCTTAAGGAAATCGACAGATGAGCAAGTCCCCCAGCAGCGTTCTCCACCCGAGCAAGAAGCCGCGCGTTAAGCGCCGGAACTCCAAGTGGACCGCCAACCTGAGCAAGCGCGCCAATATCGGCATTTTTGGCAACACCAAGAAAGCCCGCAACGCCCGCAAGAAAGCCGCGCGCGCGTAATCTGACCGCGCCGTCTGGCCCTGCGCCAGCGACTGAATTAAGCCTCCCGCTGACCCTCGTGTCACGGGAGGCTTTTTTCATGGGCGTATCGAAGCTGAGCGGAGCATTGCGGATCGGCCTGGGCGTCAGCCTGGTCGTGTTCGTGCTCGCGGCCGGCTTCCTGCAGCGCTCGCCCTGGATCCTGCCGTTTCTGGGGGCCGGGTTCACCGCCGCCTACCTGTTCGGCCAGCTGCGCCTGTGGCGGGTGGCGCGCAACTCCGGCAAGCTTAAACGCTACTGGCTGCAGCTTCCGGCAGACTTTGCGGTGCAGCTGATCCTTGTCTCGGTCCTGTATCTCGTGGGCTTCGGCCTTCACGCGCTCGTCAGCGGCGAAGCGGATGCCGCGCCGTTCGCGCCGGGCGACGCGATCTGGCCGCTCGCCATTGGCGCGGTCGCCTCGATCCTCGGCGTCTATGTCGACCGGATCGAAGGCAAGCCGTCGAGCTATTTTCCGGCCTGGATGAGCAGCAAGGACAATTCACCGGGAGAGAGTTCCGGGGACGACATCCGCCTCCTGCCGGAGCCGGTAAACCTGCAGTCCTTCTTCACCGCGCCGGCGGACACGGTGTCGGCCACCGAGCATGAGGCCGCGGCCTGGGCGGATGCCTATTCGGCCCTGACCGAAGGCCTCAGCGAGGACGACATCACCCGCGCCGAAGCCCGCCTTGGCCGGGCTCTGCCGGACCTGCTGATTGCGCTTTACCGCCAGCAGAACGGCGGCTCGGTCGCGGGTCTGTGCATTCCGCTGCCGGAACAGGTGGCGCCGACCCGGTACGATCAGGTGATCCTGCCCTTCGGGGGCTATAACGATCTCGTACCGGCCGAGAGCCTGCGGACAGTC
>JBBSDJ010000061.1:0-14538 GCA_038249555.1 Caulobacterales bacterium
GCGCCGTTGCCGGTCTCGGCTTTGGCGACCTTTTCAGCATCAGCTGCCGGCTTGGGCGGATTGTGAACCTTCACCGTGCCGTCTTCCATCCGCTGCATCACCGTCAGGCTCATGCCGTCAAAAGGTGCCTGGATCGGGCTGGTGATGGCCAGTTCGCCCGCCTCGGCACCTTCATGGAAGTAAGCGCCGTCACGGTCCGAATGCTCGATATCCACCGTGCGGATCGACAGTTTTCCGGTCTTCGGATCGCCGATGTAAAGCTGGTCATTGCCGCGCAGCGCGGAGCGCGGCGCAATCAGTACCCGGTCAAGGCTGCGGCCCTGGATCTGTGCGTTCACGAACAATCCGGGCGCCATCGGCGCGCCATTGTCCGCGCCCTTGCCGAACGGGTCCTTCAGTTCGGCGATGACGTTGATCTGGCGCGTCTGCGAATTGACGGCCGCGCCGGTGCGCACGATCTTGCCGCGCCAGGTCCGCGGTTCGCCGCCGACGTTTCCGGTGAAAATCACTTCCGGACCCGGTGTTTTTTCGCTGTCCTCGAAGGCGATCGGCAAGCCGAGGCGGCCGAGTTCGGCATCCTTCAGCGGCAGCGAGACTTCCACCGCATTATTTCCGAAAATGCGACCGAGTGACTGGCCGGGCGCGACCACCTGGCCGATATCCACGCTGCGCTCGCGCACGCGGCCATCGAACGGCGCGATCACGGCCGTGCGGGCGAGCGCGAGTTCGGCGTCTTTCAGCTGCGACTTGGCGGCGTCCAGCGAGGCTTGCGCCTCGGCCAGCTGCGGCTCGCGCCGGGCGAGCGGCGAGGCGTCCGTCATGCCGAGGTCCTCAAGGTCCTGCAGCGCCAGTTCGGACTCGGCCACCTCGCGGGCGAGGCGCTGCTCGGCCGAAGCGACCAGCGAGCGCCCACGCACCACGCCGAGCTCATAGTCCTGCGCATCGACGCGCACGAGCACCTGGCCGCGGCGGATGAAGCCGCCATCGATGAAGTCCGGCGAAACATAGGCGATCCGGCCGGAGGTCTGCGGCGCGACGATGATCTCGGTCTTCGGGCGCACTTCGCCCTGTGCCTCGACAGTCAGCGTCAGCGCGACTTCCTGCACCGGCTCGGCAAACACGTTGAGGCCGGCGCGGGGCTCGTCGCTCTTCTCGGCTTCCGGCTTCATCGACTGGACAGCGATGAACCCGCCGATCCCCAGGACGAGGATGATGACGATGGGGGCGATGATGGCAATTAGGCGTCCCATGGGGATATGGCTCCTGCCGCTTACTGCGGGGTCTGGACTTCTGAGGGGGCGGGTAGGGCGGCCGCGGTGGGCACACCGCCTCCGAGCGCGAGGTGGTACGAAACCCGGTTTATAGCACGGCTCGCCCGCGCCGAGACCAGCTGGCTTTCAGCGGTCAGCCGGCGCGTCTGGGCGTCGATCAGGTTGAAGATGGTGATCGTGCCGCTGATATACTGGCGCTCGGCCAGCTCTTCGGCATAGCGCGCCTCTTCGAACGCCGTCGTCTGCGCCGTTTCCTGCCGCGCGAGCAGTACGTCGGCCGTCAGCGCGTCTTCCACTTCGCGCCAGGCCGTCAGCACGCCGCCGACATAGTTCGCCACCGAGGACTGCGCCTGCGCGATGGCCGCTTCCTGCTGCGCCTTGAGGCGCCCGCCGGTAAACAGCGGCTGCACCAGCCCGGCCACCAGCCGCGCCGCAATCAGCTGCGGATCGATGGCTTCTTCAAACTCGGAGGAATTGGTCGAGGCCGATCCCGTCAGCCGCAGCGAGGGCAGCATCGCGAGACGCGCTTCCTCGGCGCGCAGGCCGGCCGCCACGACGCGGGCTTCCAGCGCAGCAATGTCCGGCCGGCGTGACAGCAGAAGCGCCGGGTTGCCCTCGGTCGCCATTTCCTCAAGCTCGGGGATCGTCGCGGTCGCGGTAATCTCGGCGCCGGGATAGCGTCCCAACAACACTTCCAGCCGGCGCGCCGCCTCGGTCGACGCCTGCCGGCGCGCTGCAATCGTCGCTTCGGCGCTTGCCAGCGAGGAACGCGCCGTGCGCAGCTCCAGCGGGTCCGACACGCCGGACCGCACGCGCCGGTCGGTGATCGTCAGCACGCGGTCGCGTGCCTCGAAAGACAGGATCGCAATCCGCTCCTGCGCCAGCGCTTCGTTCAGCGCGATCCAGGCGAACGCCGTCTGCGCCGCGATCGAAAGCTCTGTGGCAGCGAGGTCCGCTGCGCTCGCAGCATAGTCCGCATCCGCCTGCGCCACCGAGTTCGACACCCGGCCCCAGAGATCTGCTTCCCAGCTCGCATCGATGCCGAAGCCGTACAGCGGATCGTTGAACCGCTCATTTGTCCCGGCCACATCTGCGCCGGTCGAGGTTCCGCCCGCCGAGGCTGACGCCGAAAGGCTCGGCAGCCGCTGACCGCGCGCCGCGCGCGTCAGGGCTTCGGTCGCCCGCGTCAGCGCCGCCCGCGATTCCAGCGTCGGGTTGCGGGCCAGCGCCTCGCCCACCAGCTGCGTCATTACCGGATCATTGAACTGGCTCAGCCAGTCCCCCGTCGGTGCCGTCCCGGCCACGCCGCGCGCAGCCCATTCGGACGGCGCATCGGGCACCGTCTCGAAAAGCGCATTGCGGTCGTCGATATAGCGCTCGGAAGCGTCCGGTATGACGGCGCAGGCCGACAACATCGCAGAACCAAGCAGGAGAAGTGATTTTTTCATGCGCTGAAGTCAGACCCGTCTGAGGATTGCGATCCGATACGCCCGCACTTGCCGAGCGTCAATATGAAATTATCGAAATTCAATAATTTGTCGTATTCAAGTTCCGCCCTTGCTGCGTCTGATACGGACTCCGGGGCTTGGCAGATGCCGGAGCGCGCGTTAGCGCCAGAACGGGGCCTCTCCCGCAGGCCCCGCCAGAGGATGGATCCTGCAGGTGAAACGTTGAGCGAGGATGCAGGCCGGCGGTCGATGACGCGGCGGACGCGCGACTTCACCGTGCTGCTCGGCACCACGGCCCTCGTCCTGTTTCTGCTCGCCCTCACCGGCGCCCTCGGCCTGATCGAGGCGCTCAGCGCCCTTGGCGTCATCGCCTCCGTTGCGCTCGCCTATTTCGTCGGCTCTGCGGCCCGGGTGCCGCAAGGCGTCACCGATACCTGGGCCGACAAGCCTGCGCCCGAGCCTGACGAGCCGGGCCCCAGCCTGTTCGCCGCCCTGCCGCTGCCGGCGCTCGAGATCGGGCCGGGCCAGAAGATCATGGCCTTCAACCGCGCCGCCGATGATCTGTTCCAGCTCGCTAACCTTCCCTTTGCCCGCGCCAGCGCGGTGATCCGCTCCCCCGTCCTGCTCGCCGCCATCGACCAGGCACTGGAGCGCACGAACGCCGCCCCCATCTCCGCCGAGCTTGAAACCGGCCCGGACGAGACCTGGCGCGCCCATGTCAGCCGCATTCCTGCCGGCAAGAACGTGCTGGTGCTGATGGAGGATCTCACCCCCGTGAAGCGCGCCGCCCGCGCCCGGGCGGACTTCCTCGCCAATGCCAGCCACGAGCTGCGCACCCCGCTGACCGCAATCTCCGGTTTCATCGAAACCATGCGCGGCCCGGCGAAGGACGACACCGCCGCCTGGCCCCGTTTCCTCGACATCATGGCCGGCGAGTCCGACCGGATGAGCCGCCTGATTGCCGATCTCCTCTCCCTGTCGCGGATTGAATCGTCCGAACACGTCCTGCCGCGCGGACGGGAGAACCTCGCCGAGATCGTCTCCGCCTCGCTCGCGGCACTGGAGCCGATCGCGGCCGGGAAGGGGGTCACCCTCACCGTCAACGCGGCGCCCACCGAAATGCCGGAAATGACGGCCCACCGCGACGAACTGGTCCAGGTGGTCGAGAACCTTGTCTCCAACGCCGTCAAGTATTCGAACGCGGGCAGCACGGTCACGCTCAGCTTCGGCGCGGCGCCCTCGCTCGCCGAGGCGCGCATCACCGCGTCGCAGCAATGGACCCTCAGTGGACGGATGACCCTGCTGCAGGCGCTCGCCCGCACCAGCTTGCCGGAAGCCGCCGTCTGGCTGCGCGTCGAAGACCAGGGCCCCGGCATCGAGCGCGAACACCTGCCGCGTCTCGGTGAACGCTTTTACCGCGCCGACCAGTCCCGCGGCGGCAAGATCACCGGCACCGGCCTCGGCCTCGCCATCGTCAAACACATCATGGCCCACCACCGCGGCGGCCTCGCCGTCGAAACCCTGATGGGCCAAGGCACAGCCTTCGGCGTCTGGATGCCTACGGGGCGCGACGCCTGATTTAGCAGCCGCCTCAGGGCGCCGCCGCGGGAAAGCGGATGCTGACCGACGCGCCGCCGCCCGGCGCTGCCCCGATTTCCAGTTCGCCTCCGTGGGCCGTTGCAACTTGCTGCGCGATGCGCAACCCGAGCCCCGCATGCACGCCGCCGCCCCCAGCCGCGCTGCGCTGCAGCGTGTCGCCGGCCGCAGCAAAGCCAGCGCCGGAATCCTCGACCGTCAATGCCGGCGGATCTGCAGAGACCCTGACGGTGACCTGCTTGCCGGCCGGTGTGAACTGGACGGCATTCTCGACGAGGCACACCAGGGCTTGACAGATCGCATCCGGGTCTCCGGTCACCGTCACAGGCTCGCTCCCGCTCTCGAGTCCAAGGTCGACAGATGCCGCCAGCGCAACAGGGGTGAGCTGAATGACCACACCGCGGGCAAGTTCGCCGAGATCGACCAGGGATGCTCCGTTTACGGAAAAACGCGCGGCGTCGGCCGAAGCCAGGAGCCGGTTTGTCAGCCGGACAAGACCTTCAAGGTCAGTCTTCAACTGCGACACTTGTGTCTTTTCGCCGTCCAGCTCCAAACGCGCCTTCATTGCCGCAATGGGGGTGCGCAGTGAATGGGCCGCTTCCGCAATGAACAAGCGCTCGCGGTCCAGCGCTGCGTTCAGGGACGTCAGCGACTCGTTCAGCTTTCCCGCTATTCCGCTGACCTCGATCGGCACATCGGCCATGTCGATCGGCTCGAACTTCCGTCCGGGCCGGATCGCTGCGCTAGCATCAGACAACCTGCGCATCGGCGTGATCGTCTGACGCAGTGTGGCATCCAGGCCGAGCAACAACACCAGCGTGAACGGCAAAACCGGCAGAATGATGTGTACGAAGATCTCTTCGGCGATCAGCAGGGGCAGCAGGCCGGCTGTGTCCTTGTAGATCTCGATCACGATGAATGCGCCCGGTCCGCCGCCTTCGATGGCCCGCCCGCCGATCCATCCGCCATTCTCCGTTGAGCTTGTCCAGACGTCCGGGAACGGATCAGCGGCAATCCCGATTTCCTTGTCGGACGGGCGTTTCGGCGACGCCGCAATGATATGTCCCCCGGCATCGGTCACCGCCCAATAGTAGTTTTCGGGATGACGGCTGAAGATCCGGTGCCGCTCATTGATCAAGTCCCAGTCGCCGCGCCGGGCCGCTTCCGCCGCGTCCGTTGCAAAGCGTTCTGCCAGGACGTGCAGGCTGCGGTGGCGCAGCTCCGGCATGTCGCTGCCATAATGGATCGCCATGACGCCGCTCAGCAGCACAGTGATCACGGACGTCGCCAGCAGCGCCCGCCGCCGCAGCCGGTTGGCGAGAGACCATTCAGTTCTTGGAGGCATCCCGGCTCGCTTCCAGCAGGTATCCGACGCCCCGGATGGTGCGCACTTCGACGCCGCAATCATGCCGGTCCAGCTGCGCGCGCAGACGGGACATGGCCGTCTCCAGTGCATTCGGTCCGACCGGTTCGGACTGGTCGTAAAGCTGCGTTTCGAGATACTGACGGGTGCAGACCTTGCCGGGCCGCAGCATCAGCGCCGTCAGCAACTGGCGTTCGCGCCGGGCAAGGTCGAACCTCGCATTGCCCGCTTCCAGCGCTTCGGTCGCCGCATCAAAGCTCAGCCGCCCCAGCTGGACCTGGGCCCTCTGCAGGCGCGCTGCCCGCCGAAGGATGGTGCGGCACCGCGCGGCCAGTTCCTCAAGGGCAAACGGCTTGACGAGATAATCCTCCGCGCCCCGGTCCAGCCCTTCGATCCGGTCATTCAGCGCCCCGCGCGCGGTCAGCACCAGCACGGGGGCAGGGGACGGGCGCAGGCGCAGAAAATCCAGCCCGTCGCCGTCCGGCAGGCCGAGATCCAGCAGCACGAGGTCGAGCCCGACATCCGCCAGCAACGACCGCGCGCTCGCAAGGGTCGTCGCAAGGTCCACGGCATGGCCCGCCCGCCGGAGATATTCGGCAATCGTCCCGCCAAGCGAGGGATGGTCTTCGATCAGCAGGATACGGCTCATGGCATGACAGGTTGCCGCAAGCTACCGCATTTAACCAGTGCTTTCCGCCACTTGCCTTGAAGCCCCGGCCGAAAGACCTCGCATGAACAGCTTCCTCAGGAACAACGTCCCGTTCACGGCCTATCCCTATTCAGGCGAGGCGATTGCCTGCAACCTTTGCGGCAGTGATTCGAAGACGCTGATCTGTGCGACCGACCGGCGCTGGAAAAAGCTTGCAACTGTTGCCTGCACGGACTGCGGGCTGATGCGGACGGACCCGATGCCGACCGATGCTGAGCTCGAGCTTTACTACCGCAACGATTATCGCCTCGACTACCAGCTGGCCGGGGACCGGCCACCGAAATTCCACATCGTGCGCTCGAACCGCGAGGCCCGCAGCCGGGCCGCGCGCCTGGCCGGTGTCCTGAAACCGGGCGCCCGGGTGCTCGACCTTGGATGCGGCACCGGGGAGTTCCTGAAAGTTGCACGCGAAAAGGGCTGCGAGGTCGTCGGCATCGAGCCGGGCGAGACCTACGCGAAGTTCGCCCGCTCCGAGTACGGAATAGATGTTATCAACGCGCCCTGGCAGCAGGCCGACCTTCCGCTGGGCAGCTTTGACGTGGTCACCTGTCAGCAGGTCGTCGAACACCTGCGCGATCCGATGGCCGCGCTCGGCGCCATGGTCGCCTGGCTGAAGCCCGAGGGCTCGCTCTACATCTCGGTGCCGGACATGCGCGCCAATTCCAAGCCCAGCTTCGAGCGGTTCCACTTCGCCCACATCTACGGCTTCACGCCGGAGACGCTCGGCGCCGCGCTTCGCCGCCACCAGATGGTGCCGGCCGCTGGCGGTACGCTGGACTCGACCACTGCGGTGTTCCGGCGCGACCCGCATCTCGACCCCGCCTCCGTCGCCGTGCGCGATCCCTCGCGCGCCCGGCGCCTCACCGAGACCTACGGCAACGATTCCGTCGCCGCCTATGTCTTCGGCGGCGGATATTTCCGCCATGCGGCCCACCGCTTCCGCAAATGGCGCCGCGACACCTTCACCCCCAAGCAAACCTCCTCCGCCCCGCGAAACGGCATCCCCGCAGAATAGCCCGTCCCGTCCGCACCATTCCGGAAACCGCCCTGGTCTGGCGAACGCGGCAGTTCCTCGCTATGGGCATCACCGTGCAACCGGGACGGAGTTGAGGGGCTGTGTCGACCATTCCGCCGAAGACCGGCCGGGTTCAGACGCCCCTGCCTGAGGGCGCGCTGGACAGCGTGCTCGCCGCGCACTTGCCGGGTGCCCGCCTCCTGCAGGCGCACCGGCTGTCCGGCGGCGTGTCGGCGGATGTCTACCGGCTGGACATAGAGACCGCCGCCCGCGCGCCCGAAAGCGTCGTCCTGCGGATCCATGGCGATCATCACAACGGCCATCCCGCCGGGCTCGAGTTCGATATCCTGCGCGCGGCGGCTGGTCTCGGCCTCTGCGCCCCGCGCGCCCTGGCGCTGGACGAAAGCCGCCTGCATCTGCCGCATCCCTATCTCCTGCTCGAACATATCGGCGGCGAAACCGTTGCCCCAACGAACCCGGACGATCCCCGGATTGTCCGGATGGCCGAAGCGCTGGCCCGCGTTCACGCCGCGCCGGTCGCAGGCCTGCCGGCGCTGCCCGCGCGCGATGATCCGCTCCCGGAGCTTTTTGGCTTCCTGCCCCAAGACACAGAATTCAATGCGCTGCGCGCGCAGCTCGAAGGAATGGCTCCGGTGCGCTGCGCCGGTCCGGCCACACTGCTGCATGGTGATTTCTGGCCGGGCAACATTCTTTGGCAGGACGAGCAGATTACCGGAATCCTCGACTGGGAGGATGCCGCGTGCGGCGACCCCTTGTCGGACGTGGCCTGCACAGCGCTGGAGCTGAGATACGTCGCCGGCCGCGAGGGCGCGGAAAGCTTTCTGCGCGCGTACGGCCGCCTGCGCCCCATCGCGCCGTGCCGCCTCGCCCTCTGGCAGATCTATGTCGCCGCTGCGGGCCAGCATTCCATGGGCGCCTGGGGTCTCGAGCCCGCCCGCGAAGCCCACATGCGCGCCACCGCCCTGTCCGTCATCCGCGAAGCCAGCGCGCTGGTGACCTGACGCCGCCGCCATCCCGAAACACCGGCGCCCGCGCTCGCCGGATTTCGGCCTCTCTGCCACTATCCCGCCTGGCACGCGCCAAGCGGCTCTGCAGAGAACCGGGAACAGATGATGCGGCTCGCCCAATCCCTTCAAGGCTGGATCCCTCACCAATAAGTGAGTGACTAATTACACATTTCAGCCGATCGTGCGGCGGATGACCGTCCACATGCCCGTGTGGACGGTTTCTGGACGGGGTGATCTGGCAGGCTCTCGCCCAAACTATCTACCTAAGGGGGGAGGCCTGTTGCATAACCCGGCGGCGAGCGCCACGAAAAACCCCCGGAACATTTCTGCTCCGGGGGCTCCCGCGTCCTTGCGATGTCAGCGCGGCGCTTAGCGGCGCTCCGAAAAGTGGGTATCGGTTTTCGGACAAGCGCCGCGACTTTGAATCAGCCGGCAATCCGCCGGACGTAGTCGTATTCGGATTTGCGGGCTTCGCGCTTGCGGGCCGGCTGGAAGGCGACGGCGGCATGCTCGGTGCAGTAGGGGCCGCAATCGGCCTTGCGGCCGCAGAAAGCGAATTTCGGGTCGGCCGGGTCGCCGATCGGCCATTTGCACATCGTGTCGCGCAGCGTCAGGATCGTGGCCGGGGTGCCGTCCACCAGCAGCGGGGGCAGGGGCTTGATCGCCGAGACGCGCTCGATGGCGAGGGCGGGCACCGGCAGGCTCGGCGCGGGGGCGGCCGGCGCGGCGGCTGCTGCGGCGATCGTCCCATCCGCCAGGAAACGGGGCTTCGGCCGGGCCAGGCGCGGCGGGCGCTTGACCGGGCGGGACGGGGTGGCGCGGCCGGACAGGCCGAGGCGGTGGACCTTGCCGATCACCGCGTTGCGGGTGACCCCGCCCAGCTGCTTGGCGATCTGGGAGGCCGAATGGCCCTCGGCCCAGAGTTTCTTGAGGGTGTTCACCCGCTCGTCGTTCCACGACATGTTGGAAGTCTCCCGCATCTCAGGGCGCGTCCCGTCGCTGGGTGCGCTTACCCCTATATGTTGTTGTGGCTGTACGCGCCAACTGTTCTGACACCTAGATGTCGTATCAGAGGCGTAATGAAACACAACATGCAGGCCCCGCTTTCCACAGGGTTCTATATCTTGTGGAGGCGTATTGACCCCGCGATGCCCCTCGCAAGTGCAGGCTGCATCGCTTATGTCCAGTAGTCATGGATACGATTCCCGCTGCCGATCAATCCCGCACCCTGCGCCAGTACGGCGCGTTCAACGGCCTCGGTCTCTGGACGCTTTATCAACGAGAGGTTGGACGGTTCCTCAAGGTCTGGATGCAGACGGTGTTTGCGCCGGTGGTGACGACGCTGCTGTTCATGACGGTGTTCAAGCTGGCCTTCGGGGACCGGGGGCAGCTGACGGGGGATTTCGAGGCCCTGCGCTACAACGACTTCCTGGCGCCCGGCCTGATCATGATGGCAATCCTCCAGAACGCCTTCGCCAATACCAGCTCCAGCCTCGTGCAGGCGAAGTTCAACGCCACCCATGTCGACTTCCTGATGCCGCCGCTGTCGCCGCTCGAGCTGACCATCGCCTTCCTCGGCGGCGCCGTCACCCGAGCCCTGCTGATCGCGCTGGTCTGCGGCCTCGTCATCCATCTGTCAGGCCTCGCGAACCTGCCGATCCGGCACGTCTGGCCGATCCTCTGGTTTTCCCTCAGCAGCGCCGTCATTCTCGGCGCCCTCGGCATCGCCGGCGGCATCTGGGCCGACAAGTTCGACCACCTCGCGGCGGTCACCAACTTCGTCATCGTGCCGCTGACCTTCCTCTCCGGCACGTTCTACGACGTGAAGGTGATGGTCGAGCCGTTTGAATCGATCGCCCATTTCAATCCGATTTTCTACATGATCGACGGCTACCGTTACGGCCATATCGGCGTCGCCAACGGATCGCTGCAAATCGGCGTAATCTATACAGGATTGCTCGCCCTCGGCTCGACGGTTGGTGTCTGGGCGATGTTCCGGAACGGCTACAAGCTGAAGGCCTGACGCCGGGAAGAATCTCCCCAACCGGGCGACCTGCTCATTTTTCGCCACAATTCGGCGTCATCCGGCTGGGGCGGAGGGTGAATACACCCCCGGACACGGTGATGGAGAACCCCACATGATATTCAAGAAGATCCTTTCTGGCGGGCTGTTGCTTGCCGCGTTGAGTGTTTCCGCGTGCATGAACATTCCGAACGACATGACCGTTGCGGAGTATTGCGCCAATCCGAAGAAGGCCGACGAGAACGTCTGCCGCCTGAAAGTCGAGATCGATGGCACGTCCACCGCGCTCGCCTCCACCGACATGCGCCTGGCCGACGCCCTGAAGCTGACGGCCGATGCCCAGGCGACTGCCGACTCCGCCAAGGCCGATGCCGCCGCCGCGATGGCGAAAGCCGAAGAGGCCCTGGCCGACACGATGGTCTGCGAGACCACCACGGTCCAGAAGTCCAGCACCGGCTCCTGCCGCGAAGGCTACACGCTGACCAGCTGCAACCAGACGCGCTACACCTACCGCGCCGGCGGCCCGTCGATCCTGCGTGAGATCAACGACCAGCAATGCCGCTTCAACGACCGCGTCCTCGAGATGCAGGTGCGCTGCTGCGGCACGGCGAGCTCGGTGCCCCAGCCGGCGGACTCGCTGGTTGAAGGCGAAGACGCCGCCCCGGTCGAAGCCTCGGCCCCGGCCGAAGAGCCCGAAGTGACGATGGCGCCCGTCTCGCCGTAAGCCTTCCTTGCCTCACTGCAGTCCAGAAACCGTCCGCACACCCGTGCGGACGGTTTTTTGTTGCGCGCGCACCGCCGGGCCCGCCCGCCTGCATAAAAACTTTGTCATGTAGGAAGCAAACCGGCGCCTGCTTCCTAAGTGAAAGGTCCGGCACACGCTGATAAGCGGCTGGCCGGTTCAACAACACGGAGGAGTATTTCCATGAAGAGACTTATTGCCATCGCAGCTCTCGCTGCCGCCTTCGCCGCCCCGGCGGCGCTGGCCGACCATCACGGCGCCAAGAAGACGTTCGCGGATCTCGACGCTGATTCCAGCGGCGGCGTCACGCTGGCCGAAATCCAGGCCACCAAGTTGGCGATGACGGCCGAGAAGTTCGCGAAATATGACACCGACGGGAGCGGCGACATCAGCGTCGCCGAACACGACGCCTGGAAGGCCGCCAAGGCGGCCAAGGCCGACAAGAAGAAGGACGGCGACAAGGCGAGCTACTGACGCCCTGAAGACCCGTCCTGACCGAAGCCCCCGGCGTACCGCGCCGGGGGTGTTTCTTTGGCGCCACGCGCCTCCCGGCGCGCGGCCTCTCCCGGGCGATTGCAGTTCAATCGCTTGTCCTCGCGAGTTCGGGAATTCGCCCTGCGAATTCTTTTCCTCACAAGCGAAGAAAGGCGCGGTGCCTTTTGAGGGGCGCCGCGCCTTCCATGGTGTTTCGAATCGGGCTACCGATTACTAGTGCTAGCACTCGGAGACGCTCTTCGGAGACACCGGGTTTTTTTCCGGCCCACTTTCGCGGCCCTTCCATCACCCTTCCGCATCTGGACGTTCGCCCTGGCAGGCGCACGCTCCTTTTGCGGTGCCTTGTGTCGCTCGCAGCCGGGGGGCCGCTTGCAGTTCAAGGACTTTGGCCGCTCTTCCCGCCCATCTCTGGCGCTTCACCGCTGGTCGCACTTGTCCGTTCCACGCCCTTGCGGGCACAGTCCTTCTTCGTACTCCCTGATGGAGCTTTCGGGCTCTTGGCCACCGTAGTTCGGGTTTGCGCCCCGGTTACGGCATACGGCTCCCATCTCGCGGGTCTAGCTCCCGCTGCCATGGGCCATCGCCTGTTTTTATCCCGTGCGTCCTGCCTGGCCTTTCGCGCGCCCGGTCTCCCGGCTCTGCTCCTGGCCCGGCCCTCTTCACGGGGGCGATGGGCTCGCCTTCGCTCCACTTTGCGGGTTGTCTCCCGCCGGGATTTCGTTAGCTTGACGTAACGATCTCACCAAATCTGGTGTGAGTCGAGAGGGTGATTCGCGTTTCGGGCGATAAATTTCACAGATTTAAGACAGGGTGTGGAAAGCGCCCTTTCTTCTCCTCCCCTGGCGAAGCGGGGGAGGTGGCAGGCGGCGAAGCCGGCTGACGGAGGGGGCGGTGTGCGGGGCATTCCTCCTCCGTCACCTTCGGTGCCACCTCCCCCGTAAACGGGGGAGGATGGGCGTCCGGCATTTAAATCAGCATGCGGACTAACCCGGATTCCACCCAAACAAATCCATCGTCTCCTCGCTCGCCCGCTTCCCGCGCAACCGGTCGAAGCAGGGGTGGGGGATGAGGGCGCCGGAGGGGAGGACTTCCGAGACGGCGGTGCCGCCGTGCCGGGGCCGCGAGACGCGGATCGGGGCGCTGCACTGGGGGCAGCGCTCGTCCCAGCCCTGGGACGGCGGGGGCTCGGCGGTGTCGGGGCGGAAGTAGACCGTCGCGGCGACCTTCGAGCGCTCCGGCCGGTCACTCGCATTGCGGAAGTGTTCCTTGCGGTGAATCCACATGTGGGGGCCCTCCTTAGCGTCGGCGCTAGGGATAGCAGGGAGGGGTTAAAGAGGGGTGAGGTGGACGCGGCCCGCCCACATACATGGCGATTTCGAGTGCGAAGCGCTTGCTCGCTGATCAATGCAAGTGCGCTTTCGCTAAATTCCCAAATCTTGCTCTCTCAGCCGCTTCAGCTCATCCCTCAGGCGCGCCGCATCCTCAAACTCCAGGTTCGCCGCCGCTTCGCGCATCTGTTTTTCGACTTGCGCGATAACAGCTTTCAAGTTGTGGCCAGATTCACCCGAAAGTGGCAAGGGCTTTGCTTCGGCAACGCCGCGTTCACGGGCGCGGCGGGAGCGGCTGGCGGAGGGCTTGTCGCCGAGTTCGCCGAGGATGTCGGAGACGTCGCGGATGATGGTGGTCGGCGTGATGCCGTGTTCCAGGTTGTAGGCGTGCTGCTTCTCGCGGCGGCGGCGGGTCTCCTCCATCGCGCGCTCCATCGAGCCGGTGATACGGTCCGCATACAGAACAACACGGGCCTCCGAGTTGCGGGCGGCGCGGCCGATGGTCTGCACGAGCGAGGTTTCCGAGCGCAGGAACCCCTCCTTGTCGGCGTCCAGGATGCCGACGAAGGCGCATTCCGGAATGTCGAGACCTTCGCGCAAGAGGTTGATGCCGACGAGCACATCGAACACGCCGAGCCGGAGGTCGCGGATGATCTCGATGCGCTCGATCGTGTCGATGTCGGAGTGCATGTAGCGCACGCGCACGCCGTTCTCATGCAGAAAGTCCGTCAGGTTTTCCGCCATCTTCTTCGTCAGTGTCGTGATCAATGAGCGGAAGCCGGCGGCGGCGACGGCCTTCACTTCGGCCATCACGTCATCGACCTGGTTGGCGCCGTCCGTTGACACGGGGCGCACCTCGACGGGCGGGTCGATCAGGCCGGTGGGGCGAATGACCTGCTCGGTGAACACGCCGCCCGTGCGCTCCAGCTCCCACTTGCCGGGCGTCGCGGAGACATGCACCGTCTGCGGCCGCATCGCGTCCCATTCCTCGAACTTCAGCGGGCGGTTGTCGATGCAGGAGGGCAGGCGGAAGCCGTATTCGGCGAGCGTCGACTTGCGCGAGAAGTCGCCTTTGAACATCGCGCCGATCTGCGGGATCGTCTGGTGCGACTCGTCGGTGAAGACGAGGGCGTTCTGCGGCAGGTATTCGAACAGGGTTGGCGGCGGCTCGCCGGGCTTGCGGCCGGTGAGGTAGCGCGAATAGTTCTCGATGCCGTTGCACGAGCCGGTGGCGGCCATCATCTCGATATCATACTGGCAGCGCTGGGAGATGCGCTGCGCCTCGATCAGCTTCCCGTGCTTCTCGAAGTGGGCAATCGTCGCTTTCAGTTCCTGCTTGATGGATTCCACCGCCTGCGTGAGCGTCGGGCGCGGCGTCACATAGTGGCTGTTCGCATAGATCTTGATGGCGGGCAGTTTCTGAAGTGTACGGCCAGTGAGCGGATCGAACTCGACGATGGATTCCAGTTCGTCGCCGAAGAAGGAGAGCTTCCAGGCGCGGTCCTCGTAGTGGGCGGGGA
>JBBSDJ010000062.1:0-14469 GCA_038249555.1 Caulobacterales bacterium
CGCCATGGAAGACGAGGACGACCGGGCGGGGGCCAGTTGCAGCGTCCGGCGCATAGAGGATCGCCTCGCGCTTTGTGCCGGCGGCGGAGACGGTGAGGGTTTCCGGTTTCGCCGGGGGGACCCGTTCGGCGAAGGCGGGGGCTGCGATCAGGAGGCAGGCGAAGGCGGCGGTCAGGAGGCGGCGCATGAGGGCTCCGGGGCGTTGGCTTGCCGGGTTGAACGTGCGCCGATCCGGATTCCGTTGTCCAGATACGGATTATTCGTTCGCCTCAGCCGATGCGGGCCTTGGTTTCGGCGGTCCAGCCAACGAGGACCTCGCCGTCCAGCTCGATGACCGGGCGTTTGATCAGCGTGGGGTTGCCGAGGAGCAGGCCTTCGAGGCTGGAGCCGGTGGCTTTCGCCTTGTCGGCGTCCGAGAGCGCGCGCCAGGTGGTGGAACTGCGGTTGACCAGCTTTTCACCGGCGGCCTTCAGCCAGGCCGGCACTTTCGAGGCGAGGTCTGCTTCGGCGCGGATGTCGACGAATTCGGCGGACTGGCCGCTCGCCTCGATCTCGCGGAGCGCTTTCTTGCAGGTGTCGCAATTCTTCAGGCCGAACAGCTTGAGGGTCATGGCATCGTCTCCTGCAATGGCGAGGCGTGCAGATGTGGTCCGTGACGGTGAAGTGCAACCGGGTGTCCGACGGATTTGTGGATGTCGCGCGTTCAGTCAGTCGATAAGGACTGCAAACCGGGTTATGGAGGGGATGATGAAGCGCTTGATGCTGATGATGTTTGCCGCAACGCTCAGTCTTGCGGGCTGCGGCGGCGGCGGCTCGGATTCTTCGACCGGCGCGCCGCCACCCGTGTCTCCGTCACCGCCGCCTCCACCCCCGCCCCCTCCTCCTCCTCCGCCTCCACCCCCGCCGGCGACGGACTTCAGTGCGGTTGAAGCCCGGATCAACGCCGCGCCTGTGGCCAATATTGCACTTCTGGTCGGCGACCGTACGGGGGTTCGCTACCGGTTTGAGAAGGGTGCGATGAAGACGGACACTCCGATCCTGATCGCGTCGGCGTCAAAACTCGTGTTTGGAGCTTTCGTCTGGACGCTCATTGAACGCGGCGAGTTATCGCGATCCTCTCGCCCGCAGGACAATATCGACTTCTGGACCGGCGTGACTGGCGACGGGCGATCGGCAATCACACTCGACATGCTGATGGGCTTCACATCCGGTTTCAATCGGCAGGACAATGCGCCGGGCTGCGTCGGCGACAGTGCGTTTTCGCTCCAGACCTGCGTGCGCCAGATCTATGATGGCGGGCTGGACACCCTGCCAGATTCCGCTTTCTCTTATGGGCCCGAACATATGCAGATCGCCGCGCTGATGGTCGCAAACAAGCGGGGCCAATCGGTCGATCAGGCAATGCGGGAAGTGCTGCTTGATCCGCTCCAGATCAGTGCGGTGACGCGGTACACCCAAGGCGCAGGCGACAATCCGCGTTATGCAGGGTCGCTGCGCTCGACCGGCGAGGACTATGCAAAGCTGCTGACCGCGATTCTCCGAGGTGACATCGCACCCAACCGCGCGGCCTTTCTTGAAGACCGCACAGGCAACCGCGTGGTGGATTTCCGTCCGGGCGCGCTCGATGACAACAATCTCGACTGGCATTACGGCTTCGGCTTCTGGAAGGAATGCGATGTACGCCCCTATGCGCCGTCCTGCGACGCCGGGCCGGTGATTTCCTCGCCCGGCGCCTTTGGCTTCACGCCATGGGTCGATTTCGAAAATGATTACTGGGGTATCATCGTGCTTGAGGAGACCTCAGGGGCCCTGAGAGACCCAGCCTCATTCAGCGTCGATATCGAGCAGGATATCCAGCCACTTATTGAAGTCGCGCTCGGCCGCTAAAGCTTTCAGGCGGGATCGTCCACGAAGACTTCGCCAGAGAGATCATCGAGCCGGCCTTGCAGGTGGGCGCGGACGTCCTCGACTGCCTGGTTGTAGACGCCGGGGCCGATCAGGGCGGTCATCCGGTCGACGAGTTCGCCGGCGCGGAAGGCGCTCAGGCTTTCGTCGAAATCGCGGGCGAACAGGGTCTGGACCTGCTCGATCAGGCGCTGGCGTCGCTCCGGCGAGAGCTTCAGCTGTTTCACGATTTGCCGGACCCGCGCACGACGCCAACGATGGGGCCCATATCGAGGCCGGTCTCGTTGCGCTCCAGCGCCGGGGCGTAGACCTTGGAGACCGCGCCGTCGAGATAGAGGGCGTTGGGGACGTCCAGCTCGTCGCGGAAGAGGCGGGCGAAGGCGTGGAAGTTGACCGGCGAGTCCGAGATGACGAAGACGACGCGGCGGCCATCGGCGCTGACGCCGACACCGTTGCGGCGGCGGGTGCTGGTGCCGTCCGGGTTGAGGGCCGGGTGAAGTTCGCCGTCGACCACGAGCATCGGGCCGGACTGGGTGGCGAAGCGGGGCGGGGCATCGGCGAAGCGGTCGCCATAGGCGAGGGTTTCGGTGACGCCGGCAGAACCGTCCTCGATCCAGAAGACGCCGTTGGGCAGCATGCCGAAATTGCCGGGCCCGGCATTCTTGACGAGGCCCATTTCGGACTGTTCTTCCTCGACATACAGGCCGACCGGGCGGCGGTCCTCGTGGTACATGCCGGCGTTCATCGCGAAGACGAGGCTGCCGCCCTGCGAGGCGACATGGTTGGCCAGCCGGTCGAACTGGCCGAAGGGCGCGCCCGCCTCGTCGCGCAGGAAGAGGCGGATGTCGTCGGCGGCGGGGTCGAAGCTGCAGACGAGATAGGGTGCCGATTCGAAGCTGACTGTCTCGCACGGGCCTTCGGTCTTTGCGGTGCAGCCCGCAAGAGCGAGGCCGCTAAGGGCGAGAAGGGCGGCGCGCAGCAACATTGTCTGCAGGTTAGTCATACGGGGGCCTGCCCGCAACCTTGCCGCCTGCAGGAGGCTGTGGGGAGGTTGGCCTGCCGTGTATCCGGGCAGCGGCGCGCGGCGGTGAATTGCGGCTCGACCGGAGGAGTGAGGCGCCCTATCTTTCCGGCGGCGACGCCGCGCAGGGGCGGCATCAGAGGACCATGCAATGTCGAAGACCGAAGACGTGTCAGCCGGCCGTGAGGGGCGCGATTCGCTCCTGCAGTTCACCGTGATGGTCTCCGGGCGCAGCGATCCGGCGGAGGTGATGGCCTATGCGGTGGAGCGCGGCTGGATGGACGCGGACGGCAACATCACGCCGGCGGGGATGGAGCTGGAGAAGGCGCTGTCCGACCAGTCGGGCACCCGCTCGGCGTTCCGGGGGACATGAAGTTGGCCGATAGTTTCGAACGTCACCGCCAGGCCTGGACGACCGACGAAGTGCAGAAGCTGCACCTGCTGGCGACCAAGGGCATGAGCCTGAAGGCCATCAGCAAGGCGATGACCCGCAGCGAGGAATCGATCCAGGCGCGGGCGAAGATTGACAAGCTGAAGATTTCGAAGATGCGGTAGAGGGCTGAAGAAGCCCGCCGATGGCTGAGGCGCAGCTTGTCGCGACTTTCCCTCTCCCGATGCGCCGCGCGAAACAAAATTTCGGAATATCGCGAACCAAACGAATTTGGCCGCGTTGTTGCCTTCACATGGCTTGACCGAAAGAACCAGCATGCCTCAGCGCGAGCGCATTGCGATCATTGGAGCGGGCCATGTCGGCGCGACGACAGCCTACGCCTTGATGCTGAGAGCGTTGGTCCGGGAGATCGTGCTCATCGACAGCGACCCCGCGCTGGCCGAGGCAGAAGCCGCCGACCTGTCGGATGCAAACGCGCTGGCGCGGCCTGCAAGGATATGGGCTGGAACCTACGCCGATGCGGCATCGGCGCGGATCGCCGTCATCACCGCGGGGGCAGCTACACACGGAACCCAGTCGCGGCTGTCTGTCGCCGCAAAGAGCTCAGCAATTGTCGCTGGATGCGCACGTCAGCTCTCCAGCGCCGGCTTTCGCGGCGTGCTTGTAGTCGCCGCAAACCCTGTCGACCTAATGGGCCTGGTGGCGTTCCGGAATGCCGGATTGCCGGCCGGTCAGGTCATCGGCACCGGAACGTTGCTGGACTCGAGCAGGCTGCGGCAGCGGCTGGCGGAGCGCGTGAAGGTGGCGCCGGGGTCGATAGATGGAGATGTGCTGGGCGAACACGGGGACAGTGAGGTCGCGGCGTTTTCCACGGTGCGAATCGGCGGACTGACACTTGAACAGTTCAAGGGTCCGAATCTCTTGCCGGAGCTGACGCAGCTTGCGGAAGCTGTCCGTCAGGACGGCTACCGCATCGTGGCAGGAAAAGGCTATACGTCTTTTGGAATAGCCACCGCGACCGTCCGGATATGCGAGGCTGTCCTGCGCGATGAAAAATCAGTACTGCCGGTGTCAGCGCTGACTAACGGGCAATTCGGCATCAAAGGCGTCTTCCTGAGCCTGCCATGTGTTCTTGGCGCAGCGGGGATCGAGCGCATCCTTACGCCGGACCTGACAGCGGGTGAGCGGTCGGAGTTCGCTGCGTCGGCGGAGGTGTTGGCCAAGGCGCTGGCCGCGCTGGATGCTGCCAATTGACCTCGATAAAACGGCTTGCCCATGTGCGCAGCGGCCACGCCACATTATCCTTAGGCGGAGCTTTTTCACGTGGGGCTGCCGGAATTGTAACGCGGCGAATGCTGCGCGGCGGAACCTTGCGCCCGTTCAGCGGTTCTAGTGAGATCAGACACAGGAGCGCAGCATGACCGACATCAAGTCCGCCAAAATAGCCATCCTCTCGACCAACGGGTTCGAGCAATCAGAATTGTTCCAGCCGAAGAAGGCGCTCGAAGCGGCGGGGGCGACGGTGCATGTCGTGTCGCCGGAGGCCGGATCGATCAAGGGCTGGAAGGATGGAAACTGGGGCGACAGCGTGGATGTGGATGTGCTGCTGAAGGACGCCCGGCCCGAAGACTATGACGCGCTCGTGTTGCCCGGCGGTCAGATGAATCCGGACATCCTCAGGACCCTTCCGCAAGCGATCAGCTTTGTGAAATCCTTCTTTGACGCGGACAAGCCGCTTGCCGCGATCTGCCATGCGCCCTGGTTGCTGATCGAAGCGGGTATTGTCCGCGGCCTGTCCCTGACCAGCTACAAGTCGATCAAGGCCGATGTCGTGAACGCGGGCGGCAAATGGGAGGACAATGCGGTCGTCGTCGACAACGGCGTCATCACATCCCGTAATCCGGACGACCTTGACGCGTTCTCAAGCAAGATTATCGAGCAGGTGGCCAAAAGCCTACACGCGCACAGCGCAGCATAAACCCGGAGCGCGCTGTGCTGGCGGCAGGAGAGGGCAGGGGCGGTGGAATCCGCAGAGGTCCGGTCGCTCAGGCGCCCGCTTCGCCGCCCGCCAGCGCTTCGCGGCGCTTTTCGGCGGCGGACTTCTTGACGCTTTCGGAGCGCAGTTGTCCGCAGGCGGCGAGGATGTCGCGGCCGCGGGGCGTGCGGATCGGAGAGGCGTAGCCGGCGCGGTTCAGCACGTCGGCAAATTCCTCGATCGTCTCCCAGCTTGAGCATTCGTAGGGGCTACCCGGCCAGGGATTGAACGGGATCAGGTTGATCTTGGCGGGCACACCCTTCAGCAGGCGGACGAGATCGTGCGCTTCGGCGAGCGTGTCGTTGACGCCTTTGAGCATCACGTATTCGAACGTCACCTTGCGGGAGTTGCCGAGGCTCGGATAGGCCGCGATGGCGTCCATCAGTTCGGCGAGATTATATTTCTTGTTGATCGGCACGAGTTCGTTGCGCAGGTCGTCGTTCGTCGCGTGTAGCGAGATCGCGAGCATGGCGTTGGTGCGTTGGCCGAGTTCCGGGATCTTTGGCGCGACGCCGGCGGTGGAGACAGTGATGCGCCGGCGCCCGATCGCGATTCCATCGCCATCCGAGATCGTGTCGATCGCTTCGGCGACGTTATCCAGATTGTAGAGCGGCTCGCCCATGCCCATGAAGACAATATTCGTCAGCAGGCGGCCTTCCTCGGCGCTCGGCCATTCGTCCAGCGCGTCGCGGGTGATCAACACCTGCTGGACGATTTCCTGGGCGGTGAGGTTGCGCACGAGGGCCTGCGTGCCGGTATGGCAGAAGGTGCAGTTGAGGGTGCAGCCGACCTGGCTGGAGACGCAGAGCGCGCCGGCCTTGCCGACATCCGGAATATAGACGCTTTCGCCCTCGATGCCGGGGCCGAAGCGGGTCAGCCATTTCTGGGTACCGTCGCTGGAGACTTGGTGGTCGGCGATCTCGGCGCGGCCCAGCACGTATCTTTCGGCCAGCAGGCCGCGAAGTTCCTTGGCAATGTCGGTCATCACCGAGAAATCGCGGGCGCCGAAATGGTGAATCCAGCGGCGCAGCTGCTTGGCGCGCATTCCGGCCTGTTTACCATCGAGTCCGAGTGATTCCATCTCGGCCTTCAGGGCCGGGATCGACAGGCCCGACAGGGATTTCGGGCGCGGCTGGGGCGCGGGGCGCCGGGAAAGGTCGAGAAAGGTGGACATCGGCGGGCCTATAGCATGCACGGCAGTTTAAGGAAAACCGCTCCGCACATGGACAGAATGTAAGGGGGCAAACCGCTGATTGGACTTCTTTCTGTCACCGAATTGCGGGAACAGGCGGCTCTTGTTGGCGTATATTCATACCAGTTGCCGCAAAGAGCGGCGCATAAAGTTCATGACAAGGGAGTCACCTCATGAAGAAGTCCATGATCCTCGTTGCAGCGCTCGCGCTGCCGCTTTTCCTCCAGGCCTGCCAGACCGGCCCCAGCCAGCGCGTTCTTACGACCGGCGCAGCCGGTGCCATCCTCGGCGCAGGCGCCGGCATGATGGCGGGCGGTGACGACAAGCGCAACGCCGCCATCGGCGCAGCGGTCGGCGCGATCGCCGGCGTCTCGGTCGGCGTCTATATGGACAAGCAGGAAGAGAAACTGCGCCAGCAAACCGCTGGTACCGGCATCGAAGTTGACCGCGTCGGCGACCAGCTGCAGCTGACCATGCCGTCGAACGTAACCTTTGCGGTCAACAGCGCGACCATCCAGCCGGGTTTCCATGGCCCGCTGAACGATGTGGCCGCCACGCTCGTCGAGTTCCCCTCGACCGCTGTCGACATCATCGGCCATGCCAGCTCCGACGGCGCTGACGACTACAACATGACGCTCTCGCAGCAGCGCGCCCAGTCGGTGCGGTCCTACCTCGTCGGCCGCGGCACGCAGGCTGTGCGCATCAACGCCCTCGGCATGGGCGAAACCCAGCCGATCGCCGACAACTCCACGGCTGAAGGCCGCGCTGCCAACCGCCGCGTGGAAATCCTTCTGACCCCGATCACGCAGTAATCTGCGCCGGGCCTTCACGGGCTGAAGAACGGGCGGCGGCTGAAAGGCTGCCGCCCGTTTTGCTTTTCGCGCCGCGGGGCTGATTTCCGTCAGGATTCGGCAGGAATTCGCGCATCGGTATATGGTGTTCCGGCGCAAAGCACGGATCGTGGCGCCATGGACAAGACAGGACACGTTAAACGGGCGAGCGGGCCCTTCGGGCGCAGCGCGCCTTATGCCGGCCTGTTCTCGGAGTTCATCCGGGGGCTTTCCTGGGTGTATCTGAGGACGATCGGCTGGCGGATAGGATCCGACTGGCCGGTGCATGTGCCCAAATCGGTGATTGTGGCAGCGCCGCATACGTCCAACTGGGACGGGCTGACGATGGTGGCGGTGGCTGGCTGGTACCGGATCAAGCTGAACTGGATGGGCAAGGCATCGCTTGTGCGCGGGCCGCTCGGTTGGCTGGTCAAGCGGTCGGGCTGCGTGCCGGTGGAGCGGTCAGCCTCGCAGGATGCGGTCGAGCAGATGCGGCAGGCCTTTGCGACGCGCGAGACGATGCACCTGGCGGTCGCGCCGGAAGGCACGCGGGAAGCCAATCCGAACTGGAAGACGGGGTTCTATCACATCGCCCGGTCTGCCGACGTGCCGCTGCTGATGGCCGTGCTGGACTACCGCACGCGGGTGCTGCGCCTTGAAGGGCCGCTGCCGGTGACGGCGGATGCTCCCGGCGACATGAAGAAGGTGCTCGCCTACTACGCTGAAGCGGACGGGAAGTATCCCGAGCGCTTCGTGAAACCCAATTGGTAGGTTAGCGGCAGGCTTCCGCCGCCTTGTCGATGGCGGTGGCCGAGCCGCTCAGCGAGAACTTGTAGGACGTTTTGGTGCCGCGCGCCGAAGTGGCGTCGATGACGAGGCCTGCGCCCTTGCGCAGGGCTTCGACGATGGCCGGATCATCGGCGTCCTCGGCAAAGGCCTCGCGGCCCGCCGGGAAGAGGGACCAGGAGGAGCGCCCGACCTTGGCCTTGGGGGTGGAGCCTTCCTTGAAGTCATAGCCGACCTTGATCGACGGCTGGGCCTTCGCCTTGCCGGATTTCCAGCTCGTCACATAGTACCAGACCGCGCCGTGGTTGACCTTGGTCGGCGTCTTGGTCTCGGCCTCGGTGGCGGCGTAGCAGATCAGGTCGCCCTCGACAGTTTCGGTGAACACGGCCCAGTCCTTGAACCGGCCAACCGCCGTGGGCTCTGCGAGAGCCGCCCCGGCGAGCAGGAACGGCGCGATCACAATCGCGAGATGACCGAGGCGGCGAAATGTTTTCTGTTGCGTGCTCAATATTTTATTCCCATAGTCGCTTCAGAGTATCACTCTAGTGGCAACAGCGCCCGCGCGCGACCACGAGAAACACTTATAGCGAGTATAACTAGGAAAATCTAAGCGTCATGGTTGCTTTACCGAGGGATCAGGCAGAGAGTGTACCCGTCAAGACGGGAAAGGCCCGGCGTGTGTTCGACAAGACGGTCCGAACGGTAGATCCTGCCCAGCGTGAGCGGCATGCCGACTGTATGGCGGCGATCTCCAATGACCGATCCCGGCCTGCATTTGCCGAACTGTTCGATTTCTACGCCCCCAGGATCAAGAGCTACATGCTGCGTCTTGGCGCCAGTGATGGCGAGGCCGAGGAACTGGCGCAGGATGTGATGATCACGGTCTGGCAGAAGGCCGGGATGTATGATCGCAAGCAGGCGTCGGTCTCGACCTGGATGTTCCGGATCGCCCGCAACCGGCGGATCGACCTGCAACGCCGCCAGCGCCGCCCGGAACTGACCGCCGATGATCCGATGCTGCGCCCGCCGGAAATCGAGCAACCCGATTCGCTGATGGCGCGGGACCAGCTGGAAGGCATCGTGCGCTCGCAGCTCGTCAAGCTGCCGGCCGACCAGCTACTGCTGCTACAGGCCGCGTTCTATGACGGCCTGTCGCATTCCGAGATTGCTCGGGCCTTCAATCTGCCGCTCGGCACCGTCAAATCACGCATCCGGCTGGCGTTTCTTCGCCTGAGAGGCGAGCTCGAAGGGGCAACTTAACCCTTCTGCTGTAATCCGCAGCCTTGCCTCCTTGACCTGCGCGTCAAGAGGACAATGTTGCGGGAAACCACCGGAATCTTCAGTCGATGTCTGCTTCGCCTCCCAACACCTTCAGTGAGCTTTATGCTGCCTATGCGGCGGGCTGTCTCGATCCAGCGTTCACGCTGATGGTGGAAACGCAGAGCGTCCTGCGCCCCGAAATCCGCGATGCGGTGGCGCTCAGCGAAGTGATTTCGGGCAGCATCCTGGAGACGGCGCCCGCCGCCCGGCTGACCGAGGGCGCGCTGGACCGGGCGCTGGCGGCCATCGACGCGCTGGACGCTGACGAGGTCTCCTCCGTGCGCGCGGGCCGCGCTGCCGGCGAGGCGATGGAAGAGATGCTGGCGCTGCCCGAGCCTCTGCGCGCGGCGGCGCTGGAAGCGGTCGGCAAGACCGGCTGGCAGGCGATGGGGCGGGGGCTGAAACGCCTGAACCTCAACGCGGGCTCCAAGCTCGAGACGGAACTCTACCGGATTTCGCCCGGCGCCAAGATCCCGCGCCACACCCATGCGGGCAGCGAATACACGCTGGTCGTTGCGGGCGGATTCTCGGATGAACGCGGCAGCTATGGTCCCGGCGATGTGGTGATCAACGGCGCCGATGACTACCACCAGCCGGTCGGTGATGAAGGCGAAGTCTGCTACGCGCTGGCAGTGCGCGACGGCGGGCTGCATTTCACCGGCATGATGGGTTTCATCCAGCGCCTCCTCGGCGCGCGCTAGGCCTCACCGGTCCTTTTTCTGTCCGGACCCGGAACATGTTTCCGGCCCGGCGCCTCCGGGCCGCCGGGCATGATCGGCCGCGGTGCGTGGCCGCCCATCGAGAGGTGGCGGTCGTACATGACCATCGCGCCCGCCAGGCTGACATTGATGCAGAACTTGGTGGGGATCTTCACGACGTGCGCGCAGCGCTCGAGGATCGCGGGTGAGAGGTTTCCCTTCTCCGGGCCAAGGATATAGGCCGCCTGCGGCGGGTGCCGGAAGGAGGGGAGCAAGACCGCGGCATCGGTGAGCTCGATGCCGACCAGCTGGCAGCCGCGCGGCAGCTGCATCTCGTCGACCGAGTCCCATTGGTAGAAGGGGATCTGGTCTTCGCTCTTGGAGGTGTCGGCCCAGTGGCCTTCCTTGATGTTCTTCGCAGCCTTGATCGAGAAGACGAAACTGGCGCCGAAGGCATGGCCGGTGCGCATCAGGGCGCCGAGGTTCATCGGCTTGGAAATGCGCTCGGCGCCGATGGCGAAGAAACCGCGCATGTCAGATCACTCCAAGGGCGTAGCGCCCGGCGAGGACGAGGATCAACAGCAGGCCGGGGGCGATCAGTGCGACGCGGCGGGCGAGGACCAGGTGGGCGACGGGTTTTGGGTATTCCGTAGACAGATAAAGCGCGTGCTCGCTGTCCGGCGCTGCGCGGCCGGCATCGTAGATGGCGGTGCGGTAGGCCGTGTCGGTATGGTTGCCGCCGAACTTTGCGGCGAGCGCGCGGCGCAGCACGATGGACACGAGCATCCGCATCTGGGCGGCGAGCAGGATGGCGAAGGCGAGCGCTGCGGCGAGGATCCAGAAAACGACGATCACAGGAAAGTCCCCACTTCAAAACGGCCACGCGAATCGGCGAGGGCGCGCTTCAGGCCGGAGGAGTTGAAACCCCAGGCGAGTTCGCCGCTGGCCGAGACGGCGATCATGCCACCATTTCCGCCGAGGCGTTTGACATCGTCGAGCGCGCCGTGGACGGCCTTTTCGAACGGCTGGTTGCCATAGCGGATGCGGGCGGAGACATCGGCGGCGGCATTGGCGCGGATGAAGTATTCGCCGAGGCCGGTGCAGCTGACGGCGCAGCGCTCGTCCGCCCAGGTGCCGGCGCCGATGATCGGCGTGTCGCCGATGCGGCCGGGAGTCTTGGAGAGGACGCCGCCGGTGGAAGTGGCGGCCGCGAGATCGCCATACTGGTCGAGGGCGACGGCGCCGACCGTGCCCATGTTCGGCGTATCTTCCTGCACGGTGTCTTCGTCGACGGCGCCGTAATAGGTCTTGGGGTCGGTAACGCGGGCGAGGTTGGCGGAGGCGGCGAGCGTGGCTGCGCCGCCGGCGACGAGCAGCACGTTGGGCGTGCGCTCCATCACGGCGCGGGCCGCCTGCACGGGGCTTTCGAAGCCCTGCAGCGCGCCGACGGCGCCGGCGCGGCGGGTGCGCCCGTCCATGATCGCGGCGTCGAGTTCCCACTGGCCGGCGGTGTTCGGGCTCGCGCCCTTGCCGGCGACATAGAGGCCGGAGGTTTCGAGCGCGGTGACCATCGCCTCGACCACATCGAGCGCCGCTTCGCCCGCGGCGAGGCGCGCGGCGCCGTCCTTCAGGAGGGTACGCAGGTGCGCCTCTTCCGGGCCATAGTCGCGCCCGAAGATCGGACCCGCACCGCCATGCAGGGCAAGAGCCCAGAGTTTCGCCATCTCTTTTTGCCTCTTTCCCCTCGCGTCAGGCTTGGCGTGGGTGTGGCGCATGGCTACCGTCAGGGCAGCGAAACAACAAGCCGTGAAGGGAGCTCCCGCATGAAAGCCGTGCTGTCGAAAACCGTTGGGGGCCCTGAAACCCTCGTGCTCGAGGACGTCGCCGTTCCGACGCCGGGCAAGGGCCAGGTGCTGATCCAGGTGAAAGCCTGCGGGGTGAACTTCCCGGACTCGCTGATGCTGCTGGACATGTACCAGTTCAAGCCGGCGCGGCCGTTTGCGCCGGGTGGGGAAGTAGCGGGCATCGTCTCGGCGCTGGGTGAAGGCGTCAGCCATGTGAAGCCGGGCGACCGAGTGCTGGCCTCGGTCGGCACGGGCGGCATGGCGGAGTATGCCGTGGCGGCGGCGCCGAGCGTGATGCCGATTCCGGACAACATGCCGTTCGACGAAGCGGCAGCGCTGATGATGACCTACGGCACGTCCTATTACGCGCTGAAGGACCGGGCCGATCCGAAACCCGGCGAGAAGCTGCTGGTGCTCGGCGCGGCGGGCGGCGTCGGCATTGCGGCGGTGGAACTCGGCAAAGCGATGGGGCTCGAAGTGATCGCGGCGGCCTCGACGCAGGAGAAGGTGGATTTCTGCCTCTCCAAGGGCGCTGACAAGGGCCTCGTCTATGCGAGCGAGCTTGACCGCGACGGGCAGAAGAAATTTGCGGACGACATCAAGGCCGTCTCCGGCGGCGGGGTCGACATCGTGTATGACGGTGTCGGCGGCAACTATGCCGAGCCGGCCGTGCGGGCGCTCAATTGGGAAGGGCGTTTCCTTGTGATCGGCTTCCCGGCCGGCATTCCGAAGCTTCCGCTGAACCTGACGCTGCTGAAAAGCTGCGACGTGCGCGGCGTGTTCTGGGGCGCGGCGGTGGCGCGCGATCCAAAGGCGCATGCGCAGAACGTCAAGGAACTTTTCGAGCTCTACAAGGCCGGCAAGATCCGTCCGCACATCTCGAACTCCTATCCGCTCGAGCGCGGCGGCGAAGCCATCCGTGAGCTGATGGACCGCAAGGCAACTGGCAAGGTTGTCGTGCTGATATAGGATGCCGAAGGCGGCGCTCTCGGCAGGGGAGGTGATGGCGGCGCTGTCACATCCGCTGAAGGCGGAGGCCGATGCGCTGCGGGTGATCCTTCTGGGGCTGAAGGCGCCGAAGCTGGACGAGTCCGTAAAGTGGAACGCGCCGAGCTATGCAGTGGCCGGCATGCACTGCGTCACGTTCAACTTCAGCGACAAGAAAAGCATCCGCCTGATCTTCCATTGCGACACTGCGCGCAAGGAGACGAAGGGAGCGGCGCCGGCGTTTGAGGACGAGACCGGGCTGCTGGCCTGGCAGTCCGACATCCGAGCGATTGCCGCGTTCCGGAGTATGGAAGACGTCGCGGCGGCGAAAGCTGTGTTGCCGGAGTTGGTGACGCGCTGGGCAAGGGTCCTGATCCCGGGATTTTCTTTAGATCCGTGAGCGGAGGTGTTGCGCAAGGTTTGGGCACGGATTGCGTTACGGCTTGACGGGCATGGAGTTTTTGTTTCCCAAGCCGTGTTTTGAGTAGGCGCAAGTTCCCTTCCTGCGCTCACAGGCGGCCTCATCCAGTTGCAGGCTTTGCATTCCGGGTGTCGATTTTTTCTCATTGGTTCTCATTTTTTATCACTTCGTATCGTTTGTTTATCGGCTTCTCTCGGGGGTGTCGGATTTCGGCCTGCGGCCTCTATCCGACCTTGCTACGGTTTGGGGAGACGCTGAGTATAACCTTGGCCGGAGGGGTGTAGCGCAAGTTTTCCGGAGGTATCTTTCAGACGCTTGAGGCGTTTGCGGATTTTGTTTCCGGAAGGGGCGGATCTTGTTGCACAAGCCGCGTTCGTAGGCAGAGGCGGCATAGAAAAACCCCGCCGGATGGCTCCGGCGGGGTTTTGACTTTGTAGGGACGGAACGCTTACGCGCGCTTGTCGCCGTCGACTTCTTCAAAGTCTGCGTCGACGACGCCGTCATCCTTGGCGCCGTCGGCTTCGGCGGCGGCGGTGCCGGCGGCGGCGTAGATCGCCTCGCCGAGTTTCATCGCAGCGTTCATCAGCGACTGGTGCTTGGCCTGGATGTCGGCGGCGTTGTCACCGGCGGCAGCGGTCTTCAGGTCCGCAATCGCCGACTCGATCTCGCCCTTGACCGCGTCAGAGACTTTCGAGCCGTGCTCGATCATCTGCTTCTCGGTCTGGTGAACGAGGGCTTCGGCATGGTTCTTGGCTTCGACCAGTTCGCGGCGGGCCTTGTCCGCGCCGGCATTGGCTTCGGCTTCGGCCATCATCTTCTTGATGTCGGCTTCGGACAGGCCGCCATCCGCCTGGATGGTGATCTGCTGTTCCTTGCCGGTGGCCTTGTCCTTGGCCGAGACCGAGACGATGCCGTTGGCGTCGATGTCGAAGGTCACCTCGATCTGCGGCAGGCCGCGGGGGGCGGGCGGCAGCCCTTCGAGATTGAACTGGCGGAGCATCTTGTTGTCGTTGGCCATCTCGCGCTCGCCCTGGAACAC
>JBBSDJ010000063.1:0-14340 GCA_038249555.1 Caulobacterales bacterium
ACCTCGTCGAACGCTGCTTCAACAAGCTCAAGCACTTTCGCCGCATCGCCACCCGCTACGATCGCCGAGCCCGAAACTTCCTCAGCTTCGTCATGCTTGCCGCCGCAATGCTATGGATGCGCTGAATGTCGATTCTGCCTAAAGCCCAAGATGTGGGGGCCGAGCATCATCGGCTTTGGCCGCTACGCCTATACCTATGACAGTGGCCATTCCGGCGAGGCCTGCATGGTGGGCTTCAGCCCGCGCAAGGCCAACATTGTGGTCTATGTCCTGGCCGGATATGCCGGCCTCGAAGAGAAGCTGGCGCGCCTCGGCAAGCACAAGACCGGCCAGAGTTGTCTCTATCTCGGCAGCCTCGACAAGATTGACCTGGATGTGCTCGCAGAGATCGTCACGGACGGCGTCGCCCACATGCGCAAAAATTATCAGACCTGGGACGTTTAATGCTCACGCTTTCGTGAGCGAGATTGACGCCGCCCCAAGATGACACCTATGGGTGTCATATGGAACTGGCCCACGACGCCTCCCTCAGCGATGACCTGCGCGATGTCCTGCGGTTTGCAGACACCGTCTCGCAGGCGCACTTCCGGCTGTCGGAAATCGTCGGAAGCCTGCATGGCGATCGCCAGCTTGCCAACGCCAGCCGCGGCGTACTGCGCTACCTGATGGCCGCCGGCCCGCGCACGGTGCCCGAAATTGCCACCTGGCGCGCCACCAGCCGCCAGTTCATCCAGCGCCTCGTCGACGCGTTGGCCGAAGAGGGCCTCGTCACGCTGAAGGACAATCCGCAGCACCAGCGCTCCCGCCTCGTCGCGGTGACGCGCAAGGGCCGCGCGCGCGTCAGCGCGATGGTCGCGAAGGAAGTGCGCTTGCTGGAACAGGGCCTTGCGCGCAGCGGCGCCAGCCTCGCCGAAGTGCGCGCCGCCACCGGCCTCATCCAACGATTCATCGGCGTGATCGACACGCTCCAGCATGACATCGACTCCGGAGACTCCCCATGATCCTGCGCATCCTTCGGTTTGCCGGCGCGGGGCTCATGCTCCTTGTGCTGATGGCCCTTGGATTCTCCGTTTCCTCGTGTGCCAGCAATGGCGCGCGGCTCTCCGCCCTCGAGGGAACGGCGCCGCCCGCGCCATACCGGATCGAGCGCGATGAATACGGCGTGCCGACCATCTATGGCGAAACGGATGCGGCGACCGCCTTCGGCCTCGCCTATGCCCACTCGGAAGACGACTTCGCCACCATCCAGCGCCAGGTGCTCGCGGTGCGCGGCGAACTCGGCGCCGTAGACGGGATGGAAGGGGCGCAGGCGGACTATTTCGGCAAGCTGATCGACGTGAAAGGCCAGCTCGCCGCCGGCATCGACACCGTCTCGCCCGAGGCCCGCGCCATGGCGCAAGGCTATGCGGACGGGCTCAACCTCTACGCCGCGCGGCATCCGAAAGAAGTGCTGCGCCCGCAGGTCTTCCCGCTGACCGGCGACGATGTCATCGGCGGCTTCGTGCTCGTCTCGCCGCTCTTTTTCGGCGTGGACTCAACGGTTGCACGCCTCTTCGGCAATGGCGAGATCCCGCCGGACCGAGAGCCTGAGGAGCGCGGCTCCAACGCCTTTGCCTTTGCGCCGCATCGCACGGCGGATGGCTCCACCGTCCTAGTCTCGAACTCGCACCAACCCTGGGAAGGCGCCGCCGCCTGGTATGAAGCGCGCGTTGCCAGCGGCGAAGGCTGGTCGATGCAAGGCGCGCTCTTCCCGGGCAGCCCGGTCATCCTGATGGGCCACAACTCGCATCTCGGCTGGTCCAACACGGTCAACCGCGCCGACCTGACGGACGTCTACAAGCTCGTGCTGGATGACACCGGCAAGCGCTACAAGCTCGACGGCGACTGGAAGGACCTTGAGCATCGCCATGTCTGGCTGAAAGTGAAGATGGGCCCGGTCGTCGTGCCGGTTCGCCAGAGCGTCTGGGGCTCCGTGCACGGACCGGTCATCAAGAACAAGTCGGGCGCCTATGCCATCCGCTATGCCGGTTACGGCGAAGTGCGCCAGTTTGAGCAGTATTACAAACTGAGCCGCACCAAATCGCTTGAAGAGTGGCGCGGCGTGATGGCCATGCAGGCCATCCCCGCGACAAACTACATCTACGCCGACAAGCTCGGCAACATCGCCTATCTCTACAATGCCCGCCTGCCGAAGCGCGATCCCGCTATCGCCTGGGAAAACGTTCTGCCCGGCGATGACAGCAAGCTGATCTGGACCGAGTACGAGCCGCCGGAGCGCATCCCGTTCCTGCTGAATCCGCCCGCCGGCTATATCGTCAATTCCAACAATCTCCCCTGGCTTGCCACCGCCCCGGCGGACGACATGAAACCGGAAGACTATCCCGGCCTCGTCGGCGTCGAGACCTGGATGACGAACCGCATCCTCCGGGCAAAGACATTGCTGGAAGCCGATGACATTTTCGATGACGCGGACATCCACCGCATCAAGTTCGACAAGGGCTATGACAAAACCTCGCGTCTCGGCGAAGCCTTCATCGCGGCGGTGGACGACGCTCGCGCTGCCGGCACGCTCAGCGACGCCGTGACCCTACTCGACAGCTGGGACTGGACCGCAGAAGGGCAGGGCGCCGCCGACTCGCTCGCCCTGATCGTGCTGCAGGAATTGCAATGGAAGCTCTACCAGCGCGAAGCGCAGCGCCCGGGCCGCGACATCCTCGCCGAGGCCGACGCGCACCTGCGCAAACATTTCGGCAAGCTCGATGTACCGTATGCGGACTTCGCCCGCCTGCGCCGCGGCGAGGCAGACTTCCCCGTGCAAGGCGGTCCCGAAACCTTGCGCGCGCTGATGTACAATCCTGGTGAAGACGGCCGTTATGAAGGCATCGGTGGCGACAGTTTCATGCTGATCGTCAAATGGCCGAAGGATGGCAGCGCCCCGCAAACGCAGACCATCTACCCCTTCGGCGCCGCCATGAGCCACCCGGATTCGCCGCACTATTCCGATCAGTCGGAGATGTTCTCAAAGGAAGAGTTCAAGGATAGTCCGTTGCCGGTACATCCATGAGCGGGTTCAGGGCAACCTGCTAATCGCCGGCTTGCTTGAACCCGGGGCAGTTCGCCACAAACTCTTTCAGCTCATCATCGACCGGTGGAAGATCGTAGTCGACAGCGTCCTGCCCATCGACCTCCAGTCGCAACGACTTCTTGTTGTAGATGGCGTTGATGGCCGTGTACCCGGTATTTATGTTCATCGCCTGAATCACATTGAGCTTGCGGCGCAGCAGGAACTGTTGCTTTGAATCGGGTTTCTCCGCGTCAACTATCAGTCGGCCCTTCAAGACCTTGATGCGGCTTTTAGCGTTCGTGATGGCCGGGTCGCCGAAATCGACCGGCGCTACCGAAAACGTCGCCCCCAGGGCGCCTTTCTCATTGCACGTGAACATGATGCCAGGCGCCTCGGAATTGGCTGTCCACGCCATGACGCCTGTATATTCGACTTCGCGTTCCGAGGCCGGTACGTTCCGTTGGTCGACATCGACAATGTTGTATCCGCGAATTCGCCATCCCGACATTTCCTCTTCCGGAACGAGTTCAGGCAGGGCGCCCTGTGCGCTGCCAGACATTGGCGCGAAGAGGGTGAGGTTGGCGAAGATCAGCAGCGTCAGGATACGTCTTGTGGTCATGGCGTCACCTCGGTGGTTTGCGTTTGGCTAGCACGTGGGGGTATTTCCGCCAAGCGTGCGCATCCTTCATCCATAAGTGTCATGCGAGCTGAGGGGTTCAGCAAGCCGGCACCTGGCTTCATACGTCCCGGCTCGATGGCGACTCGCGTAGCATGCGATTGAGCGTTGGCGTAAAATAAGGGCAGGCTCCGACGAAGTCCTCGAGCTTTTCATCGACCGGCGGAAAAGTGTAGCTCGCGTTCGGGCCGTCTTCGATCTTTATGCTGACCGTTTCGCCGGCCCAGGCGGCCTGAAGGATACGGTGCACGATCTTCGGTTTTGAGATCTCGGCAAGCCCCTCCCGCTTGCGCACCGAAAACCAAGTCTGGCCGGTGTCCGGCTTGCCCGCCAGCGCAAGCTCTCCAAACAGTCCAACCGGGAGGCTGCGCTCGGATGCGGGCCACGCCAATTCTTCGAAGTTCAAAGTCTTGAGCGCGAAGATCACGGATAGACCCGAGGCCTCGCTGCAGGCGAACGCAACCCCCTTCGCGTCCGGCGTCGCCACATACGCCATGACGACCCGGTCTGCGAGCTGATCTTGTTCAGCCGCCGGATAGGTCTTGGACATCAACGTCCACCCGGCGGCTTCGCCCGCAACGTCAGCCGACACCAGCGGCGCCGCCACCAGCAAGGCACACGCGCCTGTGGCGCTCATGATCGCGTGGCGCACTTTGAAGAATGTAACCATGAATGGAAAATGCCACTCTGGCGGTCAGAGTCAATGCGGTCTGGGCCGTGGTCCAGACCGTCATCCGGCGCCAAACGGCATATGTTGGGAACGCTTGGTGAGGCGACTGCAAGCGCCTCTACCCGCCCAGTTTCTCCGCCGCGCGCTCGGCGAAATACGTGATCACGCCCGCCGCGCCGGCACGCTTGAAGCTGAGCAGCGTTTCCATCATCACGCGGTCGCCGTCGATCCAGCCGTTCTGGGCGGCGGCCATGATCTGCGCGTATTCGCCGGAGACCTGGTAGGCGAGCGTCGGCACGCCGAACGTCGTCGACACGCGGTGCACGATGTCCAGATACGGAAGGCCCGGTTTCACCATCACCATGTCGGCGCCCTCGGCGAGGTCCATCGCGACTTCGCGCAGCGCTTCGTCCGTGTTCGCAGGATCCTGCTGGTAGGTTTTCTTGTCGCCCTTCAGCGCCGCCGCAGAGCCGATGGCCTCGCGGTAGGGCCCGTAGAAACCGCTCGCATACTTGGCGGCGTAGGCGAGGATCATCGCATTGGTGAAACCCTCCTCCTCGAAGGCGAGGCGGATGGCGCCAATGCGCCCGTCCATCATGTCCGATGGCGCCACCACATCCGCGCCCGCGCCGACATGCACCAGCGCCTGTGTGACGAGGCGCTCCACGGTGGAATCATTCGGGATCGTGCCGTCCTCGTCCAGAAGGCCGTCATGGCCATGCGACGTGTACGCATCAAGCGCAACGTCCGTGATCAGACCAACTTCGGGCGCGGCGTCCTTCATGGCCTTCAGCGCACGCGGCACGAGGCCGTCCGGCGAGAGCGCGCCCGTGCCCTCGGAATCCTTGCCCTCCGGCCCGATATACGGAAACAGCGCGATCGCCGGAATGCCGAGCGCCTTCGCCCGCTTCGCGGCGCCCGCCGCCTCTTTCACCGAGAGCCGGTCCACGCCCGGCAGCGAGGCGACCGGCACCCGGCCCTCCCCATCATGCACGAACACCGCCCAGACCAGATCGGCCGGGGTCAGCACGTGTTCAGCGGTCAGCGAACGCACCCATGGGGCCTGGCGAAGGCGGCGCATTCTTGTGGCGGGAAAGGATTGGGGAAACTGGGTCATGGCGTCCTTTTGCGACAATTCCTGCCCGCTCACAACCACCCGGATTTCCGGCGCATGAAGCAGCGCTTCGTCACGTCCATCACCGCCGCCTGCCGCGCCTCGATGTCCAGCATCCAGTCCGTCATCTGCCTGCGGGGCAGTTCGCGGAAACCGAGCGTGCGGTAGAAGGGCGCATTCCAAGGCAGGTCCCGGAACGTCGACAGCGTCACGGTCTTCAGCCCCCGGTCCTCGGCGTCCTGAAACACGCGCCGGATAAGCGCCGCGCCCAGGCCCCGCCGCCCATGGTCGGGGTGCACGCTCACCTGGTCCAGGTACAGCGTATCGCCGCGCAGCGAGGTCAGCACGAAGCCTGCCGGCAGGCCCTTCCGGTCCCGCGCCACGAACAGGTGTCCGCCCGGCATCGCCGTCTCGAACACGTCCGCCGGCACATGGTCCAGCAGCTCCGCGTCCGGCAGCATGCCGGTGCCCGCGAACAGCTGGCTGGCCGCCAGATCAATGGCGATGAGGTCCGCGATTTCGTCGGCTGCGACGCCCGAAATCGAGTATCCTTCGGGAAGGCGTTGCATTGACATTCGGCCGGGCTCTATCGCAATTCGGCGCCACACATATTGAGATAAGGGCGCCTTGCCAATGAGCCTGATGTTTGACGACGAACGGATCATGATCCGCGACATGGCGCGCCGCTTTGCCGAAGACCGCCTGCTGCCCCATTCCGAGGCCTGGGACCGCGACAGCCACTTCCCGATCGATGTGATTCGCTCCACCGCCGAGCTCGGCTTCGCGGGCATCTATGTGGGCGAGGAATTCGGCGGCTCGGGCCTGACGCGCACCGACGCGGCGCTGATATTCGAACAACTCTCCTATGGCGACGTCTCCACCGCCGCCTTCATCTCCATCCACAACATGGCCTCCTGGATGATCGACACGTTCGGGTCGAAGGAGCAGCGCGCCGCCTGGCTGCCGCGTCTCACCTCGATGGAGCTGATCGCCTCCTACTGCCTCACCGAGCCGGGCGCAGGATCGGACGCCGCCAGCCTCAAGACCAAGGCCGCGCGGGACGGGGATCATTACGTCATCACCGGCACAAAACAGTTCATCTCCGGCGCGGGCACCTCGGATATTTACGTCCTGATGGCCAGAACATCAGAAGACGGAGCAAAGGGCGTCTCCACCTTCATCATCGAGAAGGGCACGCCGGGCCTCTCGTTCGGGACCAACGAACGCAAGATGGGTTGGAAAAGCCAACCTACCGCGCAGGTGATCCTTGATGAAGTCCGCGTGCCCGCCGCCAACCGCATCGGCGAAGAAGGCCACGGCTTCCGCTTCGCCATGGCCGGCCTCGATGGCGGCCGTCTCAACATCGCCGCCTGCGCCCTCGGCGGCGCCCAGCTCGCGCTGGACAAGGCCGTCTCTTACGCGAAGGACCGCAAGCAGTTCGGCAAGGCCATCGCCGATTTCCAGAGCGTCCAGTTCAAGCTGGCGGACATGGAAACCGAACTGCAGGCCGCCCGCGTGATGCTCTACGAGGCCGCCGGCCGCCTCGACGGCAAGACCCCGGACGCGACCCGCTGGTGCGCCATGGCCAAACGCTTCGTCACCGACACCGCCTTCAAGGTCGCCAACGACGCCCTGCAGATCCACGGCGGCTACGGCTATCTCGCCGACTACCACGTCGAACGCATCGTCCGTGACCTGAGGGTCCACCAGATCCTCGAAGGGACCAATGAGATCATGCGGGTGATCATCTCGCGCGATATGCTGAAGGGGTAGGGTAGACCCTCACCTCCCACGCCCTTCGGGCGCGGGCCCCTCCTCTCCCATTTCATGGGAGAGGGGTTAAGTGGCGTTTGAGATAGCGAGGTGAAAACCCCTCTCCCGCTTGCGGGAGAGGAGGGACCCATTGCGAAGCAATGGGAGGTGAGGGTCTTTGACCCGCAAAGCAGGCTTCAATACCGCGGCGTCCGGTCCCGTATCCGGTCAAAGCCCTGCTTGATCGTCGCAAACCGCGCCTCGATGTGCGGCTCGAACTGCATGTCTGTGAAAATATGCGGCCAGTCGCCTTCGATGGCCTCGCGCACCAGCTCGCCGACATACAGCGGATCAATGCCCTTTGAGATTGCCTCGGTGACCGCTTTCAGGATCTCCGTACCTGGACCTTCCGTCGGCACGGTCTGGATCTGCCCGGCAAACCGGTCCGGAATGTTGCGTCCTGAACTCACGATGTTCGTGCGGATCACGCCGGGGCAGAGCACCGAGACGCCGATCCCCCGCGCCGCCAGCTTCGGCCGCAGATCTTCGGACAGCGCCACCACGCCAAACTTCGTCACGTCATAGGACGGGTTGGTCAGCGCCACCATGCCGGCGATGGAGGCGGTCGAAACGATCTGCCCGCCTTCGCCATGTTTCTCGATCAGCGGCCCGAAGATCTCGATGCCCCAGACGACCGAGAGCAGGTTGACGCCCAGCACCCAGTTCCAGCCCGCATCGTTCCATGTGCCATAATCGCCGCCGCCGCCCACGCCTGCATTGTTGACGAGGATATGCACCTTGCCGAAGCGCGCGATGGTTTCATCCGCCGCGCGTTGCAGGTTGTCCTTCAGCGACACGTCCGCCAGTACGCCGGCCACATCCGCGTTCGTCTCCCGCAGGCCCGCCACCGCCTTGTCCAGCGCGTCCTTCTCGATGTCGCACAGCATCACCTTGACGCCCGCTTGCGCCAGCGCCGTCGCAATGCCGAGCCCGATGCCGGACGCCGCGCCGGTCACGAACGCGGTCTTTCCTTCGAGTGATTTCATGTTGTCCTCCCTGACTTTCACCCATCCTGCGCTCGCCGCTTCTGCCGCGCAATCGGCTCCCCAGCGTCAGCTTTGACCGCCGGCCTGTCATCTGCAAGAACCGGCGGCATGGACGCTGGCCTCATTCTCGACACGCTGGAGCGCGCCAGCGAAAGATGCGCCGACCCCGCGCCGCTGATCTACCGCCGCCTGTTCGAGCTACGCCCCGAATTCGAATCCCTCTTCGTCATGGACACCGATGGCGGCGTGCGCGGCTCGATGCTCACCACCTGTTTCAACGCCATCCTCGGCCTGATCGAGGAGAGCGACACGCAGCGCGTGATCATCTCGTCGTCGCGCTTCGCGCATGACGGCTACGGCGTCGCGCAGCAGGACTTCGACCTGATGTTCATCGCCATCCGCGACACGTTCCGCGACCTGCTGGGCGCGGACTGGACAGTCGACACCGAGGCGGCCTGGAACATTCTTCTGACTGAGATCGCTACCATCGGCGCGTCGCCGGAATAGGGCTGGCGTCATGCGCGCCTCTTCAATAAGTTGCCTTAGCGGCAATTCGCCAAAAGAGGACACCCCTTATGACCGACAAGACCGAAGCGACCTATGGCGGCGTCTCGCGCCTGAATCATTGGATCGGCGCGGTCGTGTTCGCCAGCCTGCTGATAGTCGGCTTCATCCTGTCCTATGATGTGCTGCCGGACGAGCAGGCCGGCGAAGTGCGCAACCTGCACAAGGCGACCGGCACGCTGGTTTTGCTGTTCGCCATCTGGCGCGTCACCTGGCGCATCGGCCAGGGTTTTCCGCCGGCCGCATCAGACCGCGCAAACTGGGAGCTGATGCTCTCCAGGGCCGTTCATGGCGCCATGCTGCTCACGCTGATTGTCATGCCGCTGTCGGGCGTTCTGATGTCCCTCCTGGGCGGCCGGTCGATCGACATGTACGGCCTTTTCACCATCCCGCCGGTTGCCGAAATGAAAGACCTCGCCCGATCGCTGCGCAAGGTGCATGAGGTTGCCGGCTACACGCTGGCCATCCTGATCGGGCTGCATATCGCAGGCGCGCTGAAGCACGCCGTCATGGACAAGGACGCCACCCTGCGCCGCATGCTGACGGGCAAGACCGCCGCCTGATTGCCAGTCGGGGTTTTCCGGCGCTATGCTCCCTTCCATGAGGCCTGCCATCGAGAGCGGGCAGGGAGGATACCATGCAGATCACCGCATTGCCCGGCGCCGGCGCCGAAATCACAGGCGTCGACATTCGCGCGCTGACCGGCGCCGAGTTTGATGCCGTGCGCCAGGCCTATGCCGATCACGGCGTCATCTTCTTCCGCGGCCAGTCGCTGACCGAGCAGGACCATATCGCCTTTGCCCGCCGGTTCGGTCCGATCAACATCAACCGCTTCTTCCAGGCGCACGAGCGCTATCCCGAGATCGCGCTCGTGCTGAAAGAGAAGGAGCAGAAAACCAATATCGGCGGTGGTTGGCATACGGACCATTCCTATGATGCCGAGCCGGCCATGGGATCCGTCCTCGTCGCGCGCCAGCTCCCGGACGCCGGAGGCGACACCTGGTTTGCGTCGATGTGCACCGCCTATGATACGCTGGACGATGCCACGAAGGCCGAGGTCGCCGGCCTTCGCGCTGTGCATTCGGCCAAGCACATTTTCGGTTCGGGCAACGACAATCACTACAAGGCGAACCGCGACACGGACGGGCGCATCGGCAACACGGCGGCGGCCGATGTGCTGGACGATGTCGTGCATCCGGTGGTGATCACCCACCCGCTGAGCGGCAAGAAGGCGCTCTACGTCAACCCTGCTTTCACGGTGCGGATTGAGGGGTGCACGGACGATGCGTCAAACGCTTTGCTGATGCGCCTCTACGCGCACGCGATGAACCCGGACCATGCCCACCGCTTCAAATGGCAGCCCGGCTCGGTCGCCTTCTGGGACAACCGCGCCACCTGGCACTGGGCCATGAACGACTATCACGGCGAACGCCGCCTGATGCACCGCATCACGATCGAAGGCTGCGCCCTGAACTGAGCCGGCGAACGAAGAGCGCCGCGAGACAGGCTTCCCGTTTCTGCACGCTTGTCCAGCAATACTGCCTAGTTCATTCAGGGCAGTGGCCGCCGCCGGTTTGCAGACCATACCCCAAGGCCGATTCCTGCGGGCTCAGTATGACTCCCTCGGCTTGGACTAGCCCTCGGCCTTCAGCATCAGAACACCTTCCTGCTTCCGGATCACGGTCCGCCGCAGGCTGCTCACGCGGTAGTCGCGGGACAAGCAGGTATCGACCGCAACGAAGTCGACCCGCGCATCGGTCTGCGTGAACTCGACCCGTACGTAGCCCTGATACCGATCCTCGGTCCAATTCACCTCGGGAAGGGCTTCAGCGAATAGCGCGTTGAGCCGAGCCGGGCCGTCTCCTGTCCATCCGGTCTCCACAAAGTCTCCCGGTGAAGAGATGCCGGCGGTGCCGATCTCGACGCCGATGGGCTTGCCATTTTCGTCAGACAACGGATTTTCCCAGAAGCTGTGGCTGTCGCCTGTAAGGAATATCAGATCGCGCGCACCGGCCTTGTCAGCGGCGGCATAAAGCTGTTCACGCGCCGCCGGATAACCATCCCAGGTGTCGGTGTAGAAAGGCAGGTTCCACTTGCCCTTCCAGAACAGGTTGGCGCCAGCGCCTATGCGTTCACTTCCCGGGGCCAGCGATTCCGGAATGCCGGCAGCCTCGAGATCGGGTACCAGCATGCGGGCAATCGGGCTCGCATTGCCTACAAAGCGCCACGGCTCCCCGCGTGCAACCGACCGGGCGACAGCGTCCTCGAAGAAGTCCTCCATCTCTGGCGAAAGCATGCGCCGCGCCGGATCGCCGATGACGTCCAGCATGAACCGGTCGCGCGCGTCCTGGCTCTGGATCTCGGCATAATGTTCGGCGTAGTCGATCTGACGGTCGCGGCCCGTATGACGCGATTCCAAAGTAATGAGCGTTGCAAGACCGCCCAGTTGATAGCTGCGCCAGAAAGCTTCCGGCGACTGGCCCGGTAGCGGATCTCGCACCGGCATCCATTCATAATACGCCTGCAGGGCCACCTTGCGGCGCAGCGCATAGTCCCCTTCGCTCTCACTCTGGTGGTTCTGCGCGCCGCCGGTCCAGGGATTGTTGGTGACCTCATGATCATCCCAGCACGCGACGAAAGGATGTGCGGCATGCATCGCCTGAGCGCCAGCATCGGTCTTGTACTGCGCATGACGCTGACGGTAATCCGCCAGCGACACGATTTCATTGGCGGGCTGATGCCGGCGGCCGAGCGCAGTCCCGGTTTCATCACCCCATTCACCGGCGCCATACTCGTAGATGTAGTCGCCTGTGTGCAGAACCAGATCGATGCCCGGATCCTTGGCGATGGCGTCGTAGGCATTGAAGTACCCGAAGGCGAAATTGGAGCACGAAGCCAGCGCAATCCCGATCCTGTCCTCGCCGCTCGCCTTGAACAGCCGGGTCCGGCCGGTGGGTGAAACCTCGCCGAGAGCGGAGAACCGGTAATACAACGCCGGGCCAGCCGGCAGCGGACCCGCGATGACCTTGACCGTATAGTCTGTTTCGGCCGACGTCTGCGCATCTCCTCGCAGGAGGATACGATCGAATGAGGGTTGATCCGACACTTCCCAGGAGACGGTTGCCGCACGTTCCGTCCCGCTGATCCGGGTCCAGAGTACGATGCTGTCGAATGTTGGATCACCGCTGGCCACACCGTGCCTGAACACGGAACTTTCGGGTACAACTGCCTTCGATGATGCACACGCGGGCACCGCGCCTGAGACTGCAAGCGCAACGAGTAGCTGCCGGCGATCAAGCTGGTTGAACATCGGTACCTCCGGTCATTTCAAAAGAATTGGCGGCCTCCAGACTGGAGGCCGCCAGGCAGGAAGAAACAATATCCTTAGAACGCCTTGCGGACGGTCAGGAAGAGTTGTTGCGGCGCGCCGGTCACGAGGGTCTGGGAGTCTCCGGAGTTTACAAATCCGTTGGTTCCAAGCGTGCCGACATAGTCTTCGTCGAAGATGTTGGTCGCGTTCAGTTGAACCTCGAGGCCCTCAAGGATCGGATTGCCGCTGAAGCGGTAGCCGAGCGTTGCGTCGACAATCGTCCGGCCTTCGACGTTTCCGCCGTTGTTCGTGAAGGTGAAGAAGCGGTCGCCGAGGTAATTGGCACCCAGAGAACCGAACACACCGCCATTGTCATAGACGATTTCGGCGAAGGCAATCGTGTCGGGCGTGTTGACAACCTTCTTGCCGGCTGTCGCCGCCAGGACAGCACCTGCGCGGTTCACCACGTCATCCTGATACCGGGAGTCGTTGAAGGTGAAGGCACCGAACAGCGTGATGTCATCGTTGACCAACACGGATCCGACGAGTTCAAGCCCTTTCGTTTCGACGCTTCCCACGTTGGAGATCACCGGCGCGTTGCCGACGATGCCGGGGCCTTGAGACACGGCGAGCAGGCGGTCGTCGAACGTGACGAAATAGGCCGCAGCGCCGAGCTGGACGAGGTCATTGCTGTAACGCAGGCCCGCTTCGAACGTCTCCGAGCTTTCCGGATCCACCGAAGCAATCACCTCGTCCACGACGAGTTGGCTGCGCGAAGAGAATGGACCGGCAGTAGCGGCCGAAACGAAAGCGGCCGTGTTCTGCGAATACGAACCGAAGACTTCTGTCTGGTCCGAAACCTGATAGTTGAAACCGGCCTGCGGCAGGAAGGTTTCTTCTGTCTCGATCGTCGCCACGAGGTTCGAATCGGCTCCCACCACGGGCTGCGCATTGTTGATGATCAGCGTATCGACCGAGTTTTCAACGTTCAGCGACTTGAAACCGCCATTCAGCTTCAGCTTGTCAGTGACCTGCCAGGTATCCTGGACGAAGAACTGGACCGTCTGGGTGTCGAAACCGAAGCCCCACTGGGTGAAAAACGGATTGTCGAGGAAGCCGAGGAAGTCGCGGGTCGGTCCATTGCGGTTTTCCGAGTAGAAGCGGCGATATTGCTCGAAGTCGTTCTGTTCGAGCCAGACGCCGCCCTGGATTTCATGGTTGCCTACCGCGTAGGTGACGCTGCCGATAAGGCCCTTGCGGTCGATATCGTATTCCGTGGTGCGAACCGAAAGCGGCGCATTGGCCGTCGTTGCACCAGGCGTAAGAGCGTTCGGAGAGATGAGATAAGGCGTGCCCCAGAGTCCCTGACCCTTGTTCTGGTGGCTGTAGCCTTGAACACGCAGGTCAAGCCCTTCGGCCAGCGGCCAGTCGAGCGCGATATAGGCAAGATCGTCGTCCCGTACGCCGGATGCGTTCCAATATGCATCATCGGCGGTTGCGATCGGCGCGGGGTAGACGAGGCCGGCGCCGGCATTCGTGACCGGCTGGCCGGTATCGCCGCGATTGTGGGCGATGTCGGCGACAAGAACGGCGACGTCGAAATTGCTGTCACCAAAGTTGTCCCAGTTATAGCCGAGGCGGTCGATCATGCCGAGCGACATGTCCTGATAGTCCTGCTCGCGCCGCTCGGAGTGGCTGTAGTAGCCGGTGAGCGTTGCCGGACCGACGGGCTGGACGACCTTCAGGCCATACTGGTCCTGGTTCTGCTCGCCGTCACCTTTGTGCTTGTCCATTTCGCTGGTCATGGCCGAGACCCAGGCGCGCGTACCGAGCCCTTCGATCTCGCCGGTATCGATCCGGCCGAACAGGCGCAGCGTGTTGTCGCTGCCGGTTGTTGCGGCGCCAAGCACACCGAATTCGTCGGCGGCATCGACTGAGCTGAACTTGAGGGCGCCGCCGAGATTGCCCGAGGACGCGACATCCAGGGCGCCCGAACCCTGAGCGAGGGTAACGCCGCCGAGGTTCTCGCTGATCAGCGCGCGGGAGATGTGCAGACCATTGTGGTTGCCATAGCTCATGTCGCCGAGCGGAACGCCGTCGAGCGTGAAGCCGAGCTGGTTCTGGCTGAAGCCGCGGATGTTGAT
>JBBSDJ010000064.1:0-14269 GCA_038249555.1 Caulobacterales bacterium
CCACGGGTTGCCCCACAGCGACCTCAACGCTGCGCGTCTACCAATTCCGCCATGACCGCACGACTGGTCTCATTTGAGGCAGACGGGCCGTATAAGGCGGCGTTCCGGCTTTGTGAAGCCCTGAAAGACGCCTATATCGCGGGGGCCATGACAAAATTCCCGGACGTTGACTGGGCGGTCTCCGACGCCCCTGTTTCCTACAGCGCCGCGCTCGCCGTGATGGACGCGCGGGCACGGGCCATCCGCGATGAGGGCGCCCGCGAACTGGTGTGGTTCCTGGAACATCCGCCCCTCTATACCGCCGGCACCTCCGCCAAACTGGCCGACCTGAAAGACCCTGCCCGCTTCCCGGTTTTCGACGCTGGACGCGGCGGCCAGTACACCTATCACGGCCCCGGCCAGCGCGTGGCCTACCTGATGCTCGACGTCGGCGCCCGCGGCCGCGACGTGCGCGCCTTCGTAGCCAACCTCGAAGACTGGATTATCCGGGCCCTCGCGGCCTTCAACGTGGACGCCGGCGTGCGCGAGGGCCGCGTCGGCGTATGGGTTGACCGGACCGAGCCAGGCGGGCCCCTGCGCGAGGACAAGATCGCCGCCATCGGCGTGCGCCTGAAACGCTGGGTCAGCCTGCACGGTATCTCTCTCAACGTGGAGCCGGAACTCGAGCATTTCACCGGCATCACGCCCTGCGGCATCGAGGATGCGCGCTACGGCGTCACCAGCCTCGCCGGCCTTGGCCGCGTGGTCTCGATGGCAGAGGCGGACATGGCACTGAAGGCCGCCTTCGAGGACGTGTTCGGCAGCCGGTTGGTGCCGGTCGCGTCAGAGGAACTCGTCCCGGGCTAGCCTAAACCCCATCCGCGATTTCTTCCGGTGTCAGGTGGCTGCCGGTGCGGATACGGCCTTGGCCGTCATTCGGGAGGCGGGCGACCCAGACGAGGGTCCAGACCATCACGCCGATCGAGGCGAGCCACCAGATGGGCAGCGCCATGCCGAGGCCGGTAGCGACCGCCGCCTGCCGCTCGCTCTGCAGCGGGCCGGGCGGGCCGCCGCGGCCTCGCTGGGGCTTAGCTTCCGGCTTCTTTTCGGCGGCGGTTTCGCCCTCTTTCACTTCGGCTGCGGCCGCGGGCGGCGCATTGGAAGCTCGGTGCTGGGCGGCGCCCATGCTGGTGCCGGCGGCGTAGGCGGCCAGGCCGAGGATCATCGGCACAAGGACGATCACCGCCAACCAGGCCGGCCGCTGCGCATTCGCCAGCCTGCGCGTATGAGCCACGAAAGACGTGAACTCGGTGATGATCGTGAACACGGCGAACGGCACCAGCAGCGCCGGCACGGTGAACAGGAACAGATTCGTTGGCGAGTTCAGGAACCCGGTCTTCACGCCTGCGATGCCAAGGATGCCGGTCAGGAAAGACGGCACGATGTAGAGCATCATCCGGCCCAGGAACATCACCGTCCAGGCCCGGCTGAAGTGCAGCTTGGACGTTTCGCCGAACGGGTTCAGCAGTGTCTCGGCCCAGTTCATCGCGCCCGGATCATCGCGGTAATCGCGGATCCAGGGACGGTGGTTGTCGATCTCTCCGGGGGTCGTGTTCATGGAGTGGTCGCTTTCTGCGAGGGGGTCAGTTGAACGTGCCGGCCGGGCCGCCAAGGGTCGGCGGGCCATGGCGGTTGGGTTTGGGATCGGAGCGCAGGCGGAACGCGGCAAAGCCGGTGATCGCGCTGGAGATCAGGAACGCCGCCAGCGTAGTCACCGCCGAGAGGCGCGCATATTCCTCGGCGCGCAGGGCCAGCTCCTCGAACGCGGCAGTGAAACCCACCGTCTGCATCGTCTCCTGCACCTCGACCTGGATGGCGAACGCGCCCGGCGACAGCACCGGCAACAGGATGGCCGAAAGGAACATGTTGAGGAAGCCGAGGCCCGCCAGGAACGCGATCCACAGCCAGGCGGTCAGGCCCGCATCGTGGAGCCGCTTTCCGAACAGGCAGATATACGGGAACACCAGAGCGTACTGGAGCACGTTGAGGCCGGGCGAGACGACCGCCGTCAGCACCGAGATCATCATGCACGCGCCGGTCAGCAGCACGAGGCCGCGCCCGAAGGGCCGGGGGGCGAGTCGGCCTTGCGGCTCGAGAAACAGGAAGCGGTAGTCCATGCGGAGCGGGTCGTTCCCTTGCAGGTCTGAGGCGGGCGTCATGCGCGCCCCTTATCAATAAACGATAAAGTGGCGCAAGAAAAAAGAGCCGGGCACACGGCCCGGCCCTTTCATTGTGACACAGTGTTGTGCGGCTGTTAAACGAAGACGTCTTGCGATGCGCTTGGACCTGGCCCGTACTGGTTGTCATTCGGATCGGTTTTGCCGGTACCGACCCAAATAGTGAGTCCGAGCCAAACCAACATTCCGAGCCCAACACACATCATGTAAGGACCCATCACGCTCATGGCGACGAGCGGGTCTTCAAGGGCTTGCGGGTCTCCCTGAGACAATTCCATTATCCCGGGCGCCGATAGGAAAAGTCCTACAATGCCAAGTACAAGGCCGATTCCCCATGGAATCGCTACCAGCCATGCACTGCGGCCCATATCGTGAAGCCTTTTTCCGTACACGCAGCATCCGACATATATGAGACCAAAATAGAGTAGGATGTTCAGGATCGGCAGGAAGTTTGAAATCACGTTGGCCGCAACCAGAGCGGCCCAGCCTGCCCAGAACTGTCCTGAAGATATCCTGCCATTTGGCTTGAAGAGGACGTCTGTAAAACTCATTGAAAGCTCCTCATTGGAAGGCGAGCATTGAACGTAGACCAGCCGGGCAACAGCCATGTGACTGGCAGGCCTGCCCTGCTACGCCGCTGCTGGCGGAGAATAGCAGGTCGAACCGGTTTCCGGAATGTTAAGTCCGTATAAGGCGAGTCCGCAGGATCAGGCGAATTCGACCATGATTTCGTCCGCAGCGACGCTTTCGCCCGCCTTGACGTTTATGGCTTTCACCGTGCCATTAGCCCCGGCCCGGATGATGTTCTGCATCTTCATCGCTTCCACGATGCAGACCGCCTCGCCTTCCTGCACGACCTGGCCGAGCGTCACGTCCATCGACACGACCAGCCCCGGCATCGGCGAGATGATCAGCTTGGAGGTATCCGCCTTCGGCTTCTCCGGCAGGCGACTGTGCATGTCGGCCACGAACGGCGTGCAGACCAGCGCGCGCAGGGCCACGCCCCGGTGGCGGAAGAGATAGCCTTCGGTGCGGTCGGCAAACTTCACGGCAAACGCCTTGCCGTCCAGCACGCCTTCAACGAGGTGCTTGCCCGGCTTCCAGGACGTCATCAGGCTGTGCGGCTTTCCTCCGTCCACGGCAATCTCGGCTTCGCCGTCGCGGCCGATATCGATGGTGACGGGGTGGTGCTTGTCGCCGAGGATGACGACCCACTCGCGGCGCGGCGCGCGGGGCGCAAGGCGGCCGGAGATTTCACCGGCGCGGCGGTCATAGAATGCATGCACATAGGCCGCCGAGCAGATCAGTTGCACTTCCTGCGCCTTGGTGGCTGGAACGCCCTGGAAGCCTTCCGGGAACTCGTCCTTGATATAAGCGGTCGTGATGTTGCCGGAGCGGAAGCGCTTTTCGTCCATCACAGCGGCAATGAACGGGATATTGTCCTGGATGCCTTCGATGTGGAACCGGTCGAGCGCCTCGCCGTGCACGTCCAGCGCGGTGTCGCGGTCCTTGCCCCATGTCACCAGCTTCGCGATCATCGGGTCATAGAACATCGAGATTTCGTCGCCTTCGCGCACGCCCGAATCCATGCGCACTTCGCCCTTGCCGAGCTTGCCTTCCGCAGGCGGATGGAAACGCTTCAGGCGGCCGATCGACGGCAGGAAGTTGCGATAGGGATCTTCGGCGTACACCCGGCTTTCCACCGCCCAGCCGTTGATCTTGATGTCGGACTGCTTGAGCTTCAGCTTCTCGCCATAGGCGGAGCGGATCATCTGTTCGACAAGGTCGATGCCGGTGATCATCTCGGTGACCGGATGCTCGACCTGCAGGCGCGTATTCATTTCGAGGAAGTAGAAGCCCTTGTCCTTGCCGGACGCAACGAACTCCACCGTGCCGGCGCTGTCATAGTTCACGGCCTTGGCAAGCGCGACAGCCTGCTCGCCCATCTTCTTGCGCGTCTCGGGATCGAGCAGCGGCGAGGGCGCCTCCTCGATGACCTTCTGGTTGCGGCGCTGGATCGAGCATTCGCGCTCGTTCAGCCACAGGCAGTTGCCGTGCTTGTCGCCGAGCACCTGGATCTCGATGTGGCGCGGCTCAAGAATGAACTTCTCGATGAACACGCGGTCGTCGCCGAACGAGGCCTTCGCCTCGGCCTTCACCGCCGGAAAGCCCTCTTCGACTTCCTTGTCATTCGCCGCGACCCGGATGCCCTTGCCGCCGCCACCGGCGGACGCCTTGATCATCACCGGATAGCCGATCTGGTTCGAGATCTTGATGGCTTCTTTCGTGTCCTCGATCAGGCCCATGTGTCCGGGCACCGTGGAGACGCCCGCCTTGGCGGCCAGCTTCTTCGAGGAAATCTTGTCACCCATCGAATCGATGGCGAAGGCGTTCGGGCCGATCCAGCCGATGCCCTCTTCCTCGAGGCGTTTGGCGAAGGCCGCGTTCTCGGAGAGGAAGCCGAAGCCCGGATGGATTGCCTCGGCGCCGGTCTGGCGCACGGCAGCGATGATCTTGTCGGCCACGAGGTAGGACTGAGCGGCGGGCGATCCGCCGATATGCACGCTCTCATCCGCCATCTCGACGGCCATCGAGCCGGCATCGGCGTCGGAATAAACCACCACCGTCTTGATGCCCATCTTGCGGCACGTCTTGATGACGCGGACAGCGATCTCGCCGCGGTTGGCAATCAATATCTTTTTGAACATTCGCCCGAGCCCTGGAAGCCGTGAAAAACCGTTTCGCAGTTAAGCCGCGTACCGCGCCTTGTCCATGCTTACCGGTACGGCAAGAGGTCTCGTTCGCCCGGAAGGCGAACTGGCCTCACGCCGCCGCGGTCTTCCGCCGCCGCCAGCCAGTGCGTACCCAGACCAGCCAGAACAGCATCACCAGCAGCGGCGCGAACGCGGCCACGAAGGGAAAGGCCGAGTTTCGCAGCACATCCGGCAAGACCTGCATCTGGCCGAGAAAGAAAGATCCCGAGGCGATAAAAAGAGAGAAACACATCCGCCAGAGATGCCGCACGATCCGCGCCGTGCCGGAAATCCCCCGCCGCAGCAGCACGTTCAGCTCTCCGCCGGCGGCCAACACGCCCGCGACGGTAAACAGGATGAAGGCCTGCGGGGGCGAGCCGTCGATCGTGCCTGTCGGGCTTGCCGCGCCCATCTGCATGAACGCGGCCCCCGTCCCGGCGATCGCGAGCGCGATTCCGAGCCCCGCCATCTCGGCAATCCCCGCCTTCGTCTCCCGCTGCCGCGCCGTCCGCCAGCCCGTGACCAGCAGGTAGAGCGCCATGATCCCAGCCACGAAATTCGGCCGCTGCCCCTCCTCCAGGAATGGCGCGACGCCCGCCCCGATCAGGTAGGTCACGAACATCGCGGCGAAGAACACTGTCCCCGCCAGCCGGTGCAGCTGCGCGCCCTTTTTGAAGGTCAGCGCCGCCGCGCCGGAGATCATGCCCAGCGTCCCGCCCCCGATGTGCAGCCAGAGCAGCGCCGCCGCCCCGAAATGCGCCCACCAGGGATCGTCCGGCCCGGCCTCGAGGTTTGCCGCCTGCGCCACCCCGGCAAACATCAGCCAGGCGCCGAGCAGGACCGCCCAGCCTCCGGCGAGGCGTCGAACATCAAGGCTCGGGGTGGACGTCATCGGCAATCGCTCCGGACAAAGGGTCGTCTGAGCCGCGTTGTTGCCGTTTTTCGATAAGGACGCCATGATGCGGCGTTGCGCAAACATGGCTATTTGTAACAGGGCGCCCGCAGAGATGACCAAAGCCACCGTTTCCGCCAGCATCGTCCGCGGGTTGGCCGACTTTGCCGAGGGCAAGGGCGCCGATCCTGCCGCGCTTTGCCGCGAAGCCGGCATCAACCCTGCCAGCCTGGAAGACGGCGACACCCGCATCCCCCTCGCCCGCTACCAGGCCCTGATGCGCGCCGCCCAAGCCGCCACCGGCGAGCCCGCGCTCGGCCTCCTCTACGGCGAAGCGATCGACATGGCGGACGTCTCGCTCGTCGGCCTGATCATGAATGCGTCGGCGACAATGGGCGAGGCCTTCGCCCAGATGCAGCGCTTCGGCGCCCTTGCAGTCGAACTCGAAAGCGCCCCCGGCCAGCCCCGTTTCCAGCTCGCCGAGCGCAGTAGCCAGCTCTGGATGACCGACACGCGTCCCGCCCCGAATGATTTCCCTGAACTCACCGAAGCCGCCTTCGCCCGCCTCGTCTGCGGCCCGCGCCGGTTCCTGCCGGCGCCCCACGTGCTGGAAGTCCACGTCACCCATCCCGCCCCGTCCTACCACTCCGAATACACCCGCATCTTCAAGTGTCCGGTCACCTTCTCGGCAGACTGGAACGCCATGCGCCTCGCGCCGGGCCTCACCAGCTGGCCCGTCGCGCAGCAGCCCGCCTATGTATTCGGTATACTGACGGAACGCGCCGATGCGCTGCTGCAGGATCTCGCGGCCGCCCGCACCCTGCGCAGCCAGGTCGAGGCAAAGCTGCTCGCCCGCCTGCACACCGGCGACATCACGGGCGACGCTATCGCTGCCGCCTTGGGCATCAGTCGCCAGACCCTGTTCCGCCGGCTGAAAACCGAAGGCACGAGCTTCAAGCTGGTGCTCGACGACCTGCGCCGCCGCATGGCGCTGGACTATCTCGGGGGCCGCAAAACCTCCGTCAACGAAACCGCCTACCTCGTCGGCTTCTCCGACGCCCCCGCTTTCTCCCGCGCCTTCAAGCGCTGGACCGGCAAGTCGCCGAAGGCAGTGCGCGCCGAAGCGCGCAGCGCCCCAACCGTTGCATAAGGTCTGCCTTGCGCAACGGACTCCGGCCCACGGCGCTTTGAAAACCCCCATCAGATCAGCGCATTGAAAAAAACTAGCGCCCGCCAATCCGGCTGGGTTCGCGCCCGGTGCATACTGGCCGCCATGACACCGTCGCGGCCTCTTCCCGAAATCTGGTATCCGCTCGCGCAATTCCTCCTCGCGCTGCGGGCGCTGATCCGTGCGGCGAGCCCGGACGGCTTCGCCGCCATAGCGGCGCGTGTCCGCCGCGAGCTGCGTCTCACCGGCGCGCTGGTGCGGCGCTATCTGTTCGCTGTTGCGTACCGCATCACTCTGCCGCCGCCGCGCGCCGCGCGGCCGCCAGCTGATCCGCACACGGTCAATTCCAAACCGGGGCCGCGCCGCCGCGAGCCCGCCTTCGATCCCGGCGAGCGCCCGGGCGTTTGCCGCGCCGCGCATCCCGCCGGACCGTCAGCGCCCGAGCCCGGCATCCAATGGGCCGTCGCCCTGAATTCGGCCGAAGCCCTGCTCGCCGTGCTGCGCAATCCCTTGCCGGCCGCACGCCGCCTCGCCTTCCGCCTCGCCCCGGGCAAGTCGCCGCCCTTGCGCGAACTCCCCGTCCCCTCGCATGTCCTGCGCGCCGTACCTCCCGCGCTGGATGCCCTCCTGATGCGCCTCGACGCCCTCGCGCGGCCAGACGCCTGGGCGGGCATGCACCCCGACACGGGCTAGGCTCCCCTTTCGGCCCCCCGCTTGCCCACGCTTGCCAGCCAGCGCCGCTTATGTTAGTGAACGCTCACTAATAGGAGTTTGCCCCGTGCGCATCATCCGCCTTGACCTTGCTGCCCTTGAGAAATCCGGCGCGCTCACCCCCGCCGAAACCGCCCGGCTCGAAACCCTCGCCCTGCCGGACAAGCGCGGCGGGCTGATCATCAATGTGCTGCTGATCTTTGGCGCGCTTGCGGTTGCGGCCGCCGCCATCGCGCTGGTGCCGAATGCCGGCACGGGTCTCGCGCTCGCTCTCGCCGCTCTCGCCGGCGCCGAAGGCCTGCGCCGCCTCGCGCCGGGCGACGCTTTCGGCGTGCTCTCCGCCGGCCTCGCCCTGATGGGCACGCTGGGCCTCGCGGGCTGGGTCGCCTGGGAACTTGGCGCCGCCCCGTCGCCGACGCTGCCCGCCCTCCTCATCACCGGCGTGCTGACGGCCGGCGCCATCTGGTTCCGCTCGGCCTTCCTCGCTGCACTGGCAGTTCTCGCCCTCGGCGCCGTGTTCGGCACCGGCACCGGTTACTGGCACGCCTCCTACGCCCTCTTCGTAGAGGAACCCCTGATCACGATCGGTGTCTTCGGCGCGCTCGCCGCCGCGTTCTACGGCGCGCGCCGCCGCGCGGGCGAGGCCTGGCAGATGCTGCTCACCGTGGCCGCCCGCACGGCGATGGTGCTTGTCCACTTCGCCTTCTGGGTCGGCTCACTCTGGGGCGACATCCTCGGTGACAGTGCGTGGAGCAACTCTCGCTACGACGAATACAGCGCCTACGAAACCTGGCAGAGCACCGCGCTGACCGTGCCCGAATGGCCGTTCTCGATCGGCTGGGCGGCGCTCGCGCTGGCCCTCGCGCTGATGACGCGCCGCGGCGGCTTCCTGTCGGTCAGCGCGCTCGTCTTCCTTGGGATCCACGGCTACACGCAATACTTCGAGACCTTCGGCGCCGAGCCGGTCACCCTGCTGGTCGCCGGGCTTACGCTTGTGGGTCTTGCTGTTGGTCTGGCCGGGCTCTTCCGGAAGGGGCAGCGCGGTCCGAGCGCGGCTCGGGATACTCCGTCTGCTGTATGAATTTGGAAAACAGGTGCAACACGTCGCGCGGCACGCCCGCTTCCATCAGGCTGTCGACCGAGTCGGCGCCGCGCGAGATCATGGACCCCACCGAGCCGTGCCGGTCGACGCGGAAATAATTCATCGACCAGTTCGGGAACACGCGGTGCGCAGCCCATTCCGCCTGAATGCGCACGATGCCGGTATGGCGCCGGTCACGCAGGATGCGACCGTACACTTCGTCGACTTCGTTGAACGGGCCTTCGATCAACTGCATGAAATTCGGGCCGTTGCGCACGAGATAGCCCGTGATGAAACGCTCGTCATTGTTGGATTGTGCGACGTTGAGCAACGATTCGATATCGCTGTCGGTGAGCCCGGGCTGGGCAGTGCTCACATATACGATGCGAAACAATCCGGCCAAGGGGGCGACTCCGTAAAGCTGCGTAAAGACTTTCTCGCGGGGTCGCCGGTTGCTTACAAGCGGGGGGCTCACTCGCCCATCGCGAGCGCTGCAGTGGACACGGCACGACGCGCCGGGATACGAGGGAAACCAACGACTGAAGATAACCAGGGAGGAGAAACATGAACCAGCCCAAGGACCTCGAAGGCCGCAGCGCCCTCGTCACCGGATCGGCCACCGGTCTCGGCCGCTCGATCGCGCTGCGCCTGGCCGAGCGCGGCGCCAGCGTCATCATCAATTGCACCAAGTCGGTTGCCGACGGCGAAGCGACCGTCGCCGATTGCCAGAAGGCCGGCGCGCAGGCACGGCTCGTGCAGGCCGACGTCTCGACCGATGAAGGCTGCGCCAAGCTTGCCGAAGCGGCCGCGCAGGCGGGCCGTCTCGATATCCTCGTCAACAATGCCGGCATCACGAAACATGCGCGCGACCATTCGGATCTCGATGCGCTGACGCGGGAAGACTTCCTGCACACCTATGCGGTGAACGTCGCAGGCCCTTTCCTGATGATGCAGAAGGTGAAACCCCTGCTCGTCGAAGCGCACCGGCAAACTGGGCGCGCCTCGGCCGTGCTCAATGTTTCCTCCATCGCCGGAGTCACCGGTATCGGATCGTCGGTCGCCTATGCGGCCACCAAAGGCGCACTCAACACGATGACGCTGAGCCTCGCCCGCGCCCTCGCGCCGGCCATCCGCGTCAACGCCGTCTGCCCGGGTTTCATCGGCACGCGCTGGTTCAAGGACGAGATGAGCGCCGAGCAATACACGAAAATGGAAGCCGGCGTCGCCGCCTCGGTGCCGCTGCATGTTGCCAGCGGGCCGGACGACATCGCCGACTCGGCTGTGTTCTTCCTCACCGATGCCTCCCGGCACGTGACGGGCGAGACGCTGCTGGTCGATGCGGGCATGCACCTCGGCTACGCCCCGCTTGTCGCGCGCTAGGGTCTGAATCTGTTGCGAATCTGCCACACAAGTGTGGATTCGCTGCATCGCCCAAAGCTGAGGCAAGCGCTCAATTCACTGCTCAAAAGCCCGGCGAACCGCGTTCCCGCGCGGGGTTTACCTAAGGTTTGGCATCGAATTTTTAACCCTCGACCGGCAGGTAGACAGCCGACGCTTGATCAGGAGCGTAATGACAGAAGCGAGGTTTCCTCCAATGAAAAACAAACTCTCCCGGGCCAGCCTTCTCGCCGCCGCCGTACTTGCAGCCGCAGGCGGCGCTCACGCTCAAGGCGATGTGTCCTTCAACGCGGCAGTCGCAAATGACTACGTCTGGCGCGGCGTTTCGCAGACCGATAACGGCGCAACGGTTCAAGGCGGCGTCGATTACACCAACGGTGGCTTCTACGTCGGCGCTTGGGCATCGAACGTCGATTTCGGCTCGGACGCTGACATCGAAGTCGACCTCTATGGCGGCTTCCGCGGCGCCTTCACCGATGCCCTCAGCTGGGATGTCGGCGTGATCGGCTACTTCTATCCGGGTGAAGAAGATCTCGACTTCGTCGAAGTGAAAGCCGGCCTTGGCTACACGGTCGATGCGGTCAGCCTCGGCGCAACCGCCTATTACGACCCTGACAACAAGAACACCTACGTCGAGGGCACCGGCGCCTACGCCTTCTCCGAAAAACTGAAGGGCCTCGCCAGCGTCGGCAACTACAGCTTCGATGCCGGCGGTGACTACACCAACTGGTCGCTCGGCGGCGCGTATGCCTTCGACGTGTTCGATCTCACCGTAAAATACACCGACACCGACATCGATGATGCCGTCGCCGGTGACGTGGCCGACGAGAACTTCGTCGTCATGATCTCGAAAGTCTTCTAGGCTTCACCTGGCCTTGTAACGGCAGGGCTTAAGCCCGGTCTATTGTCCCTCTTCCGGCCCGCCGGGAGAGGGACTTTTCATTTGTGCGAGGCCCCCAGCCAGACGTTGCGGCCCTGAAACGCTGGAACAGGCTGGACTTCATTCCTGTTCCCTCCGATCTTCAGGCCGGAGGGAGACCGTTATGAAACCGGAATTGCTGGCAAAGGTGTGGATCAGCTTGATAGCTGTCGCATTCCCATTGTCTGGTAAAGCTGCGATGGCCCAAGGCAGTTTTACCGGCAATGCTTCGCTGACCACCGATTACACTTGGCGCGGCATTTCCTCGTCGAACGGGAACCCGGCGATCCAGGGCGGGCTCGACTATGCGAACGGCGCGCTCTATGCGGGTGTCTGGGGCTCGACGATAGATTTTGGTGATACCTCCTCCGCAGATCTGGAAGTCAGCTACTATGCGGGTTTGGCGAGTGTGCTGGGCAATGGCGTCAGCTGGGATCTGAGAGCAACTTATTTTGACTATCCAGGCGCCGCCGAAGAAGATCTGAGCGGTTTGGAACTCAGCGGCAGTCTGAGCTACGGTTTCGATAGCGGGTTTTGGGTGGGAACCGACGGCGCCTTCAGTCCGGGTGAGGATTATGTCTATGCAAGCGTCAAAGCTGGCTACGCATTGAGTTCGTCCTTCAGTATGGATGCGGCCCTTGGATCTTACACAAGCGATACGGACGGCGATTATGCTGACTGGTCACTGGGTTCGACAATCTCGCTCGGCCCCGCCGCGATCGACCTGCGCTACTGGGACACCGACATCGAGAACTTTGCTCCGGCTGACGAACGCATTGTCCTGACGCTGTCGATCAGCGGCTAGCCGGAGGAGGCCGTTCCGGCTCTGCCAGCGGCGCCGCGGAGGGCTGGAAGTTGCTGGAAAGGAGCGCTATAGGCATGGACTTTCCCCGGGGAGAGGCTTCATGCGCATCGGCGTTCCAACAGAGATCAAGAAACAGGAATCCCGTGTCGGCCTGACACCTGAAAGCGTCGGCGAACTCGTCCGCGCCGGCCATTCGGTTCTCGTCCAGTCCGGCGCCGGCATCAATTCCGGGTTTGCCAATGAGGCCTATACCTCAGTCGGCGCGCAGATCGCCCCGGATGCCGAGGCGGTTTTTGGCGGCAGCGAGCTGATCGTGAAAGTGAAGGAGCCGCAGCCGGAAGAGACCGCCCGGCTGACGCCCGGCCATACCCTCTTCACCTACCTCCACCTCGCGCCAGATCCAGTGCAGGCGAAGGGCCTGATGAAATCCGGCTGCCTTGCAATCGCCTACGAGACGGTGACCGATTCCGAAGGCGGCCTTCCGCTGCTTCGCCCGATGAGCCAGGTCGCCGGACGCATGTCGATGCAGGTCGCCGCCTGGGCGCTGATGCGCACCAAGCGCGGCCGGGGCATTCTCCTGGGCGGCGTGCCGGGTGTGGCACCTTCGAAAGTGGTAATAATCGGCGGCGGCGTTTCGGGAACGCATGCGGCGGAAATTGCCGTCGGCATGCGCGCCGATGTGACGATCTTTGACCGGAACAATGTCCGCCTCGGCCAGCTCGACGAGCAGTTCCGCGGCAGCGTCAAGACGATGTATTCGACCGCGCACTCGCTGGCCGAAGCGATCAAAGATGCCGATCTCGTGATTGGCGCCGTGCTGATCCCCGGGGCCTCGGCGCCGAAACTGATAAGCCGGGAGCAACTGAAAACCATGAAGCCCGGCGCCGTTCTCGTAGACATCGCCATCGACCAGGGCGGGTGTTTCGAGACGAGCCATGCGACCACGCACGAAGACCCGATTTATGACGTGGACGGAATACTTCACTATTGCGTCGCCAACATGCCCGGCGCCGTGCCGCGCACTTCGACCTACGCCCTGAACAACGCTACCCTGCCCTTTGTGATGCAGATTGCCGGTAAGGGCGCGCGGGCCGCGATCAACGCGAACCGCCATCTTGCAAACGGCCTGACGGTGGACCAGGGCGCCATTGCGCACAAACTGGTGGCGCGCGATCTGGGTGAAACCTATGTCCGGCCGGACTGGCTGAACGTCGCCTTCACCTGAAGCGCTGATCCGCCTACGGATTGATCAGGAATTGAGTGCTTCAATCGCGTCGTCGATGGTCGCGCGCGGCTTGTCCATGATGGCAGCGATCTGGGCCCGCTGCTCGATTGCGAGCCAGAGACCGAACACTTCGACGTCCACGACTTTCCATTCGCCGCTCCGCTCCATCACGCGCCAGCGAACGGTCATCACATCGCCGTCAGCAGGCGTCACGCGGGTCTCGACGATGGAGTCGGTTGCGCTGCGATCTATGGAGCCGATGACTTCGACCTTGGAATTCGCGAAGTCGTCATTGTGTTTGCGGAAAGAGCTGGTGAGGAAGGTGTCGAACGCAGCCGTGAAGCGCTGACGCTCGTCGTCGCTGATGCGGTTGGCATATTTGCCGAGGGTGAACCGCGCGACGGTCGGCACGTCGATGGACTGCGAAAACGCCTGGTGTCCTTTGGCCGGATCGGACATCAGGGTGGAGGTTGAGGCAATCAGGGCTTCAGCCTCAGCGCCCGCAAAGGCCGGCGTGGCCAATGTAGCAAGCGCGGCGCTGGCGAGCAGTGTGCGGATCATCATGGGCCTGTCCTTCAAGCGTGCGTGAACGTTGCCTATACAAACCGCTCAATACCAGTTTGTTCCCAGCTTCCAGACAAAAGTGGTGTCGCATGCACATGCCGCGGCCGGCATGAAATTCCAGCAGGAAAGGGTGAACGTGTACGAAGTGTTGCCCCGAGGCAACACCTCCGTGCCCGGCCGGTTCAGTCCTTGGCGACGTCGCCGCGGACCATGACGAAACCGACCGACTTCAGGACCTTCACATCCTTCAACGGATCGCCCTTCACGGCGATCAGGTCGGCGCTCTTGCCGGGCTCCAGCGTGCCGACTTCGGCAGATAGGCCGAGAAGATCGGCGGCATTGACCGTGGCCGCCTTGATCGCTTCAGCGGGCGGCATGCCGAATTTCACCATCAGCTCGAACTCGTCCGCATTGCGGCCATGCTTGGAGACGCCGGCATCCGTTCCAAAGGCGATCTTCACACCCTGGGCGTAAAGGATCTCGAGGCTCTTGCCAGTGATGCCGATGCGCCATTCGATCTTGGCGCGGACATCCGGC
>JBBSDJ010000065.1:0-14082 GCA_038249555.1 Caulobacterales bacterium
GAGCTCCTTCATCTCAAATTGAGGGTTCAGTTTGGATCGGATGCGACGAGCATCACCTTGAGCCCATCATAGACTTGTTCCGTGCTGAGACTAATCACGAAGGTCCATTAGCCATTACTATTGGAGACCTTGACCCAAGGAGACTTAGCCGCTTCTTGGCTAAAACTGCACATGCTTACGCATCGGCTGTTCTCGGCATAGATAACTTCAAACCGCTGCTTTTGGATTTCATATTGGGGAGGGATGATCGCTACTGCCACTTTGTGGGTGGAGAGCAAGTTCCTCCCGAAGCTACCGGATCAGATCGCGTATTTGAGTTTAGATTGGGGACTTACGCAGCACAGGATCGAGTTTTTATCGTTGTTTGGTTGCGCATCTTCGCGTTCTTCGGGTCTCCCGCTCATATTGTAGTTGTCGGGGAGGCTGATCCAGAAAGCGTGGCCGGATAGCGGACGTGTGAGATCCAAGCCCTGAGGAGCTTGGTTTTTAGGGCGATCTTTTTCCAACTGATATCACTATACCCCCTCCCGCTTGCGGGAGAGGGGTTGGGGGTGAGGGCTCGCGAGGATCAGAAATCGCACCGCGATTTCCCGAGCGAGGCCGCGCGCCGCAAGGCGCGTGGCAAGAAAGACTCCTAATCCATCCCGACGCGATATATCTGCCTCCAAGCCCCCTCACCCCTACCCCTCTCCCGCACGCGGGAGAGGGGTTCCAGAAGAAGACATCATGACCTTCACCCTCTATCCCGCGATTGACCTGAAAGACGGCGCCTGCGTCCGCCTGCTGCGCGGCGAGATGGACGCGGCCACCGTGTTCAACACCGATCCCGCCAACCAGGCCGCCGCCTTCCATGCGATGGGCTTCACCCATCTCCACGTCGTCGACCTCAACGGCGCCTTCGAAGGCCAGCCCGTGAACCGCGCCGCCGTCGAAGGCATCCTCAAGGCCACCCCTGCCCCGGTCCAGCTCGGCGGCGGCATCCGCACCCGCGCCCAGATCGACGCCTGGCTGGAGGCCGGCATCGCCCGCGTCATCCTCGGCACCGTCGCCCTGCGCGACCCCGAGCTCGTGAAAACCGCCGCCCGCGCCCTGCCGGGGCGCATCGTTGTCGGCATCGACGCAAAAGAGGGCATGGTCGCCGTCGAAGGCTGGGCCGAGACCAGCGACATGCGCGCCACCGAACTCGCGAAAGCCTTCGAAGGCTGCGGCGTCGCCGCCATCATCGCCACCGACATCAGCCGCGACGGCCTGAAGACCGGCGTGAATGTTCCGTTCACGGCAGACCTCGCCAACACCGTCACCATCCCAATCATCGCCAGCGGCGGCGTCAAAAGCGTCGACGACATCCGCGCCCTGAGAGCCAGCGGCGCCCCCATCGCCGGCACGATCCTGGGCCGCGCGCTGTATGATGGGGATATCAATGCGGGTGAGGCGGTAAAGGCGGCCCAAACCCTGTAGGGCGAGATTCATCCCGCCGGGAGTTCTACTGTACCTGTGATCCTAAGGTGACATGCCCTCTGAAGCCGTCGCCTTCGCAAGATCTTTATATGCGTTGTCGACATCTTCAATTAGGCCCTTGAGCCGTTTCTCAAGTTGATTGAATCGGACTCTTGCCTGATCATCGTCATGCAGGTCGTCAGGCTCAAACAATTTGTATCGGGCACCATCCATCGGCGTTGGCCGAACGTTCTGCGTCAAAAAGCGAAGCAGCTGTTCAATTGCCTTTTTGTAGGAAGTCCACTTTCTCTGGACGTACCCATTGCTAAATCGCGCCGAAGGATTCTCACCGATGGATTGAACGCTCAGCATACGATCCATCTCTGTCGACCAATACCAATGATTGTGGATATTGTTTTGCATACGGTCTAATTCCGACCACGCTAGGGCGTGATCGATTCTGGCGTAGAGGTCCTTATCCTGCGCAAACAATTTTGATGGGATTGTCATCGCCCAACGATCAGCAACTAACGTCGCTAGTCCCAAGGCAATGAGCAAAAAGCCAAGGATAGGAGCTAAAGCTCCCCTTCGATCAAAGCCAACGGGTTCAAGCAGCAGCTCGAAGTAACATTGGCGGTCGTATTCGAAGCCATAGATCGACCAGTTCCGATAAAAGTTTCAAGCGCACACCCCACCTTCGAACCTGCCCGCTTACTAAGCATGATTCGCGAAATGATTTCTCCTTGACGCCGAGTGAAGGCGCCGTCTGCGCATCTATTGCTATCGCACGCGAGCCTGCTTCATCCCGGTTTTGCCGCAGGCAAAGACCGGGACCCAAAGGCGGTGTCGCGTTACCGGACCTCTCTGGGTCCCGGACATTTGCTGTGCACATTCCGGGATGACCTGATCACACGCCAAACAGAGTGACGCTCATCCTGAGCGAAGTCGAAGAATAGGCCACGCCGCGCCCGGCTGGCCTTCCCGCTTAGGCGGCAGCCGGACGATCTGGTGCAGCCTCGCCGTTTTTCGGGAAGGCGCGCCCCAGTTTAAGGCGTGCCTGCGCCTGGCGTCACGATGAAGCCTTCAACGCGTTTTGCCGCAAACGGCTCGGTGACACGCGCGCCCTGCGCTTCGACGCTGCCCTTGAGAGCGTCCGCGTGCCCATCCGGCAGGTTCGACATGACCACTACAGTCGGGCGTCCACCGGACTGCGCGATAAGATCGCGTGCCATGGCATCATGCATGCCGATCAGGTCGCGCGGCGCAATCGTCATATCGAGATCGGCGCCATAGTAAGTGTGCGCCGGAGCAGCTCCCGGCGCGGCATACAGATACTTGTCCGAATGCCGGCGCGCATAGTCCATGAGGGCTCGATTGTCTTCATACTCACCATAGATCTCGACCTTGCCAACCTTGGCGAGGGCAGGATGAAGGCCCGGCGCAATCGGGATTGCGAGGATCGTCAGCAGCGCGGACAAGGCCACGAGACCGCCAAGCGTGAGCGCAACGGGCCGACGCATGGCCGGCGCCAGAGACGCAATCAGCCCGTTCAGGCCGATAGCAAACATCAGGCAGATGAAGGGGCCGATAAACACCGAGTGGCGCGGGCTGCCATAGGGATAGAGTTCGAGCAGCCCCGCGAGGATCATGCCTCCGATCAGGACAATCGCCGCGACAATGCCCGGATGGTCGAGCAGCGTCAGGGGTTTGGTGACGTAGCGCCCCAGGAAGAGGATCATGACCACCGGCAACATGATCACAGATATGAGTCCCGGTACGGACGCGAGAAGAATGCCGCCGGAATTCGTAGCCAGCCATTCCGGCAGGCCCATGCCAGAAAGCTGGTAATAGTGCTCGATAAGATACCATTGATGGGCCGTACCCAACTGGTGCTGGGCGATCGCCAGGTAGGACGCGGCCGCAGACGCAAGGAAAACAGCCCCGGCAACAAGGATTTTCCAGTAGGGCACGTCGGTGCGTTTCATGATTCGCAGGGCGGCAAGGGTCGTCAGGACGGCAAGCGCCGCAAAACAAGGGCCATAAGAGGCCCAGGGCGTTATGGCCAGGACGATGCAGAGAACGAGTGCCCGGCCGGTATGCAGAACACGGAACATTGAATAGAGCAGCAGGGCAGACATCAGGATCGAGAGGCCATACTCGCGCACTTCCTGGGCATAGATGATCTGCATCTGCGCCACGGCAACAAGCGCCGCGCTGATGAGTGCGACACTTCTCGCGACGCCCACATCTTTGAGGCGCGTCATCACGAAAACAGACGCAATGCCGAACAGGGCCGATGGTAGCCGGGCCGTGAACTCACTCAGGCCTACCGTCCGTTCAAGGAGGTTCAGAAGCAACGGCAAAAGGACGGGAGAGCTGTTGTTGGACTGGGTCATGCCCACAACGTCGCCGAAGTCACCGCGCGAATTGACCGCGTAGACAATTTCGTCGAACCAGAGCGACGGCCCGCCAAGATCCCAGAAGCGGAGAGCTATGGCAGCAAGCATGATCGCCAACGTCGCGTTTCGGTAGGCGCTGTCCGAAAGACTGGAGGGAACGGCAGGGTTCATCTCGCCGCGCCTTTTTCCAGGACCGCCGTCGCGGGAGTGAACCCGCCCTCCAGGCTTGCTGCGATCTTGTCGCCAATGCGAAAACCTTCACGGACGGCATAGTTGGTGCCGCGGTCCTCTGGATAAATCTGCGCCATGCTGCACTGCCAGAGCCCGCCGACGGGCGTTTTCGCATCCGGAATCAGTCGGCTGTAGCCAGGTTTGACAATCGGCTGGGTGTATTCGGACCGGAAGACGTGGGCATCGAGGATCCAGTCGCGCTTGAGGTCCGGGAACATGCGCTGCAGGTGCGGAAGCGCGAAGTCGACCATCTCCTGAGGCGTGAAGCTGTACATCGGCGTGTCGGTCGGCAAGTATTTTGACAGGTAGACGATGTGGCGTCCGCCATAGGTTTCGGTGGGCTCGAAGTTGGTGTGTTCGATGACCCCGACAAACGGGAATTCCGGGTCCGCGACGTTGATCCAATAGGTATCAGACAGCGACTTTTCGAGCTCAAGAACCATGCAGACGTTGCCAAGATATTCGATCTTGCGGAGCTGCTCGACATACGAAGATTCGACATGCGGCGCGACGAGCTTGGCAAACACTGGCTGGGGAATTGTGGACAGCACGCCTTGCGCCGCCACCGGGCCGTGACTGGTCGTCACGCCGGTTACGCGGCCCTCCGCCAACGATAGTCCGGTCACGGACGTATTCAGCCGCACTTCGCCGCCACGCTCGATGACCCGCGCCATCATCGCTTTCGAGAGTTCCGCGAAGCCGCCCTTGTAATAGGCCAGCACTTCCTCGCCGCTCTTGTCGCGGCTGCCGCCGCGCAGCGCCAGCTTGTTCCACATCCAGACCGCGCCGATCTGGTCTGCGAACTTGCCGAACTTTCCGGCGAGCAGCGGCTTCCACACGCGCTCGTAGACTTCCGGGCCGCACATCCGAAGCAGCCAGTTGGCGGCGGTTTCGTCTTCGATGGTGCGCCAGTCCTTGACCGCGCGCGCCTGGAACACGAGCAAGCCGAGGCGAATGCGGCCGATCAGCGACAGCGGCGTATAAGCCAGAAGGTCGAGCGGACGCGATAGCCGGAAAAGGCTGTTGGCATAGTAGCTGCCCGTCTTGGTTTTGCGATAAAGGATCTCGTCCTCGAGGCCCAGTTCCTTGACCAGCTCGTGGATGTGCACGTCGCTCTTGAACCAGTGATGGTAGAACTTCTCGAGCTCAGCGCCGTTGACAGTGAAACTGCCCGCAAGACCGCCGGGCTGGCTGTCCTGTTCGAGCACGATGGGATGCACACCCCGATCCAGAAGGCGGAGCGCAGCGGTAAGGCCGGTGAAGCCCGCGCCGATGATGGCGACCGTTGGTTTCGTCATGTTGGGCGTGTCCTATGGTTTGAGGGGGGAGGCGGAGAAAGCGAGACCAGACCCGCCGCCGCCTGTGGAAGGGTCCGCAGGCGACTCCGATTGAGCGCGCCGGAAAGGCCCACGAAGTCCGCCGATAGACATCAGCAGGGCCAGACCGGTGAGCGTCGTCGCGCTCCAGATGATGAAGTGCGCAAGCGTGACGGCCAGAAAGGCGGCGCTGAACTCGGGACCGGCCAGCGTCAGCGCGTGCGCCGCAAGATAGTGGAACGTGCCGAAATGTCCCGGGGTGCCGGGCAGCAATGTGCCGAGATTTCCGGAGACGATCGCGAGCCAGGGGCCGGCGAGCTCGGACCCGACACCCAGCGCCTGCGCGCTGGCGAAGATCACTCCGCCTTCGACCGTCCACGCGATCAGTGACAGCCCGATCAGCTTGAGCGAACCCTGGCGGCGGATGATATGCGAGATGTGGATCAGCGTGCGCAGGCCGAAACGTGTGAGCGCGCGCGGCACGACCTTGCCGAGCGGGGTCTTGAGCACCAAAAGGTAAAGCCGTCCCAGTGTTTTCGGAACAGTCAGCACAGCCGTCAGCACACAGAGCAGGCCGCCGAGGCCGGCAATCGCCGCCGCGCTGCCCATCACGGGCAAGCCCGTCAGCACATGTGCCATCATCAGCAGAGAGACGAAGCCGAGCAGAAGCAGCGCGTAGAGATCGAACACACGCTCCACCAGCAATGATGCCGTCGCGCCCGAGGCCGAGACATCAAGGCGCCGGGTGAAAGCAGCGGCTCGGGCAACGTCACCCATCCGGAATGGCAGGACATTGTTGAGGGCGAATCCCCCGAAGAAGGGCGCGGCAATCTCGCGCCGCGTGGCCCGCGAGCCGATGGCCGACAACATGAGCCACCAGCGCTCCAGGCGTATGAGGAACGCAACCGCGACAAGCGGAAAGCCGAGCAGCGCCCAGCCAAGATGCGCCTGCGCAAACGCTGAGCGTACGGTCTGCCAGTCCAGGGAAGAAAGAGACAGGTAGATGAACGCGCCGCCAACCGCGAAGCCGAGGGCGACCCAGACGTATTTCAAGGTCGCGCCCATGGGCCTACCCCCGGCCGCGAGGTGACTTGGCGACAGGACCGCCGCGCTCCTTGATGCCGTAGAGAGGCCGGCCCTTGGATTCCATGTAGATGCGGCCGACGTATTCACCGATCGCGCCCAGGACGACCAGCTGCACGCCGCCCATCAACATCACAGAGATGAAAAGCAGGGTCCAGCCGCTGACCCATGCGTCCGTCGTCAGTCGCATGATGATTGCGTACAGCACGCCGAGCAGGGATATACCGACGACCGTCATGCCTAGCGCGAGCACGAACCGGAGCGGCGCCATCGAAAAGGACATCATTCCGTTGAAGGCAAGCGCCAGCATCCGCTTCAGCGGATACTTTGTCTCGCCCGCAAACCGGGCATCACGATTGTAAGGCACCGCCGTCTGCGTGAAACCGAGCCAGGCGACCATACCGCGCAGGAACCGGTCGCGTTCGCGCATCCCGGCCAGCATGTCCGCCACTTCGCGGTCCATCAGACGGAAATCGCCCACATCCAGCGGAATACTGACATCGGAAATACTGTTGAGGGCCCGGTAGAACATTTTCGCGGTGGCCAGCTTGAAACGGCTTTCACCTTCACGCGCCACGCGTTGCCCGTATACGACATCCGATCCTTCGCGCCATTTTGTGAACATCTGGGCGATGACCGCTGGCGGGTCCTGCAAGTCGGCGTCGATGAAAACGACGGCATCGCCTTTGGCGGCATCCAGTCCCGCCGTCACAGCGACTTGGTGGCCGAAATTGCGCGACAAGCAGAGATAGCCTGCGCGCGGATCGCGCTCGCTAATCTCGCGGAGAAGGTTCGCCGTGTTGTCACGCGATCCGTCATTTACATAGATGATCTCGAAATTGATGCCGTCACTCTGCAGCGTTTCCGACAGCTGGCGGTGGGTCTCAAGGATGACCTCTTCCTCGTTGTAACAGGGCACAATGACAGACACGAGCGCGTCTGCCGGCCGCGTTGCAAGGAAATCAGCGGCCTGCGAGGGCAATGTATTGAACTCTGCTGCATCCGCCATGCTCATCTCCGTCAGGCTTTTGCCCCATAATGCAATCATCAGGCCAGTTGATCAGACATACCGCATATGGTGAATTTTGTATTGGCGGTCGCTGTTCCCCCCGATCTTTCCGGCCGGCCGGGCAAGGCGGGACCCGGTTGCGATGCAACGGTTTTGGCTTTTCAGGGCGGATCGCGGGAACTGACGGAGACACAGGCCGCCCTCGCAAATTCCGGATTCCTCCCGCTTGATCCAAATAGTTTAATGATATCACGCGCGTGCGGTTCTCGATCACCTCTATAGCTCGGGTTAGGCCCCATGATTTCCCGCGGCGTCAGGGAGAAGAATCGGGGAAGATTCAAGAAGCCCTCAGCGAGGCTAAAGCGACGAGAAGGCGCCCGTAAAGCTGGTGTTGGCACCGCGCATTGGCTCTTGGTATAGCTCCATATTCACGTTTCGCTCGCGCCCGGGTGGCCTTCCCACGATGGCGGCTTAAGATGCGCGCAGCACCAGGAGAAATGACATGCCGGACGATCTCGTCGCGCGTCTCAATGCCTTCACGGCGAACAAGCATCCCGGCCATGTCGGCGTGTCGCTCAAGCATTGCGAGGCGACCCGTGTCGAAGGCCGCCTGACAGTGACCGAGCCGGTCGTCGCCGGCACGGGCTTTCTCTGGGCGCCTGTGGTCATCACGCTGGCGGACTGGCTCTGCGCCGCCGGCATGTCGCCCAACCTGAAAGAGGGCGAAAGCTTCACCACCGTCGAGCTGAAAACCAATTTCCTCGGCAGCGCCAAGGTCGGCGAGGTCGTCTCCGGCGTCGCAAAGCCCGCCCACCGGGGCCGCACCACGCATGTCTGGGATGTCGAGATCAGCAACGAGAACACCGGCAAGGTGATCGCCCTGTTCCGCTGTACCCAGATGATCCTCGCCCCGCGTTAGCGCGCGTCGGTCGCCAACCCGGTTCGCGCGGCTTTTGCCACGGCGCGGCGTTCTTCGCGGTGGTCCAGATACTGGGTCACCGCGCGTTGCACCAGAACGGTGAAGCCCACAGTGAGGGCGGTCTTGATCAGTCGGCTCATGGCATGTCTCCTGGGCTTTTGAATGACCCAACAACGCCTATAAGGCCGCGCCGGTTCCGCCCGGCGCTGGAAAACGCCGCGCCAAAAGCCCCTCAGGCCGGAACGCGGATCGGTCCAGGCGCGGGCGCGTCGCCCAGTGCGCGGTTCTTGCCCGCCGCCTTGGCGCGGTAGAGCGCATGGTCCGCCCGGCTGAGCAGCGCGGACACCGTGTCGCCCTCGCGGGCCATGCAATAACCCAGGCTGATCGTCACGCGCAGGCGGTGTCCGCCGTGCACGCAGCCTTCCCCGCCCAGCGCGCGCACTAGGTTCTGGAAATAATGGCGCGCTTCGGCCTCACTGCTGAACAGGCCGGCCACCGCAAATTCCTCGCCGCCAAGGCGCGCCATTACGCCGACCTCCGGCTCCATCACCCGCAATGCTCCGCCTACGGATTTCAGGATATTGTCGCCCGCTTCGTGGCCATGCTCGTCATTGACACGCTTGAAATTGTCGATGTCGGCAATCGCGCAGGCCAGCAGCCCCTCGCCCAGCGCCACCCGCCCCTGAAGCTGCTCGGCCGCTGCGAAGAAAGCCCGCCGGTTCGGCAGGCCCGTCAGCTCGTCACTATTGGCCAGCCGGTGATTGGCCAGCGCGAGGCGCTCGGCGTTCATCTGTGCCCGGAGGATAAAGAAACTGCAGGTAGGCGCAATGATCATCGGCAGCACGATGCAGGACGCATAAATCGACGCGTGATCGATCACCGGGTCGATCTGCAGCCAGATCCACACCGGCACAACCGACGCCAGCACCGAGCCCGCCGTGATCAGCGCGCCGGTCAGGATGGCTTTGCGAAGGGCAGGTTTCATGGGCAGTCGGTTCTCGGATTTCCGTCCTCATGCCTACACCGTCATGCTTAAAACCGGCCTCAGAGGATCGGTGCAATTTGATGGATCTGGCCCTCAACCGCCCCCTTCCTAAAGCCCGCCCCTGCCGCTACACCGCGCGCATGCTGAAAACACGCATCATCCCCTGCCTGGACGTGAAAGACGGCCGCACCGTGAAGGGCGTCAATTTCGTGGACCTGAAGGATGCCGGCGATCCCGTCGCCCTCGCCCGCGCCTATGACGCGCAAGGGGCGGACGAATTGTGCTTCCTGGACATCACGGCCAGCCATGAAGGCCGGGGCACGTTGCTCGAAACCGTCAGCCGCACGGCGGAGGCTTGTTTCATGCCGCTCACCGTCGGCGGCGGGGTGCGCTCCGTGGAAGACATGGTCGCCCTCTTGCGCGCCGGCGCGGACAAGGTGGCAATCAATTCCGCCGCGGTGTCAGACCCCGGCCTCATTTCCGCCTGCGCCGCCAAGGCCGGCCGGCAATGCGTCGTGGTGGCGATCGACGCCCGCAAGACCGGCGACCATTGGGAGATCTTCACCAAGGGTGGCCGTGAGGCGACGGGCATTGACGCGGTTAACTTCGCCCGCCTCGCCGCCTCGAAAGGCGCCGGCGAAATCCTGCTGACCTCAATGGACCGCGACGGCACCAAGACCGGCTATGACATCGCCCTCCTCAAGGCCGTCTCCTCCGCCGTCACCATCCCGGTCATCGCCAGCGGCGGCGCGGGCAGCGTTGAGGATTTCGCCCCCGCCGTCCTCGAAGGCGGAGCGAGCGCGGTGCTCGCCGCGTCGATCTTCCACTTCGGCGAGGCGACGCTGGCCGAGGCGCGCGAGGCGCTCAATAAAGCCGGCGCGCCCGTGCGGAAGGTTTAACCGAACCCCCGCTCACCCCCGCGCAGGCGGGGGTCTCGTGCGGTCTTGCCTGACCCGGCCCCCGCCTTCGCGGGGATGAGCGGTCTCACCTCACTCCGCAAACACCGCCTTGCGTTTCTGCATCTCGGCCATCACCGCCTCGATCTGGTTGGGCGTGCGCATGACTTTCAGCTGCTCGCTGCTTTCAAGCAGAAGCAGTTCGGCGTCGGTGGAATCGGCCATCGCATTGCACAGCACTTTCGCCCCGCGCATTGCGGCCGGGTGCTTGCCGGCGATGAGTTTGGCATGCCAGAGCGCGTCCTCGAGAGGGGTCTCCGAAAGCTTCGTGGCGAAGCCGAAGGCATGGGCCTCGCTGCCCTTGAACTCCCGGTTCGTATACGTCAGCTCACGGATCACATCGTCGCGGACATTGCCGCGCCAGAGCGGAAAGCCTGCCATATCGGGCACGAGGCCCCATTTCATTTCCATGATGGCGCAGCGCGTGTCCGGATGGATGATACGGATATCGGCGCCCGACATGATCTGGAACCCGCCGCCAAAGGCGATGCCGTGCACGGCGGCGATCACAGGCACGGGCAGTTCCCGCCAGCCCCAGGCGACATGCTGGGCCAGGTTGGCGAGGCCGTGACTGCGGCTGCCGAGGCTGCCGGTGGCGCCTTCACCCTGCTTCTTGCCGTCGCCGGGCTGGGCCATCGAGGAGAGGTCCAGCCCCGCGCAGAAGGCGCGGCCTTCACCGGACAGGACCACGGCGCGCAGGCCCTTCATGTCCTTGAGCTGCGCAATCGCCTCAGCGAGGCCGGCGAACATCAGGTTGTCGAGGGCATTCATCTTGTCGCTGCGCACGAGGCGGACATCGGCCACGCCGTCTTCGAGCATCGTGATGGTAACGCGGTCTTTCATGGAACTTCCTCCTTTTCCACCAAAGCTGGCGCCCTTACGCGGCGTCCGTCAAGCTTGGCCGGGTGACGCGGACGCCGGGGAACGCTAAACGGCTTGTAACAGGAGCCCGCCCGATGACCGACCTTGCCTCCCCTGCCCGGCTGTCCGCCGCGCTGGCACACCTTGCCAGCACCATCGATGCGCGCGCCGAAGAAGGCGATGCGGGCAGGAGCTGGACCGCGAAACTGCTCGCCAAGGGGCCGGACGCCTGCGCGGCCAAAGTCGCCGAAGAGGGCGGCGAGCTGGCGGACGCGGTGCGCGGCGAGAGCGACGGCCGGGTCGCGAGCGAGGCGGCGGATGTTCTTTACCACGTGTTCGTGGCGCTCCGGTCGCGCGGCGTGAGCCTCGATGATGTGGCAGCGGCGCTGGAAGCCCGTCAGGGCACCAGCGGACTGGATGAGAAGGCGGGGCGTTAGGGCGAGTAAGGCCCCCACCCTAGCTCTCCCCACGCTTCGCGCGAGGAGGGGGCCGGTTGCATCTCGGACAATGCTTGCGTTCACCGAACGCTGAGCGGTCCCCTCCCCGGAACGGGGAGGGTTAGGGTGGGGCGAGGCAAACCCTGCCGCCGCCCCTACGCAACAAACACCACGCACCCCGACCACAAAATCCGCAGACGCATCAACGCATTGCGAATTAGATCTCCGGGGCTTGCGCCACACCCCTCCGCGCGGAGTTATACTCAGCCTCACCCCGCACCCCGTAGGCCGGATAGAGGCCAAAGGCCGAAATCCGCTCGCCCCGAGAGCAGACGAGAACCAAACGATACGAAGTGATAAAAAATGAGAATGAATGAGAACAGGCGAGAGACAATCGCCATCCGATGCACACGGATTGAAACGGAATATATCCCACTGGAGAGGCAACAAGCCAAACTTGCGCCTACAGGCAACAACAAGCCCACAAAATTAAATCCATCCGGAACAGACCGTTACAAAACGCCCGGCCAATCCTTACGCAACACCCGCGCTTGCGGACCCGGGCGCAGAAGGTGTTTTTATCTCCGAAATTCCAAAAACCCGAAGAAAACTCACTTCTTCCCCGGCGGTTTCACGGCTTGCAGCGTGGTGGTTTTCACGTCGCGGCCGAGGCCGACTTTCTTGCCGTAGCTGGGGGCACCGGCACTGGCGCCGCTGACGGCGCCGCGGGTGGTGCGCTCAGTGAGCGGAACGATACCCATGGCGGCGGGATTGATCGGGTGTTCGTCGAACAGGGAGGCGAGCTGCTCCGTCATCGCGCCGCCAAGCTGTTCGGCGTCCACAATCGTGACGGCGCGCTTGTAATAGCGCGTCACGTCATGGCCGATGCCGATGGCGATGAGCTCGACGGGCGAGCGGTTCTCGATCTGGTCGATCACCTGCCGGAGGTGGCGTTCGAGATAGTTGCCGATATTGACGTTCAGCGTGGAATCGTCGACCGGCGCGCCGTCCGAGATCACCATCAGGATCTTGCGCTGCTCGGGCCGCGCCAGCATCCGGTCATGCGCCCAGAGGAGGGCTTCGCCGTCGATGTTTTCCTTGAGAAGGCCTTCGCGCATCATCAAGCCGAGGTTCCGGCGCGCCCGGCGCCAGGGCATGTCGGCAGCCTTGTAGATGATGTGGCGGATATCATTGAGACGTCCGGGACCATTCGGCTTGCCGGCTTTCACCCAGTCCTCGCGGCTCATCCCGCCTTTCCAGGCCTTGGTGGTGAAGCCGAGGATTTCGGTTTTCACCGCGCAGCGCTCCAGCGTGCGGGCGAGAATGTCGGCGCACAGGGCAGCCACCATGATCGGACGGCCGCGCATCGAGCCGGAATTGTCCAGCAGCAGTGTGACGATCGTGTCGCGGAACTTGGTGTCGTCTTCCTGCTTGAACGAGAGCGGCGCAGTGGGGTCGGTGATGACGCGGGTAAGGCGGGCGGTGTCAAGCACGCCTTCCTCGAGATCGAAACTCCAGGAGCGGTTCTGCTGAGCCATCAGCCGGCGCTGCAGCTTGTTGGCGAGCTTGGCGACGGCGCCCTGCAGGCCTTGCAGCTGGTGGTCCAGGTAGGCGCGCAGACGGGTGAGTTCTTCCGCGTCGCAAAGGTCCTGCGCCTGCGCGGTCTCGTCATGGGCGCGGGTGAAGACGTTGTAGACGAACCGGTCGCGCTCGTCGCCCGGTTGGAAGTTCGGGCGCAGGGGTTTGGCGCCGTCATCTTCCTCTGCAGGCGAATCGTCGGCGTCGAGATCGGCGTCCTGATCGACCGAAACGTTGGCCTCCTCGCCGTCGATGTCTTCGGTCTCGCCGGCCTCCATCTGGTCGGCGGAGGCGCCCATCTGTTCTTCCGTGGACGTATCATCGTCTCCGGTCTGGGTTTCGTTGTCTTCCTGCTGCTCGGCATTCTCCTGCTCGCCGGTCTCGACGTCGTCGCCGGGCACGTCCGAGGCCGTCAGGTCCCGGATGATCGAGCGGATGGTTTTCGAGAACTGGGCCTGGTCGTGCAGCTGATCCATCAGGCCGTCGATGGCCTTGCCGGCGCGGGTTTCGACCTTTTCGCGCCAGACGGCGGCGACGCGCTCGGCGCTTTCCGGAAGCGGGCGTCCGGTGAGGCGTTCGCGCAGCAGGAATTCGAGGGCGGGCGCGAGGATCGCTTCGGGATCTTCGGAGCCTGCGCCGAAATTGGTGGACTTGCAGCGATGGTCGAGCGCGGCGTCGAGATTGCCGGCGGTGCCGAGCATGGCATTGGCGCCGAGGCTTTCGATGCGCGCGGTTTCGGCGCCCTCATAGACGCGGCGGGCAAGATCGCCCTGCGGGCGATGGGCGAGGTGGGCGGCGGGATCGTGATGGGCGCGGCGCAGCGCCATGGCGTCGGCTTCGCCGCGGATACGGGCGGCGAGTTCGGCGCTGA
>JBBSDJ010000066.1:0-14051 GCA_038249555.1 Caulobacterales bacterium
CTCCTGCGAAAGGGGCGATCAGGCGGAGCGCTTGTGCTCGCCAACTGCTGGGCGCATGCGCGCCGCAGACTGGTGGATATCAAGAAGTCTTCTGGCTCGCCGATTGCGGATGAGGGCCTGAAACAGATCGCTGCGCTCTACGCCATCGAAGCGGAGATCCGCGGCCAGGGTCCCGAAGCGCGCCGGCTTGTCCGCCAGGCCCGCACCGCGCCGCTGGTGGCCGCGTTCGGTGACTGGCTGAAACAGAAACGGGCGCGCATCTCCGCCAAATCCCGGCTGGGTGAGCATCTCACCTACATCGCCAACTGCTGGGGCGGGCTGCAGGTGTTCCTGGGTGACGGCCATGTCGAGATGGACAGCAACCCGGTTGAAAACAGAATCAGGCCCCTGGCTCTTGGCAGAAAGAATCATCTGTTCGCCGGGCATGACGAAGGCGCCAAGGCCTGGGCGTGCACCGCGTCGCTGATCGAGACCTGCAAGCTCAACGACGTCGAGCCGCTCAGCTATCTCACCGCAACGCTCGAGGCGATAGCTCAGGGTCACCCGATGAAACGCCTCGATGAACTCCTGCCCGGACCGTTCGCCAGGAAGTCAATACACTGAGCATGTGATGCGCTCGCAGCGCTTACGCTTTATCGGGAAGTGAGCGGCCAGCCTGTCCCAGTGGCCAGCCTCGTCAGCGTGGACCGTGGCGCCTGCGGCGACGTTCGCGCGCACTGCGGCAACGCCAGCGGCTTCAGTCTGGTGAACCGCCGTAACGGTGCGGCCCTGACGCTCGCGCATCACAACCACAACCTGACGCTTGCCGGACTGGTGGATTTTGCGGCGGCGATCTTTGCGTTCAGAGCGGTCGTTGGCAGGCTTCACATAGCCGCCAAAGTAAGCGCCATCGACCTCAACGTCACCCGAGAGAGCGCCTTCAGCGCGGGCGAGCCCTATAGCTTCGCGCATCTTGTGGCAAAGCACGAAAGCAGTTTTGTAATCGATGCAAAGATCGCGGGATAGTTGGAGTGCGGAGTATCCCTTGGCGCCGTTCGTGAAGATCGCGATGGCGCCGAGAATGTCACGGACGCTGAGCTTGCGGCTGTGAAAGATCGTGCCGCTCGTCAGGCTGAATTGTTTCGCGCAGCCTTTGCACTTCCAGACCGGGCGGGATTTCAGATTGTAGTACTCAAGGCAACCACACTCGGGGCAAACAGGCTCGCCGTCAGTGTCAGCCCAGCGGATGGCGCGGAACGCAGTCTCTGCATCCTGGTCCGACATGCGGAGGATCTTCGCCAGCGAGAGCGTTTTGGCGGCGGGGGAATGAAGGAAGTGCTGAGCCATCTGTCTCACCATATTTGGTGATTGACAGATATGGCTGGACCGACTCACGGTCAAGTGGTATTTCACCAAATCAGGTGATTTTTCTGGAGGCGCCCATGGCCGTCAAAACGAAGCCGAAGCCCAAGCGTCCATTGCCGCCGATGCCTGAGGCACGCAAGGCGCTGCCGATAAACTCTGAGTATGAGGAGAAGGCGAAAACGCTGCTCAGATCCATGCTGACGGAGACGGGTAACGACTACGAGGCGCTGGCGGACAAGTTGAACGCCATGGGCATAGAGATAAGTGCTCGGGGCTTGGAGAACAAAATCAGCCGGGGCGGTTTTTCAGCAGCATTTTTGCTGCAATGCGCCGATGCATTAGGAGCGACGGGACTTGAGCCGTAGCCCCAAGTTTGTAGCTGTTTCAATTTTGATCAGCGCGCTGATCATATCAGCCTCAATCATTGGTGCCGTTTCGGTCTATATCCACAATTCACCGTATCAAACCTGTATGCGGGCATTTGGGTCTGAGCCAGTCACCAAGCAACAGCTTCAGCAAGTTTGCGTTGTGCGAACTGGCGGAAGTCAGCCCTGCTAGCATGAACTTTCCGTAAGGGAAGAACGCTTGGTGAACACGGGGAATCGGGCAATATTGCGCTGTGGGTAATTTCGCCCGCCGATCTGGAGCGCCTCCCATGGCCAAGAAGCAATCATCTCCCCGCGTGTCGTCTCTCGCAGCCAAAGGTTTGGCAGGCGGCAAGCTTACACCGTCGCAGCAGAAGTCCGTTTACGCGTCTGCGCTCGGGCAGGACGAGAAGAAGGGTTCGAAGCCGAAGAAGTAACCCGACCAGGTTCCTTCAGCTTTTGAACTGACACGATGCATCGCGCCGGAATGTGAATCGCGCCGGTCATCTGGGCGTTGTCCGCATCGTCCAGTCCCCCGATGTTTGGGGCCAAGACCTTGGTTTCTGCGCTGTCGTGGATGAGCCATGCGACAGACGCAATGCGCATTGATGGGCGCGGCTTGAAGTCAGACAGGTAGCTCCACGAGCCAACCGGCTGGAGGCTGTCTTCCCATTCGATCATTACCAGCGGACAGTCTGTCATCCTCATAATGTCATCCGTTTACAGTTAAAAATCAGCGAACTGCGGTAATCACCATATTTGGTGAGCTTGCTCCATGATGCCGCGAAACTGCCGTTGCCTCAGTGTCCACCTTTGGCGAACTGCCGCCGAATCCGCGGGCTGCCGGACAACGGCTGGAATGAAGCGAACACGCCTTCTGGATCGCGTATAACGGACGACCTACGCTGCGGTTACAGAGAGACGAAGGCCCATGGCACGCAAGACGCCGATGAGTGTCGCAAGCCTCGGATTACCAGCGTCGCTGAGGGTTCGATAAAGCGTTTCTCTTGAGAGGCCGCTCTCTTCTGCTATCGTCGCCATACCTTGAGAGCGAGCCACTACGCCTAGCGCTTCAGCTATTTCGTTGGCGTCGCCATCCAACAGCACGGCGTCGAGATAATGAACTGCATCTTCCGCGGTTTTAATGTGATCCGCCACATCGAAGGGGGAGAACTTAGCTTTCGTCATCGGTCTTGTTCCTTCCATTCGTCCCACAGCTTCTTCGCTGCCTTAATGTCCCGCTCCTGGCTGGACTTGTCGCCACCGCCGAGAATGATCACCAACTCCTCGCCCCGTTGCCCGAAATACACGCGGTAACCTGGTCCGAAATCAATCTTCAGTTCACTCACACCTTCGCCAACGGGCGCGACCCTGCCGGGATTACCAAGTTCCAAACGGGCGAGCCGGCGCAACACTTGTGCGGCTCCGGCGCGGTCGCGCAGATTGTCGATCCACTCCTCGAACACGTCGGATTTGAGTATTGTCGGCATGAAAAATTGTAGCCTATTGGCTACAATTGTCAAGAGCTTTTGGGAGAGCGTCGCCTTTCGGCGAAGTCCGGCCTAGCGCCGGACAGGTAGCCGAACGACACGAACGGATTGACCTTGCCGTTTGTGGCCGATGCCGATCAGAGCCAACCTGGCCCATTCCTGCCCCACAGTATCTGACGCAATTTCCGTTACCGCTGCGTGAAATGTAGGGTTATGCGAATCAGGTTCCGGGGGAAGCCGTCCTGATCTGACCTTCGCAGTCAGCTATCAATTTGTTCGAGCGCGTTTAGCAACGCCCTTATCTCTGCCTCGGACGTGAAGATTCCCGGGGTGACCCGAACGCAGGCACCCGATGCAAGTCCTGTGCGGACGACGGTGAAGATTCCGAAGTCTTTCAGCAGACGCTCCACTAGCGACCGGTTCTGTTCAGCGCTCGTTTCGCCTCGGCGCCTGAATGCGGCGATGCCTGCTCGCAAAGCCGGGTCGGGCGGCGAAATGATCTCGATGCCGGGCAGCGACCGTGCTGGTTCGGTCCATGAATTGGCCAGGAAGCGCAGGCGCGCAGCCTTGCGCTCTGCTCCAATCCGTTCGTGGTAGTCCAGTGCGTCGGTCACGCTTAGCAAAGCCGCGAAGTTGGTGGTACCGGTATGCAGACGCGTGTCTATTTCAACCTCGCGTCCTTCCGGTTCGCCCATGAAAGGGTCGATTTCGGCAACGCGTCCTCGGCGGATGAACATCAGTCCGACACCAATCGGTGCGCCGATCCACTTGTGCAGGTTGAGGCCGGCAAAATCAGCGCCCATGTCATTGAGCCTCAGATCGACCTGGCCCCAGGCGTGCGCACTATCGAGAATAACATCGACGCCGCGTGCGCGCGCCAGCGCCGTGATTTCCGCCACGGGCATGACCACACCATTGCGGTGGCTGACATGTGTCAGCAAAATCAGGCGGATATCTGGATGGTCAACCAACGCGGATTCATAAGCACTGATAAGGCCTTCCTTGGTGGCCGGTTCAGGCAGAGTGATTTCATGAATCTGAGCACCGCGCCGGCTCTTGAGCCACCGCGTTGCTGTCTGCATGCTGTCATAGTCGTGATCACTGAGGAGAACACCATCACCGGGCACAAGGCGATTGTACCCCCCAATGAGAGCCTGCAACGCTTCGGTGGCATTGCGCGAGAAGGCGATTTCATCCGGGTACACACCAAGGGACGCAGCGACGCGGGCTCGGACGGCGGTCGCATCCGCGCCGAACTCGCGCCGCGTATAGTATGAGCCTTGCTGGTTGACCCACGTTTGGTGGCGGAAATAGGCCTCCCTCACGGGCAAGGACATGACACCCCAGGCGCCGTTCTCCAGCTGGATGACGCCATCTGGAAGGTCGAAGTCCGCACGGACCGAATGCCAGAAATCTTCGTCCAATCTCCCACCATGTTCAACAGCTCGATGAGGGGCGGTTGCGCATCCCGCCGAAAGGCCGACCAGCGTGCCCGCCGCTCCCTTCAGGAAGCCGCGCCTGTCAGGCACGCTGATCACCCGTTTCATCGACGTACAGCCGAGCCTAGAACTTCGCGTCAAGACGAACGTAGTACTGTCCGCCATCTGTGTCGTAAGGCGCATTGCGCGAATAGATCAAGCCGCGATTGGCCTGGAAAGTCGCCTCGTCCGGATAGGCATCGAACAGGTTTTCGGCGCCGACCCTGACCGAGACGTTCGAGGTCAGATCATAAGCCACGGCAAGATCGAACAACGTGATCGCCCCGAACTCCTGGAAGATCAATCCCGTCGTGTTCCCTGAACTGTCAGTCCACGGGCCATAATAGCGTGCCCGCGCCGTTACATTCAGCTTGCCAACATCGTAACTTGCGCTTGCCGTCGCGTTTTGCTTTGGCCGCCCCTCTTCGAACACGCGCCGCTGCTGAGCGCTGGTCACAACACTCGTTGTGCCGCCTTCAACTTCGGTTTCGTTGAGGTTCACCGCACCCGTCAGATTGAGCGTGCCCGGGCCTAGGTCGGCCAGGTAGTCGAGCGTCAGGTCGACACCCGTTGTCTTTGTGTCGAAGGCGTTGACGAAAAAGCTCACACCTGTGAACAGGTCAGGGTTTGGCGTCCCAACAGGCACAGCACGCGTCGCCGATTGGCTGAAACGGTCAGTGACCTTGATCTGATAGGCATCGATTGAACCCGAAAGTCCGAAGCCGGTCCGCCATGTCAGGCCCCCGCTCAGGGTTTCGGCTTCCTCCGGCGCCAGGGGCTCTGCTCCGAGAGCAATGGCGAGCGGATCCGACGGGGACAGGCGGCCAGAGTTGAAAATCTGGAGTGTGACGGTATCGAGGCCTTGGGTCGTTGCGGTCGAGTAGAGTTGACCTGGTGTCGGCGCGCGGAACCCAGTTGAGTATGACGCGCGTGCAGCAAGGTTCTCCGTGAAAGCAAACCTGCCGGACGCCTTGTAGTCTGTGGAGCTGCCAAACTCAGAGAAATCTTCGTACCGGACAGCGCCTGCCAGGGTCAGGCGTGACGTCAGGTCTGCCTCGACATCAACATAGGCGGCATTGCTCGTCTGATCGAATTCGCCGGCCTGACGCTGGCTGAAGCCAGGAAACCCGTTCGCGTTTGGCGCAAGCCCAGTCGCCGCGCCTGGTCCGATTGCAAAGGACGCCGGCTCACCGGCAGTGATCTCGTAGGTCTCGGAGCGACGCTCCAGCCCGAACGCAATGTTCAGCGGGTTAGCGAGGCCATCGACAGCCAGCCTGTAGACAAAGTCTGCGTTCAGGTTGAAATCGCGCTGAGCAAGGCTGCCCAGGTCAAAGTCGAGCGGGCTGGCTGGGCCAAGCGAGGCGTTGATTGTGTTCGCGATCCGATAGTCAATTTTGTTCGAACCGTAGGACGCGCTCAAGTCCCAGTTGAAGTCAGCGCCGTAAGCACCGCGCAGGCCGGACGAGAGCTGATAATCCTCGTCGTCCTGTCCAAAAATGGGCGAGAAACCAACCGGATAGATGGACCGGGCCGTGAACCCTGGAAAAGCCGACGAGGTGTTGAAAACGCTCCCGGTGGATGTCGGGTTGCGCCAGTTGAAGTCGCTGTCGCCTTCCCCTTGGCCGTAGGTCAGGAAGCCATAAGCCGAGACAGCCGGGGCCAAGTCATAGGAAAAATTCAGGTTGGCGCGTAGCGCGCTCGATTCCGGTTGTCCCCAGCGTTGGACGGGATTTGGTACCTGGAGGGTTGGGTTTACCAACTGGAAGGCGATCGCGTCTGGCCGCTGGCGCGTGCGCGACGTGGGATCGCTCGTCGTCCATTCGACCCCCCCATTCAGGAAACCGGCCTCACCAAGCTGCACGCCGCCTTGGCCGCCAACCCTGTAATTGGCGCCGTCGCCTTCATAGTACTGACCATACTGGGCAAATCCCTCGAGCCCGGGCTCATCTTTCAGGATGACGTTGATCACGCCGGCAATTGCATCAGATCCGTATTGGGCAGAGGCACCGTCCCGAAGCACTTCAACGCGCTTGATTGCAAAAGACGGGATCTGCGCAAAATCAGGCGCTTGCGATCCGCGCGATCCAAGCAGCGCGGACCGGTGCAGTCTCTTTCCATTGATCAGAACAAGGGTCTGATCAGGAGAGAGGTTGCGCAGCGACGCCGGCCGGACGAAAACCTGTCCATCGGCGAGCGGCAGGCGCTGCACGTTGAAAGACGGCACAAGTTGAGCGAGCACATCGCCAAACTCTGCGGAGGCTGACCCCTGAACGGCCGCCTCTGACAGAACATCCACAGGCGCCAACGACTCGAATTTCGTTCGGCCAGACTCCCGCGTACCGGTGACAATCACGCGGTCCATGACGGCGGTCTCCTGACTATCTGAGGCACTTTCAGCCGCGATAGTTTGGGCAACGGCAGGGGATGTGAGGGCAAAGAAAAGCCCAACGCTCGTGCCAAGGAGTCTTGCGCGCTTCATGGTCGTCTCCGGTGTATATTGTCCGGTCGGCGACCGGGCCAAAAGTTCGGTAGGCGGACACAGTGAAGCGGGCGTGACGTTAGCATCATGTTTTGGTGACGGCTGATGCTGTTATTTGGAATTTCCGAGATCAGGACCTTTCGCTATGCCCGGTCGGAACTATTGGCGCCCGGGCTCTTTGAGGAACCCTATGTCGCCTTTCGGCGATGAATTGTCGGATGCGGCTCGGCAAGGAACGGCAGCAATGGGCGCAAAAGCAGTTCCGACCGGAGTGCGAGCTGCTAGAAACAAGGCCGCACTAATCATGGACGATTCTCGCAGACTGTTTTCGCTCGCGCGAACGGATGTTCAATTCGCGCGTCTCTGCCGGGCTGCTTGCAGGATGGCCTGCATATAGCTTTCGACTTCGCTTTCCACCCAGACGCTTCGCCTGCCGATATGGACCGGTGCAGGGAAGGGTTGGACCGGGTCCTTGATGAGTTCGTAGAGAAGTGACCGGCTTATGGTCAGCCGGCCCAGGACATCGCGGAGTGACAGAAACCGTGTTTCTCCCGTGGCCGGTGGGTGCACTGCAGCCGGCCCATTTTGTTGAGGATCGGCTCTGTTTAGCTCTGCAGCCATGCGGATAAAGGCGCGTGGTGGAAACTGACTCATTTGGGACGGTTCCAGACAAGGACGCCGGTGCCTTCCTTCGCATTCTCGAAGAAGGCCGCGCGCATCGGCTGGGCAAAACTCGGATCATCGAGTTTTACGGCGAGGTAGGGCGTTTCGCCATCCTTGGAGTCCTGGCGCCAGGCTGCGCCGAGCTCCGCGCCGCCGGCATAAAGCCGGAAGTCAGGCGCCTCTTTGTTCTTGCTCTTGTCCCTGTTGGGAACAAGCTGGGCTTTGACGTTGATGGTCATGGTACGGATGGTCCCCGTCCATGTTCCGTCTTTCATCGTGAATGCGCCGATCTGTGCCATAGGTCAGTCTCCTTTGCTGGCGGTGGTGTGAAGGGCCCGGCGGGCCCGCTTGAACCCGGCGTCAGACGCCAGGAAGGTTTCGATCATGGCCGCGGCGAGCGTTTCGGCGCGTTCTTCATGGCCATAGGTCTGCAGGTAGACCGCCGCATAGTCCGACAGTGCGGCATAGGTGTCCGGATCGAGCGCAAGCGTGAGCTTTGCTTGTGTGCGGTCGGGGATCGGGGCAAGGCGGAGCGTCATCAGTGGATCGTCCTTGGTTCGAGCCCGGCATCGGGGTCGATGCCCATGAACCCGAGCAGTTCATTGGTCGAGACATCCACTCCGATAACGCGGCAGCCCGGCGGATCGTTCGGCGGCGACCGCGCCCAGTCGCTGGCTCTCAGCCAGACCATCCACGCCAGTCCGCAATATACGAAGACAAGCGGGACGCCCGACCAGAGCCCGGCAAAGAGCATCATCTCCAGCAACGGGGTGAGCGGTAGCAGCAGGATCGCTCCGATCAGCAGCGTAAGGCTGAGGACGAGTTCGCCGGCCCTGCCCAGCCGCGGCGCGCGTCCGCGTTCGAGCAGCAGGGTCCGTCCGTCCGGCAGCTCTGCACGGATCTGTTCTGTGATGTGCCGTAAGGTTCGCATAGATTGCCCTTCCTTCAATAGGGTTTGAGAACAAGGTCGCGCGTCACGATCACATTGACCGGCCAGCCCGGACGCACGGTGATCGAGGGCTGCACGCCGAGGCTTCGATCGACGGCGCGCTGGCCGGCCTCGTTTATCGTGTCGGTGGTGCCGCGGCGAATGGCGCGTTCGATATCGCCGTCCTCGCCGGGGCCCAGCTCGGCGCCGATGCCGAGCAGGGTCGCGAGGCCAGCGGCTGCAAACACCTTGTCCCAGTGATCATCGGTTCGGTCTTTGAGACCTGCATAGCCGGACACATCGCTGCCCGGTTCCGAGATCGAGATCGAGCCGCCATCCGGGAACAGGATCCGGTCCCAGACGACCAGCGCGCGGTCCTGGCCGAACGAGACTTCCGACTGGTAGCGGCCGATCAGGCGGCTGCCCTGCGGGACCAGGAGATACTGGCCGCGCGCCGTGTCATAGACGTTCTGCGTGACCTGAGCGATGACCGTACCCGGAAGATCAGAGTTGATGCCGGTGATGAGGCTGGCCGGGATCAGTGAGCCCGCCATCAGCTGGTAGGGGGAGACGGGGTCTTCGATCCGGTTCGGGTTCAAGGTGTCCTGGCGGCCTGTCGAGGCGAACACGGACTTGCGGTCCTGCAGGTTCGGGTCGCTTTGGCCCTGACTGGACAGAGTTGGTATTTGCGGGGTGCGCGTCAGGGCGAGGAGTTCTGAGGTCAGGGACGACGCGATGTCGGGCGTGCCCGAGACCGTTTGCGTGGACGCTTTTTGCTCCAGCCGGAAGAAGACCGGTGCCCGCGCGGCTTCCTCTGCGAGCGCGGCTTCCTTGAGACGGCGCGCACGCTCGGCCTCCGCGACCGGGTTCGGCCGGAAGTCGGTTTCAAAGTCGGTCGCGAAGTCCGGCTCGAGCCCGTAGCTGCGCTCGGTCTCGAGGATCGTGGAGCCCAGATCGCCCGGCATCGGTGGGCCAAGCTTCGGGATCTCCGGCGCGTCATAGCTTGCGGGCAGGGCCGAGAGACCGATCGGCTTCCTTGTGCTGCCTTCCGTGTAGAGTTCCTTGCTTTCGGCAGGTTCATTCAGTTTCGGCGGGGCGAGCGCAATGCTCGTCGCCGCGAACAGGCCGAGCGCGCCGAGACCCGCCCCCGCAATCAGCACCTTGCGATTGATGCGGGAGACGCTGCGCGGCTTCTGCCGGATCTGCAGCGCCTTGGCGTGCGCGTCGAAGGTTTGGGGCTCAGTCATCGCCTCAGCCTCCGAACAGGCGGGACTTTGGCTTTGCCACCGCCTTCGTGATGCGCACCTTTGTCTGCGGACTTGTCCCAAGACGCAGCTCTGCGGCTTCGAACAGCCGGTCGACGATGTAGTAGCTGCCGCGGACCCGGTAATTGACGAGTTCGGCCTTGCCGCTACTGCTCAGCACGAACAGCGGCGGCATGTCAGAGGCGCGGGTCTCTTCCGGCATCTGGATAAACACCTGCCGGCCGTCATCGAACACGCGCACCGGCGTCCAGGCTGGCCTGTCGCCGGAGAGGCGGTAGCTGAAGTTCAGGGCGTCGAGGCTCAGGCCCTGTTCGATCGAGGCGGCCTCGGTATTCATCGCGGCAACATTGCGCGCCGCCATCCCGGCAAGCTCATCCTGCGGATAGCGCCAGGAGAGGGCGGCCATATAGCTGCCTGCGGTCGATTCGAGTTCCAGATGATAGGTGCGCCGGTCGGTCGCGATCATCAGGTTGGTGCGGATATTCGGATTGACCGGTTTGACAAGGACATGCGCGCGGGCGCTGGCGCCCGAACCCGAGGCCGTGTCGCCGACGACCCATCGGACCGTGTCTCCCGCCGAGACCGAGACGAGGTTTTCACCCGGCTGGAGCGCGATGTCGCTGACCTGGCCGGGGCTGGCATAGAGCCGGTAGAGCGCGCCTTCCGTATAAGGATAAACCTGCACGGCGTTCACAAACCCGTCGAGCGAAGGCTCGATCAGGGCGCCGGATCGGCCCTGTTCAATCGCCTTGTCGGGGGCGAGGGGCTTTGCGGGTTTCGCGGGTTTGGCGTCGATGGGCTTCATCTGACCGGGAAGCGGCAGCGGGATCGCGGTTTCGACTATCTCGACGCGCTCGGGCTTCGGCTCTTCCTGCGGAATGGCGGCAATGAATGCCGCTTCGTCGAACGTCGGCTCCGGCGCCGGCGGGGTGACGCAGGCAGCGAGGGCGCCAAGCGATGAGGTGATGAGCAGGCGGGGAATCATTTTCTGTCTCCTGTGACGAGGTCTTCCGCCCAGCTGAGCGAAGCGATGTAGAGGCCGAGGGGATTTGTCCGTAAGCGCGCAGCGTCGCGCGGCGGCTGCGTCACGACGCTGAACATGCCGGTAAACCGTTTGGCGCCCCGCAGCGCGCCCTGCTCGTAAGTCTTCTCGATCCAGCGGGCCTGGAAGGACTTGTCCGACACCCGCACGACACTGACGACGTCCACGGTGCGTGAGCGGCGGCCGACATCGGCGAACGGATCATTGGCTTCGGCTTCGGCGCTCAGCGTCGTGGCCGCCTGCGCGGTTACAAACTCATAGGCTCGCAGCCAGTTGCTCCTCACGACCACCGGGTCGGTGGAAACGCTGCGAACATCCGAGATGAACCCGGCGAGGTGATGCGCAATCTGCGCATCGGACGGCGTATAGGGCTCGGTCGCCGGGCCGACGGCTATTGCCGCGCCGGTCTCATCGACTTCGACGATGTAGGGCGTGACCGTCGACTGGAGGCTCCGCCAGATCAGCGCGCCGGAGGTAGCGAACGACAGCGCGAGACACCCGAGCGCCATCAATCGCCAGTTCTTTGCCTGGACGCGGGCCGACCCGATCCTCTCATCCCAGACCTGTCCGGCCTTCTGGTAGGGCGTCTCTGGGTAGGGCGAGGTGCCATAATGCGTATGGGGGCGTTTGAAGCGCATGAGGTTATTCGTCCTTGTTGTTCAGGGAGGGGGCCGCGCCCGAGGAGCCGCGGTCGCCGTCCCGAAGGCTGTGCATGGCGAGCTGGCGGGCTTCGCCGAGGTGCTGGGAGGCGCGCATGCCGCGTGCCCAGCCGGGGCTTTTTTCGGGCGGTGAGGAATTTGGGGCATCTGTCGATGTGGAGCTTGAACCGCCGGTAGATTCGAAGGCGCCACGTGCGCCGCGCTGGTAGGCTTCCCTGATGCCGGCCGCAGATCCCGTTGCCGCGCGGCGCGCCGTGTCACCGGCGGCCTGGGCAACGCCGCCGAGGCCAGCGGCAAAACCGGCCGCGCCGGTCTTGCCTGATGCTGCAGAGCCGAAATCAAACGCCGTGCGGGCGCCGCCGGCCATCGAGGCGCCGGCTTTCACCGCGCTCGCGGCGCCGCCAGCGGCTGCGCCGAGCGCGGCTTTGGCCCCGAGGCCTGCCGCGACGGTTCCGGCAGCCACACCGGCCGCGGCGCCGATGGCCGAGCCTGCGCCCAGCTGCGGCGCGCCGGTGATGAGGCCTGCCGCCATGCCGGGGCCAAACACGCCCATCCAGAGGAAGACCGTCGCGGCAAGCACGGTGCCCATGACTTCGGCAAGGGTGATGTCTTCCGTGCCGGTGAACGCGTCGGTGATCGTCGAGAAAAGCGTCGAGCCGATGCCGATGATGATCGCCAGCACCATCAGTTTCAGGCCGGAAGTGATGACATTGCCGAGGACGCGTTCGGCGAGGAACGAGGTCTTGTTCCAGAGCGCGAACGGCACGAGCACGAACCCGGCCAGCGTCGTCAGCTTGAACTCGAGGATCGCAACGAAGAGCTGCACGGCCAGCACGAAGAAGGCGATGAGGATCACGGCCCAGGCGATCAGCAGGACGGAAATCAGGATGAAGTTCTCGAAGAAGGCGATGGGCCCCATCAGCTCGCCCGCCTCTTCGAGCAGGGGCAGCGCCGCGCCGTATCCGACGCCGGCAATATAGCCGGGCCGCATCAGGTCTTCGGCGGTGATGAGGCTGGAGCCCGCCTTGAGGCCGAGCCCGGCGAAGCTGTCGAAGATGACCTGCGAGAGGAATGCGAAGTTGCCGAGCAGGAAGGCGAAGAAGCCCACATAGAGGACCTTCTTGATCAGCCCGGAAATGACATCTGCGTTCTGCGACAGGGCCCAGAACAGGCCCGCCAGCGTGATGTCGATGACGATCAGCGTGGACGTGAGATAAGCGACATCGCCCTGCAGCAGCCCGAACCCGCTATCGATGTAGCGGATGAAGGTTTCGAGGAACCGGTCGATGACGTCCATCTCTTCCATCGCGCTTACTCTCCGGCGCCGAGAAAGGTTCTGAGACGGGCGCGGCCGCGCTCTGCCTCGGCAAGCCCCCGCGCTTCTTCCAGCGCTTCGGCGCGGTGCTGGGCGGCGAGCATCGCCTCGATCTGCATCAGCTGCTGGGTGTTCATGGCGACAAGCTCATTGCCGGCCTGCGCCGCCTGCAACGCGCCGACGGCGTCCTGGCTCTGCGTGACGAGGCTGCGGATCGCGCCGGCATCGGTTTCGTTGTCTTCGAGCGCGGCGGCAGAAACGGTCAGCGTCTCGCGGAAGGCGTCGCGGGACTGGCGCCAGCGGGCGCGGGCGTCTTCCACAAGGATGGTGTTTGGTGTGGCGGCGCCGTACTCTTCCGGATAGGTGATCTCATAGTCGCGCTCGATCTCGTCGACAGAATAACCGATGCCCTGCGCGCGGCGGAGCAGGTCCTGAATGCGAAGGATCCGCTGGCCGATGATGCTCTCGGCGACGGAGACCGGGAGCGTCTCGAGGTTGCGGGCCATGTTCTCCAGCATTTCGATCTCATGGGCGAGCTGCTGGACCTGGCCTTCGAGTTCCTGCAGCGCGCGGACGGCCTGAAGGATATTCTGGGCATGGTTGGCGGGGTCATAGACCGCGACCTGCGCCATGGCGGGCGGCGCCAGCAGGCTGGTCATGGGAATGACCGTGAGCGGAAGGCTCGTGAACAAGAGGGCGGCAAGACGGCGTGACATGGGCGGGCTCATTCGGCAGCGAGGATCTGTGGACGGAAAGATTGACCTGCGGCCTGTTCCTCCGATGGGGACACCGGACGACCCGGCCATTGCCCGAGCAGGTCCGCGGCCCAGGCGAGGCCCTTTTCGTGGAGCCATGTCTCGGCGAACCCTTCGCCTTCGGTCTCGGCCATCACCCGGTCGAGCATGGCCTGGTCTTCCGGCGTGCCAGCGGCGGCGAACGCGAGCGCGACAGGCCCGAGGCCGAGCTCGAACAGGCGGCAGCCTTTGGGCGACTGGAAGTAATAATCCCGCTTCGGCGTTGCCC
>JBBSDJ010000067.1:0-13909 GCA_038249555.1 Caulobacterales bacterium
TCGGCGCACTCGCCGCCCGGCGCCTGAATTCTGGGAAAGCGGCAGCCCCAATTGGGGGAAACCAGGGCTGCCGCCCATAAACACTCAATCACAGCCTATGCAGTGTGTGGCTGCACGCGCCGGAGTCCCTGCGCAGATAACAACCACTCAACACGCCTTGGAGGGTAGAGGTGCTTGGTTGTCGTGTGTGCGGACTATTTGAGTGTCAGGAGTGCAGCATCCAGACGGCGGCCGCATTCTGTTACATCGCCTGAGGTCTTGGCGCGCTCTGCCGAGAGATAACGCCGAAGCGGAACCGATTTCTGCGCGCCGGGCGGCAGCGCATCGCAGGCGGACTTTACTTCGCTCATCCTCAGGTCGAGCGATCTGGCGATGAGCGTCAGTGGTCCATCAGCCATCGGAGAATCCTTTTCAGTGACCAAGCCCACGTGGAACAACCTACAGTGGCTTTTCGGATTCCTCACTGATGCGCATCAGGGCCGGCAAAATAATTCGCTTCATCCGCATACCCCTATGGATGTCCAGAGGCGAGAGCGGTGCGAGAGCGAGCGATAAAAAGTGATAATGAATGAGAATCTTTGAGAGCCGGGTGAGAGCCGTTGAGAAGAAAACGACGCAAGGGGAGAGACATTCGAGGTGTTTTGAACGCGTCTTGCGCAACACTGTGCAAAGCCCAACGCGCTGCCGGGGCGCCGGCGTGTTTCGGGGAGAGGCGGTGGGGGCGGATCATCGAAGCATTATACCACCGCTGGAACCCAGCCGGGTTCGCGCAGCGATTTGCCAGCCGCCATCAGTGAAATGCGTGGGACAAGGCCAAACCTGTGCAACAGCTTTGGCCCGCTGCACTCAGGCAGGATCCTGAATGGACTCGATATAGTCGAGCAGCTCGTCGATATCATCCGGCTCCAATTGGAACGGCGGCATATCCGGATGCCCCACAAAAATCCCCTCCCCAAGAGCTTCCTCAAGATTCCGAACCGGATATCGAAGTGAAATCTTGCGGAAAGGCAATGAATCCGGGTGCGGACTTTCATCCGTCCGGCCAATCGCATGACAGCCGGAGCAAAGGCGCGTTGCAATTTCCTGACCTGGCAAGGTCGGCGAAGCCAAGGCGGCTTCAGATGCCGGCGATGCCCCCGTATTTGTGCAAGCCCCAAGCGCTACCAGCGGAAGGGCAAGGCAGAGCAGGGCCGTAGCAGGATGCAGTCTGAAAGGCTGGATCATGGTCTTCCTCAACGCGACAGGAATACAGGTAGCGGAGATCCGGAAATCAGGAAATGGCTCGGTCCGCCAACCAGGCGCTGGGCGAGCTTGGAATGCCGGTAGGCCCCCATGACAATCATGTCTGCATTGAAATCGTTGGCACTTTCGGCAAGGCGCGGGCCCACCGGTTTGCCGAGACTGTCCTCATTGCGCACCGTGACGCGCAGTCCATGACGGGCAAGATGTGCCGCAATATCAAGGCCCGGCGCTTCGCCATGTTTCTTCCAGCCGATCTGGGCATCGACCGTGGTGACGCACACTTCAGCGCCCGGCGCGAGCAGGGGCAGCGCATCATGAATGGCACGCGAAGCCTCGCGGCTGGAGTCCCACGCAAACAGGACCCGGCCGCCCAGCGGCGCGGGCTTCCAATCCTTCGGCAAGACCAGAACGGGCCGCCCGCCGCCAAAGAGGCCGCCTTCAATGATCTCGCCATGGCGCGCCGTATCGGACTTCTCCGGCATGCGCGCGACCAGAATGTCCGCATACCGCGCATACACGGAAGTCACATCGGCGATACCGGCCGCGAAGGCCCGCGTTTCGCGAAGCTCAATGGCCGGCAGTTTTTCCTTGATGTGGATATGGAGGTCTTTGCGGAACTTGAGGATTTCAGCTTCACCCGCCTGAAACTGAGCCGCGACCACTTCCATCGTTCCGATCATGCCGTCGGAGTAGGCAGGTGCGGGCTGGATGCCGATGGCGCAGCAGCTCAGATGCGCTGCCCAGGCTTCAGAGAGAGCGGCAGCCTGATGGAGCAACGCAAAATCGGACTCAAGCGATGAAATGCAAACAGAAATGTCGCGAACCGCCATGGGCAAAACCTTTCTGGTGTGAGCGCACGCTGGAAAGCAGCGCCGCAGCAGTACTCTGTGCTTTTGTCGGGAGAACGGACATCCGTGAAACTACGGAGGCGAGACCGACATCGCATATCGTCAGGTCCAACTGGTTGTTGCCACAGGCCGCCGCGCGCGCCACTAGCTAGGCAACAAGTGGCCCTCCATCAGGACTGAAAGTGCATGACCGACCGGACGAAAGACGAAAGCTATCAACTGGCGGCGCTGGACCAGGAGTTCATCCTCGGCGACTCGATGCGCGGCGCGCGGTTCATGATGGAGTACGCAAAGGCTGAGGAGCAGATGCGCGCGCGGCGCATCCGCTCGACGATCGTAGTGTTCGGCAGTGCGCGGATCCGTGAGGATGGCGGCGACTGGCAAGCGAAGACCTACAACGCGGCGCGAACCTTTGCGCGGATTGCCTCGGAGCGCGGCGGGGCGCTGGCGGACCGCGAGCCCTGGCATGACAACGTGATCGTCACCGGCGGCGGTCCGGGAATCATGGAAGCGGCCAACCGCGGCGCGCAGGATGCCGGCGCCATGTCCATCGGCCTGAACATTGCGATCCCGCATGAGCAGGCGCCGAACCCTTACATCACACCGGAACTCAGTTTCAAGTTTCACTATTTCGCGATGCGAAAGATGCATTTCGCGATGCGGGCGCGCGCGCTGGTGATTTTCCCTGGCGGCTTCGGGACGCTGGATGAACTCTTCGAACTGTTGACGATTTCGCAGACGGGAAAAGCGCCTGCGATTCCGATCGTGCTGTATGACCGGGCGTTCTGGACACGGATCATCAACTTCGAAGCGCTGGCCGAGACCGGCATGATCAGCCCGGCCGACCTTAACCTGTTCGACATCGTGGATGATGCGGAAGAGGCGTGGGAGCGGTTGACAGCGCGGGGCCTGCTCGTGGGGACAGGCGCCAGATGACGGGCTACATGTCGCCGGGCTTGCCGAGCAGCTTGCGGTTTCTGGAAATCTGCTTGTCGAGGAGGGGACGCCCTGTGGGCGTGGCGGCCGAGGCGAGGATCAGGGCGTAGCCGAGGGCGGCTGTAGGCAGCAGTTCGCGCGTCGGCATTGTGCCCATCGCCCAGCTGAGCATGATACCGTTGCCGAGATGCGAGAGCGTGCGTTCCAGGATTTCCGCCGGCATGGCGGCCTGCAGCAGGCCCTCGTCCTGGGCCTGGACGATCAGCCAGCGCCAGGCGGCGCGGGTCTGTTCCTGGCGCTCGGGCGTGGCGAGACCGGTATTGTCTTCGCCGTTCGTGTCCAGAAGCGCTTTCCAGAGCGGCCGGTAAAAGTCCGGGTCCTGAATGAAATAGCCAGCGCCAAGGGCGTGGGCCTCGAAGATCCGGTCGATGGCATTGTCGACTTTCAGCGCCATGAACCGGTGCAGGAAATCGCGCTCATCCTCGAGAACGGCCATGACAACGGCGCGTTTGGAGCCAAACAGGTTGTAGGGCGTCGCGACGCTGACTTCGGCGCGCTGGGCGATCATCCGCATGGAGAGGTTCGTGTCGCCCGTCTCGCGGATCAGGTCGCGCGCGGCGCGCACGATCTTCAGGCGGCGGTCGGCTTTCGCCTGTTCGCGCCGGCCCAGATCGGTCGCGGTGGTCGCATCGGTCATGCGGCGAGCCGGGTTTCTTCGGGTGCCTGGATAAGGTCGGCCTGGTAGTCGAGATTCAGGGCCTGCATCATTTCCTGACGCTCCGGTCCCGCGCTCGGCGGATAGGCGGCGGCGTTGAGTTTCTTGCCGCGCGCCCAGTAGTAGAGGACCGTGGCGAGATTGTTCGGCTTGCCGAGCCACTTGTCCGGATGCTCCAGCATGTGGAAGCCGCGCATCGCCTCACGCAGCAGGCGGACATCGGAGCGCACGGCGATGCGGATGCCGTCATCGACGAAGCTCTGCATCAGTTTCGCCTTGAACTTCGGCTTGAAGCCGGGTGTCAGCGTTTCGCGGGCGCGCTTGATGGCGGTGCGATCCTGGCGGCGCTGTGTGAGATAGAAGGGGCGCAGCTCCGCTTCGAGGCGCTGGTGGAGCAGGATGGCGCGCTGCGTGGGGTCGGCGGTCTCATCGAGCGTCTTGCGCAGCTGCTGCGCGCCGACAGCGGCGAACGAACAGCCGCGGCCATAGAGCGGATTGGTGCGGATCAGCGTGTCGCCGAGGGCGAAATAGCCGCGCGTGGCAGGCTTGCCGTCGATGACGAGATCGCGCCAGCGGCTGACGAGGTCGCCCATGCCGAACACCTTGCTGGTCGGCTCGGACCGCGTGCTGTTCGTCCACGGATGAAGGCCCGGCAGGTTCAGGGTGATCTGGTGGAAGATTTCCGGATTGAGGATCGACTTGCGCAGCTCGAGTTCGACTTCCGGCAGGGCGATGGTGATGGAGAAGTTGCCATTGTCGCCCGGGAAGACGCCGTACTTGAGGTAGCCGAGGTCGCCGCTGGCGGGCGGGTGCTCGTTGCGGTCCGGTTCTGGCTGGCCCGGATTCAGGCGGTAATGCTTGGTGAAATAGAGGATGCCGGCGTCTTCTTTCTCCTCGCGGACATTGGCGCCTTCTTCGACGAGCTGGTCGAAGGTGAAGCCGCTCTTGCCGGTGGCGTCGACAATGACATCGGCGGTGAGGGTGGTCTCGGCGCCGTCCTGCTCGCCGGTGACGCCGGTGACATTGATGACGCCGTCCGCTGCCTTCGACGTGACGAGGCGGCGCACGAGGAAGCCGGAGCGAATGGCCACGTTGCCCAGCGTTTCGACATAGCGGCGCATGGCGAATTCGAGCGTCGTGCGGCGGCTGGTGATGAAGGTGAGTTCCTCATCTTGCGGCTGGGGCGTGTAGAGCGCCTGTTGCGGCGGGGTCAGCATGTTGTCGAATGTCAGTTCACGGACGCCAAGGGCTTTCAGCTGCTCCAGCAACTGGGGATGCTCGGCCTTCATGATGGTGCGCAGGCGCGCAAGAAAGGCGTGGCTCTGGCGCACATGGCCAACCCCCGTGCGGCGCCAGTCGCGGAAAAGCTGGTCCGGGTCCTGGCTTTCGATCGGGCCGTCCCGTTCGAGCAATGTGATGGCGCGCCCGCTCGGGGCCAGCATCAGGGCCGTGCAGAGGCCGCCGATGCCGGCGCCGATGACGATGACAGTTTCGGTTTTTGACATGGGCGTTGCCGTTCAATTGATCTGCTTGAGGAAATCCAGGATGAGTTCGTTGACCGCTTCGGGTGCTTCCTGCTGGGTCCAGTGGCCGATACCGGGGATCATCCTGTTGATCCGCAGATCGGTCACGAAATGCGGCATCATCTCGATGCCGGCCGCCGCCATCATCACGACGCCGTCATGTGTTCCGGCCACGTACATGGCCGGTTGCCGGATCGAGGTCGGAGCGTCCTTGGTGAGTTCCCAGTAGAGGTCGTGGTTGCGGTAATAGTTCAGCGGGCCGCGCAGGCCCGAGCGGGAGAATTCTTCGACAAAGAAATCGAGGTCTGCCTCGGTCAACCATTTCGGGAGGGTCTTCGGTTCGGGCATGTTCGAGAACATGTCGTCGTGTTCGCCTTTCACCGGAAGCGAGGCGAGGTCCGTCTCGCCGCCGCCGAGCACAAGGAACTTCTTCAGGCACATGCGGATGTCGCCTTCGAACTCGGCTTCGGCGACGCCGGGTTCCTGGAAATAGAGCTGGTAGAAGAACTGGCCCTTGAACATCTCGCGCAGCATCGGCATCGGCTGGACCGGCGAGCGGGGCATGAAGGGGACAGACAGTCCGCCCACGGCAGTTACCACATCCGGATGATTGAGAGCTGTGGCCCAGGCGGTGGGCGCGCCCCAGTCATGGCCGATGACAATGGCGGTCTTGTAGCCTAGGGCGGGAACGAGGCCGATGATGTCTTTGACGACTTCGGACTGGCAATAGGCCGTGATCTCGGCCGGCCTGTCGCTCTTGCCATAGCCGCGCATGTCGGGCGCGACGACGTGGTAGCCGGCCGCCGCGAGCGGTGCGAACTGGTGACGCCAGGAATACCAGGACTCCGGAAATCCGTGCAGCAGCAGCACGAGGGGGCCTTTGCCCGCCTCGGCGATGTTCAGGGAAATTCCGTTCGTGGCAACCCGGCGCTGGGAGACGCCAGGCCAGCTCATGCCGGCACCAGCGTGCGGGTGTCCTGCACCTGGCCGGGGAGGATTTCGCCGCGCGTCTCTGCATTGTAGCCGGCGACCGCCGTCCAGGCGACGCCGCCGCCGACGATCACCGTGTCGACGCCCATGGCGTCCCGGATATAGCGGCTGCCATCACCGGGTACGTCCTGGACGTATTTCTCTTCGCCGCGATTGATCGTCTGCGGATCGAAGATCACGATGTCGGCGATGTAGCCCTGCTGCAGGAGACCGCGGTCCGGAATGCCCCAGATGGCGGCGGTTTCGGAAGTGATCTTCTTAACGGCGGACTCGATCGACATGGCGTTCAGTTCACGGACATAGTGCGCGAACAGGAAGCCGGTGTCGCCGTAGGTCGAGAAGGAGAGGATGTGTGCGCCGCCGTCGCTGGCGCCGATGTGCACGCGGGGGTGCTTGAGCAGGGCGCCGACGCGCTCGTCGGAATTGTGGCCCATGTCGGCGGCGAGGAAGTGGGCGTCGAGATGCTCTTCGATCGACAGGTCGATCATCACGTCGATCGGTGTGGTGCCGCGTGCGGCAGCAATTTCGCCGACGGTCATGCCGACATATTTCTGGTTCGCTTCGGTCTGCACCAGGCGCAGGCGCAGGTTCGGCCAGAGGGCGTTGTAGACGGCGGACTCGGCGACCAGCTTCTCGCGGGTCGCGGGATCCTTGAAGGCGGCGACGATCTGGTCCGGCGTACCGAAGCGCATGATGCGGTACCAGCCGGGCAGGCGGATGAAGAGGAGGCTCGGCACAGCGAAGCAGAAGCTGATGTCGATCGGGCGGGTCTGCACCTGCGGCCAGACGCGGGCGCCGCGGGCGAACTGCTCATCGACGCGGCGCATGACGCGGTCGACGGCGTCGACGTTGTCGGCATTGACGAAGAGCGGCGAGAACGTGGTCGGAATCCCGTATTTCAGGGAGATTTCAGCCAGCTGGTCGAGGCGGGCTATGGTGAGATCGGCGTCGTAGAATTCCGGCACGATCTGGAGGATGCGGCCGTATTCACCGAGCACGCTGGCGAAGGCTTCGACTTCGGCGGCGTCCGCGTAGCGGCTGGGGACCGGTTGGAGCTTTTCGTCCATGTCCACATAGCTGGTGGAAAGGCCGATGGCGCCGGCGTCGAGGCATTCACGCAGCACGCCCTGCATTTCAGCGATTTCTTCCGGCGTAGCGGTGCGCTCCATGGCGGCTTCACCCATCACCCAGAGGCGGATGACGGAGTGGCCGACGAGCGGGGCGACGTTGATGGCGAGGCCCTTTCGGATGCGCGTGATGTATTCGGAGAAGGTTTCCCAGTCCCAGACAACGCCTTCCTTGAAGGCTTTCAGCGGCATCTCTTCGATCTGGTTGAACATGCCGACGAGCTTGGTGCGGAACTCGGCGCGCAGCGGCGCGAGGGAGAGCGAGCAGTTGCCGGGTACGATGGTGGTGACGCCGTGTGAGAGCGCAGGCTTGGCGTAGCCGTCCCAGAGGAGTTGCGCATCAAAGTGCGTGTGCGGATCGATGAAGCCGGGCGAAACGACCTTACCCTCTGCGTCGATTTCCTTGCGGCCTTTCTCGGAGATGCGGCCGATTTTCGCGATGCGATTGCCGCTGAGCGCGATGTCGGCATTGTAGGCCGGCATGCCGGAGCCATCGACCACACGGCCATTCCTGATCACCAGATCGTACATTTCAAATTCCTCCCTAATGTTCTGTGTTCTGAGTTTCGGCATACCTGCCGGATGAAGCGACGAGGGCGTCGCGGACCTGTTCCCGGCTGGCGCCGATCAAACCGTCCGCCGAGTCAGCCGCGCAAGACGCGAGCAAGGAGCGGGCGGCGAACTCGTCCAGCGCTACCAGAGACTGGCCGCCGTTCTCGAACGACAGCGTCACGACCAGTTCGGCCTCGCCGTCATGCGCGGCGGCAATCTGGACATGGCTGACCTTTGCGCCGCTCATCGATCAGGCGCGCGGCGGCTCGATGAAGATGACATCGCTCGGCAGGATGGGGTTCGTGCCGCGCATGCTGCCGGCGGCGCCCGACGCGCGCATGAAGACGTGCAGGTTCCAGCTTTGCAACTGGGAGACGGCTTCGGCTTCCGGTGTGCCGGAGAGGCAGCGGGCAGCGATCGACTGCCAGGTGTCGCCGCCCTTGGGAAGGATCGATTTGCGCACAGTCGAGAGTTCGGTGGCCGGCATTTCCTCAGGTCCCTTTTGTGGAATGTTTGAAAAATTAGAACATGTTTCAAAAATTCCGACAAGCGGGTTTAGGAGACGAATTATGGCTGACGCAGGGGCAACAACGGATGGGGCCGTTTGGAAGGCAGGTTCCGGATCGGCGCGGGCCGGGATAGGAGTGGTCTGGAAAAACGGGAAGGGATGAAATGTCAGTCTGGATTCGGCGTTTGGGAATTGGGGTGGCCGCGCTCCTGGTGGTGCTCGGGGCGGGCTGGATATTGATTGGGCCCGATTGGCGGGCCTTGCTCACTCACCCGCCGGTTGGCCGGGATGTCCTGTTCTGGAGCCAGGCCCAGCGGGATGCCGGTTTCCGGATGATCGACCGCGTTCCGATGATCGTGGAATCGCGTCCGATCGCGGCGGGCGAAACCGTTTATCCGCTGACGGATGGCGAGCCGATCGATCTCGGCCTCGACCTCGATGCCTACCTTGCGAGCCAGCGCAGTGCGTCTCTGATAATCGTACACGACGGAAAGGTGCGTCTTGAGCGCTACGGCCTTGATTTCAGCGCGTCTGGGAAGTGGACGAGTTTCTCGGTCGCCAAATCTCTGACATCTACGCTGGTCGGCGCGGCGATGAAGGATGGGTATATCAAGAGCCTCGATGAGCCCGTCAGCACATACATTTCCGACCTCAAGGGCTCGGAATATGACTCTGTGACCATCGCGCAGTTGCTGACGATGACGTCCGGTGTGGCGTGGAACGAGGATTATGAGGATCCGGAGTCGGATGTGGCGCGGTTTGATCTGCAGGCGCCTGTCGAAGGCGTCAGCACGGTCGCCGCCTACATGGCCGGGCTGCCGCGCGCGCATCCGGCGGGAGAGCAGTGGAACTACTCGACCGGCGAGACGAACCTGATCGGCGTTCTGGTCAGTGAGGCGACGGGCAAGACGCTGAACGCCTATCTGTCCGAGAAAATCTGGACGCCCTTCGGGATGGAGCAGGATGCCACCTGGTTGCTCGGACAGGACGGGCACGAGATTGCGGGGTGCTGTATCCAGGCGACCACGCGGGACTTTGCGCGGTTCGGCCTGTTCATGCTGGCCGGCGGCGTGGTGGGCGGCGAGAGCATCCTGCCGGAAGGCTGGATCGCTGCGGCGACTCAAAAACAGGCCGACACCAACTCGGCCGGTGAAGGGTACGGATACCAGTGGTGGACCTGGGATGACGGCTCGTACCAGGCCGACGGGATTTTCGGCCAGGGCATTTTCATCGACCCGAACCGCAACCTCGTGATCGCTTCGAATGCCAGCTGGACATCCGCGCTCGGCCTGCGCGGCGGGGAGTGGGAAGCGCGGCGGGTGTTCTACAAGGATGTGCAGCGCGCGGTGGATCGCGAGACGGCTCAGTAAATCCGCAGTCTTGTGAAATGCCGCTGTGTGGCGTTGAGTGTTGCGATAAACCGGGAGGAAACAGCCATGGCTGACCACAAGTTCACGATGACCATCAACGGCAAGGCAGTTGCCGGCACTGAAACCTTCGGCGTCGAAAATCCGGCGACTGGCGAAGTGTTCGCGCAGGCGCCGGATTGTTCGAAAGCGGAACTGGACGCAGCGGTTGCAGCGGCCCGGGCGGCGTTCCCGGCCTGGAAGGCCACGCCCATCACCAAGCGGCGCGAGCTGCTGAACGTGATGGCGGGCATCATCATGCAGAACATTCCGGAGCTCTCGCGCCTGCTGACACGCGAGCAGGGCAAGCCGCACCCGGACGCCGAAGGCGATGTCGGCGGCGGCGCCTTCTGGCTGATGGAATCCTCCAAGCACGAGATCCCGGAACATGTTTCGGAAGACTCGGCCGAGCGGCATGCCGTGACGCGCTACGGGCCGATCGGCGTCGTCGCCGCCATCGTGCCGTGGAACTTCCCCGTCATCCTGGCGGCGTTCAAGCTGGGTCCTGCCTTGCTGGCGGGCAATACCGTCGTGCTCAAGCCGGCCCCCACGACACCGCTGACGACGCTGCGCATCGGCGAGCTGCTGCGCGGTGTGCTGCCGGACGGTGTGCTGAACGTGATTTCCGGGTCTGACCGTCTCGGTCCCTGGCTGACGGCGCACAAGGGCGTCGACAAGGTAAGCTTCACCGGCTCGACCCAGACCGGCAAGAAAGTGATGGAGAGCGCGGCCGGCTCGCTGAAGCGCGTGACGCTTGAACTCGGCGGCAACGATCCGGCCATCGTGATGCCGGATGTGGACGTGAAGAAGGTGGCGGAAGATCTGTTCTGGGCGGCGTTCCGCAATACTGGGCAGATCTGCATCGCGACCAAGCGGATGTATATCCACAAGGACATCTACGAGCCACTCAAGGCGGCGATTGTCGAGTACGCCAAGACCGTCAAGATCGGCGATGGCGCGGAGCAGGGCACCCAGATCGGCCCGATCCAGAACTCTGCCCAGTACAAGCGCGTGCTGGAACTGATCCAGGATGCCAAGGACAATGGCTACAAGTTCCTGATCGGCGGCGAGGCCTCCAAGGTGCCGGGCTATTTCGTGCCGATCACCATCCTCGACAACCCGCCTGAGTCAGCCCGCATCGTGCAGGAGGAACAGTTCGGCCCGGTGTTGCCGCTGCTCAAGTTCGACAATCTCGACGAAGTCATCGGCCGCGCCAATGACAGCGAGTATGGCCTAGGCGCTTCGATCTGGTCGAGTGACATCGACCGCGCGCAGGATATCGCGACCCGCCTGCAGGCGGGCACGGTCTGGATCAACGAGAGCCAGCACCTCAGCCCGCACGCGGCCTTCGGCGGCTTCAAGCAATCCGGCATCGGCGTGGAGGGCGGGCCAGACGGTGTGCTGGAGTTCTGCCAGGCGCAAACCGTGTTCACGCGGAAGCCTGCAGCCGTCTGAGAGGCCGGCACCCGCTGCTAGTGGGCGTTCCTATAGCTTAGGCGCGTAAAATCTATTTGATCTATAGCGACCTAAGCTTCAGCCTGCGATCACAGATTCTGTTAACCCACGACCCCCGGAGAAAACATGACTACGGAAACCAAGTGCCCGGTGATGCACGGTAGTGCCACCACCCCTGCGGCGCCGACGAACGCAGGCTGGTGGCCGAACCAGCTGAACCTCAAGATCCTTCACCAGAACTCGTCGCTGTCCAATCCGATGGGCCCGGTGTTCGACTATGCCGAAGCCTTCCAGAAGCTCGACTATCAGGCGCTGAAGAAAGACCTGCAGGCCCTGATGACTGATTCGCAGGACTGGTGGCCGGCAGACTGGGGCCATTACGGCGGCCTGTTCATCCGCATGGCCTGGCACGCAGCCGGGACGTACCGCGTCGGCGACGGCCGCGGCGGCGCCGGCACGGGCCAGCAACGCTTCGCCCCGCTCAACAGCTGGCCGGACAACGGCAACCTGGACAAGGCACGCCGCCTGCTGTGGCCGATCAAGCAGAAGTACGGCAACCAGATTTCCTGGGCAGACCTCTTCGTGCTGACCGGCAACGTTGCGCTGGAATCCATGGGCTTCAAGACCTTCGGATTTGGCGGCGGCCGCGCCGACGTCTGGGAACCGGAAGACGATGTGTACTGGGGCCCGGAAACCGAATGGCTCGCCACCAGCGACAAGCCCAACAGCCGCTATAGCGGCGACCGCGACCTCGAAAACCCGCTCGGCGCTGTCCAGATGGGCCTGATCTACGTGAACCCGCAGGGGCCGGACGGCAATCCGGATCCGGTCGCTTCGGGCCGTGATGTTCGCGAGACCTTCGCCCGCATGGCCATGAATGACGAAGAAACCGTCGCGCTGGTTGCCGGCGGTCACACCTTCGGCAAGGCGCACGGCGCGGGACTTGAATCCCATGTCGGCCCGGAGCCGGAGCGCGGCCCGATGGAAGCCATGGGCTTTGGCTGGATCAACAGCCTCGGCGACGGCAAAGGCGTCAACACGATCACCAGCGGTATCGAAGGCGCCTGGAAGCCGAACCCGACGACCTGGGACAATGGCTACTTCAAGGTGCTGTTCGGATACGACTGGGAACTGACCAAGAGCCCGGCCGGCGCACACCAGTGGCGCGCCAAGGACGTGAAGCCGGAAGACATGATTCCGGACGCGCACGATCCCTCCAAGAAGCATGCGCCGATGATGACGACGGCGGACATGTCGCTGCGCTTCGATCCGATCTACGAGAAGATCTCGCGACGCTTCCACGAGAACCCGCAGGAGTTTGCCGACGCGTTTGCGCGCGCCTGGTTCAAGCTCACGCACCGCGACATGGGTCCAAAAGCGCTCTACCTCGGCCCGGAAGTTCCGGCAGAAGATCTGATATGGCAGGATCCGGTCCCGGCAGTCGACTACGATCTGATCGGCGACGCGGATATTGCGGCTCTCAAGAGCAAGATCCTGGCTTCCGGCTTGTCGATTTCCCAGCTGGTCAACACGGCCTGGGCCTCGGCGGCAACGTTCCGGCAGGGCGACAAGCGGGGCGGCGCCAATGGTGCGCGCATCCGTCTTGCCCCTCAGAAGGATTGGGAGGTCAACCAGCCGGCTGAACTCGCGAAAGTTCTGGCGGCCCTCGAAGGCATCCAGAAAGAGTTCAATGCCGGCGCGGGCAAAAAGAAGGTATCGATCGCAGACCTGATCGTGCTGGGCGGCAACGCGGCGATTGAAGCGGCGGCGAAGAAGGCCGGACAGGACATCAAGGTTCCGTTCACGCCGGGCCGTACCGATGCGACGGCGGAGCAGACCGATGCCGACTCGTTCGCACCGCTGGAGCCAACTGCCGACGGTTTCCGCAACTACGTTCGCAAGGCGATCCAGAGACCGGCCGAAGAACTGCTGATTGACCGGGCACAACTGCTGTCGTTGACGGCGCCCGAGATGACGGTCCTTGTGGGCGGCATGCGCGTGCTCGATGCCAACACCGGCAAAGTGAAGCATGGCGTGTTTACCGGTCGCCCGGAAACGCTGACCAACGACTTCTTCATCAACCTGCTCGACATGGGCACGGCCTGGACCCGGGCTGCGGACGGCACGTTCGAAGGCCGCGACCGCAAGACCGGCCATGTGAAGTGGACGGCCACGCGCGCAGACCTGGTGTTCGGTTCGAACTCGCAATTGCGGGCCCTCGCCGAGGTATATGGCCAGAGCGATGGCCACGCGAAGTTCGTCAGCGACTTCGTCGCCGCTTGGACCAAGGTGATGAACCTGGGCCGTACGGACCTGTAGTGGAGCTAGAGGGCTAATCCCGGCCGGACTGGCCGGGACCGTGCCCTGAAAACATGAGGGCGGACCTTTGCGGTCCGCCCTTTTTTCTTTGCCGGGTGCCGGGACAGCGCGCCCGCTGCGTCAGTCGGGCCAGCTCGCTTTCGATGTCGTTGCCGATAGTAGGATTTCGGGTTTGCAAGCACGTTCAGACGCGAGGTCAATCGCAGCGCTGGCTTGTTTCCAGCCGAACCCATGGCAAGTTCGGCCCGAATGGCTCAGTCGAAGCCACATGGGAGATGAACGATGTCA
>JBBSDJ010000068.1:0-13884 GCA_038249555.1 Caulobacterales bacterium
ATGCTTTCGCTCGACGCCCTTAAAAGCCTGCAGGACGCCTTGCCGCCGCATGTTCTGTTCGTGGTCGATGGTGCGTATTCGGAGTATCTTGGCCCGGACTACGAAGCCGCCCTGCGCGACCTGGTCGACCGCCGCGACACCACCGTGATGATGCGGACCTTCTCGAAGATCTACGGCCTCGCCGCCCTCCGCCTCGGCTGGGCCTATATGCCCAAACCCATCGCCGACACCTACCAGCGCATCCGCGGCCCGTTCAACGTCAACACACTTGCGGTGGAGGCGGGCATAGCCAGCGTCGGCGACGACGCGTTCCTGAAGCTTTCCCGCGATCACAATACCGCCTGGCGCGCGATGATGACCGACGCCCTGAATGCCATGGGTCTGCCGACGCCGCCTTCGCATGCGAACTTCGTGGTCTGCGAATTCGGCGCCGCCGAGCGAGCCGCCGCCGCGCACCAATACCTGAAGGATCAGTCGATCCTCGTGCGCGCCATCAGTGGCTACGGTCTGCCGACGAAACTGCGCATCACCATTGGCAGCGCCGGGGACAACACGCGCTGCCTTGAGGCACTGAAAACCTTCACCGCGTCACGCTGAGATTGTCGATCAGCCGCGTGCGCCCGAGCCAGGCCGCGCCCAGCAAGCGCGCTATGCCGGTGGGCATTGGCGCATCATCCGGCAGGGCCGCGAGCGTGTCCGGATCGACCAGCGCGATATAATCGACGCTCCGGAAACCCGCCCGGATCAGATGCGCCTCCGCCTCTGCGCGTACGTCCGAGGGCAGGGCGCCTTGCGACAGGCGCACCGACGCACGGTGCAACGCCGCAAACATCGCGCCGGCCGCGCGCCGCTCCTCTGCCGAGAGGTAGAGATTGCGGGAAGACTGCGCGAGCCCGTCGGCATCGCGCCCGGTCTCGCCGCCGATGATGCGAATCGGAAAGCCAAGATCGCGCACCATGCGGCGGATCACCTGCAGCTGCTGGTAATCCTTTTCCCCGAACACCGCGACGTCCGGCTGGGCGTGCAGGAACAGGCGCGCCACAACAGTCGCGACGCCATAGAAGAAGTGCGGCCGGTAGATTCCGTCCAGCAGGTCCGACATCCCGTTCACCCGAACGTCCGTAACCGAACCATCGGGATACATTTCTGCAACAGTCGGCAAATAAACGAGGTCGCATCCGGCGACCGAAAGCAACGCAAGATCGGCCTCTTCGCGCCGCGGGTATGTCCCGAAATCCTCACCGGGCGCGAACTGCGCCGGGTTAACGAATATGCTGGTGATCGTGCGGCTCGCGTTTTCCTTCGCTTTTTCAATGAGCGAGAGGTGGCCCGCATGCAGGGCCCCCATGGTGGGCACGAATCCGACCGTTTCACCTGCGGCTTTCCAGGCACGCACCTGTTGCTGCAAGGCCACACGCGAACGCACGACGGCCACAGGCTTTTCTGTCTTGGAATTCACTTTGATCCTGTCCCGCATCAGGCTGATGTAAACGGGTTGTTAACCCATAGGCCGGAATTTCCAAGTCATGACACACCGCATCGTTAACACTGTTCGTTCGCTGGCCATGTACGGGGCCGTCTCGCTGGGTCTGCGCAAGGCCCGCATCGATATCCGCGAGCCGGATGCCTTGCGAAGCGGCGCCGAACCGGAAGATGCCGGCGACAACTGGCTGTTCGATCGTCCGCTCGCGGCGGTGTCTTCGGAAGCCTACATGCTGGACCAGGAATACGGCCGGGTGTCGGGCGCGCTGGCGAGCCTCCGGGCCGTCCTGTCGAACCTTACCAAGATGCCGCTCCATGCCGAAGAGACCTACACGCCGCTCGCCGCGTCTTCGGTCGCCTTCGATCCGGCGCTGTTCGACGAGATCGCCCAGCCGATCCCGCTGCTCACGAATGTTGTCGCATTCGATGAAGATGACCTGTTCATCGAAAGCTCCCTAACACTTCAGAAACCCTCCACGTCTATTGAATCACTCTCACGCGTCGCGTGATTTGTAGGTTTCGCCGGTCCCAGACCGAGCAGATTGTGGAGTAGGTTTCATGCCCGCCGATGGGATGTCTTCTTTGAGCCGAGACGGCTTGACCGACATCCCGCAGCAGGTACGCGACGCCCGCGTGATCGTCATCGGAAACGAGAAGGGCGGCGCAGGCAAGTCCACCGTCTCGATCCATCTCAGCGTGGCGCTTCTCTGCATCGGCAAGAAAGTCGGCGTCATCGATCTGGACGTCCGCCAGCGCTCGCTGACCCGCTATCTCGAGAACCGCACCCGCTGGATGCAGAACACCGGCGCCAAGCTCTCGATGCCGGAGATTGTTCGCGTCGAGGCCAGCCAGGAGCGCGATCTCGACAAGGCAGAAGCCGAGGAAAGCCAGCGCTTCCTCACCTCGCTCGCCCGCCTGAAGCGTGAGTGCGATTTCATCATCATCGACGCGCCCGGCGGCGACACCTTCCTGTCGCGCCTCGCGCACATGTATGCCGATACGCTGATCACGCCGCTGAATGACAGCTTCGTGGACTTCGACCTGCTGGGCGACGTGAACCCGCAGACGCTCGAAGTGCTGCGCCCCAGCTTCTATTCCGAAATGGTCTGGACCTGCCGCAAGAAGAAAGCCCAGACGTCCCGCCGCCCGATCGACTGGGTCGTGATGCGCAACCGCATGTCGCCGCTGGCGGCCCGCAACAAGGAACGCGTCGGCGGCGCGCTGGAAAACCTCTCCAAGCGGATTGGCTTTCGCCTTGCGCCCGGCCTTTCGGAGCGGGTGATCTACCGCGAACTCTTCCCGGCGGGTCTGACCCTGCTGGACCTGACCGAGTCGTCCTCGAACGTCGCCTTCACGATGAGCCACAAGGCAGCGCGGCAGGAATTGCGCGATCTCGTGATCGTGCTGCAGCTGCCGGAACTTTCCGGCGTCGAAATCACGTTCTGATCGCCAACAAATTGAGAGGCTGAGACCAACCTCCGCCCTTGCGGAAGGTATTGTCACGCCCATCGTCCCTGCGTAAAGCCGAGCCGATCCCGCCGGAACGATCTCGGAAAACCGGACGCTGGCGGGGCGGGAGGACTTCAATGAGCAGCGTCAAAGCCCATGGATTCGCAGAGGATCGTTTCGCGCCGGTGAAGGCTGCGTTCGAGGCCAATTTCGATGGCGTGCAGGAAAATGGCGCCAGCTTCTGCATGACGCTGGAAGGCAAACCTGTCGTCGATATCTGGGCCGGTTTCGCAGACGAAGCGCAGACAAAGCCCTGGGAAAAGGACACGATCGTCAACGTCTATTCGACGACCAAGACGATGACCGCGCTGACCGCGCTCTATCTCGCCGACAAGGGCGCGCTCGACTTCGCCGCGCCAGTCGCCAAGTACTGGCCCGAGTTTGCGGCGAACGGCAAAGCCGACGTCACCGTCGCGCACCTGATGAGCCACGCTGCCGGCCTCTCCGGCTGGAAAGAGCCGCTGGTGCGCGAAGACCTCTATGACTGGGAGAAGGCGACGAGCCTCCTCGCCGCGCAGGCGCCCTACTGGAAACCCGGCAGTGCACCCGGCTACCATGCCATGACGCAGGGCTACCTCGTCGGCGAAGTCATCCGCCGCGTGGCAGGCGAGACCGTCGGCAATGTCTTCCGCAAGCAGATTGCCGAGCCGCTGGGCGCGGACTTCCATATCGGTCTTCCGTCCGCGGAGGATTACCGCGTCGCCGACCTGACGCCGCCGCCGCCGGGTGGCGGGATCGGGCAGGGCGCGCCGGACGAACTCGTTGCCAACATGTCGAACAATCCGCCGATCAATCCGCTCGACACGCGCACCCGTGCCTGGCGCGGCGCAGAGATTCCCGCAGCCGGTGGCACGGGAAACGCGCGCTCCGTCGCCATGGTCCAGTCGCTGATGGCGAATGGCGGTTGGGGCAACGGCAAGCAGATCCTCTCGGAAGCCGGCGTCCGCAAGGCGCTCGAACTCCAGATCGAAGGCACGGACAAGATCCTCGGCATTCCGGTCCGCTACGGCATGGGCTTCGGTCTCGCCGGCGGCATGGTCCCGTTCCCGAACCCGAACAGCGTCTACTGGGGCGGCTATGGCGGCTCCCTCGTCGTCAGCGACATGGATGCGCACGCCACCTATGCCTACGCCATGAACAAGATGGCGCCCACGACCACCGGCGACATGCGGGCCTTCGCGATGCTGATGGCGGCCTGGGGCGCGATGGCGGCCTGAGCAAGGCTCTCCCTCGGGAGCAGGTCAAAAGCTGACGCCGGCTTGTGCAACAAAATACGCCCCCGCCGGGCACAAAATCCGCAGGCGCCTCAAGCGCCTGAGAGATTTCTCTGGAAAACGTGCGCCACACCCCTCCGCGCGGGGTTATACTAAGCTCATCCCCGCAAACCGCTAAACCAAGGTCGGATAGAGGCCGCAGGCCGAAATCCGACACCCCCGAGAGCTGGCGAGAAGGAACCGATACGAAGTGATAAAAAGTGAGAATCAATGAGAAAGATTCGACACCCGGAGTACAAAGCCCGCAACAGAATGAGGCCATCTGGCGAACACATGAGAGGACTAGAGCCTACAAAATATCGCGCTCCGGAGAAATAAAACCCATCCCCGTCAACCCGTTATGAAATCCGCCCTCAATCCTTGCGCAACACCTCCGCCCACGGATCTACGAAAAACTGCCGGATTCAGAACTTTCACCCAAATCCCCGGCTCAGGTGGCGGCAGTATTCCAGCCGGCCGCGCATAATGCGCTTGGACCCGCGCGCCCTCCGTCCTATAGGCCGCCCCCATGGCAACCTTTCCGTTTGAAATCAGCGCAACCGAAGGCGCAGCCCGTACCGGGCGCCTGCGCACCCCGCGCGGCGACATCCGCACGCCCGCTTTCATGCCCGTCGGCACGGCCGGCACGGTCAAGGCGCTTTACATGGACCAGGTCGCGTCCACCGGCGCCGACATCATTCTCGGCAACACTTACCACCTGATGCTGCGCCCCGGCGCTGAGCGCGTAAAGAAGCTCGGCGGCCTGCATGCCTTCGCCAAATGGTCCGGCCCGATGCTGACTGACAGCGGCGGCTTCCAGGTCTGGTCGCTCGCCCAGCTGCGCAAGATGGACCCCGACGGCGTCACCTTCCAGAGCCATATCGACGGCTCCACGCACCGCCTTACCCCCGCGCGCTCCATCGAGATCCAGGCCGACCTCCTCGGCGCCGACATTTCCATGCAGCTCGACGAGTGCACGAACTTTCCGTGCACCGCGCAGGAAGCCGAACGCAGTCTCGAGCTGTCGCTGCGCTGGGGCGAGCGCAGCCTCGACGCCTTCGGCCAGCGCGATGGGCAAACCTTGTTCGGCATCGTGCAGGGCTCGAACTTCCCCGCGCTGCGCGAACGCTCGGCAAAAGGCGTCGTCGCGCAAGGTTTCGGTGGCATAGCGCTCGGCGGCCTCGCGGTCGGCGAAGGCCACCAGCAGATGTGCGACACGATCGACTTCACCGTCCCGCACCTGCCGGACCACCTTCCGCGTTACGTGATGGGCGTCGGCAAACCGATTGACCTTGTTGAAAGCGTTGCGCGCGGCATCGACATGTTCGACTGCGTGCTGCCGACACGATCCGGCCGCCATGGCCAGGCCTGGACCTGGGACGGCCCGGTCAACATCACCAACGCCAAATTCGCCGAAGACCTCTCGCCGCTGGACGAAGCGGTCGACTGCCCGGCCAGCCGCGATTTCTCGCGCGCCTACCTCCACCACCTCTTCAAGGCAGGTGAGTATCTAGGGCCCATGGTGCTCTCCTGGCACAACACGGCCTTCTTCCAGGTGCTGATGCAGGAAATCCGGGCTGCGCTTACCGAAGGGCGATTCGACTCGCTGCGCGCGGAATTGTCGGCCCGTTGGGCCTCGACTCGGTCGGCGCCGAAAACGGCCTAGCCGGGCGGGAGCGCGACCGGCGCCGCTTCGGCTGGCGTGTCTTCCTTGTAGATGATCTGTTCGACCTCGCCGAGATGCAGGGTCAGGAAGTCAGGCTTGGCGGGGGCAGGGCAGCCTTTCGCGAGGCCGTAACCCTTGAGATAGGTGCGCCGCTGCGCGCCGATCTTGTAAGCGCGGTTGTATTTCTTCTCGTGGCTTTCCGCGCCTGTGGCCTTCCGGATCAGTCCGCGGAACGGGATCCAGCCGGTCACGCCCGATTCCACGGCGCCCAGCGCGGCCTGGGCCGCCTCATCACCCAGCACTTCGGTTTTCAGGCGCTCGTCCGGCTTCGGGGCATCCCAGTCAGGCCCGAGCACGCCCTCGAGCTCGGCGATCATCCCGTCAAGTTCCTCGCAGGTGAGGTCCGCCGGCACGTGGTAGGGGCTCGCCATGGCGGCCAGCAGCGGCGGGATTTCCCGGCGCTTCAGGTTCAGATCTTCCAGCGGCGAGAGCGCTGCGTCCGCAAATCCTTCCCCGGTCTGCGAAACGGTGCTGCCGGCCGCCTCGCCGATGTTTCCGGCCAAGTCGCTATCCCGCGCAGGTTTGTCGCGGCTGGAGCACCCGGAAAGGCACAGAATCAGGATCGTGGCGGCATAAAAAACCTTCATGACCAGAGGGAACGACAAAAAGCGGTGGCCATCAAGCCGCACCGTGCAGGTAGCGGTTGACCGACCCCTTTGTGCAGCCTAAATGGCCGCTTCGGTTGATTCCGACCGTTCGGTCGTGCCCATAGCTCAGCCGGTAGAGCAACTGACTTTTAATCAGTAGGTCACAGGTTCGAATCCTGTTGGGCACACCAATACCACCGGACTTCCGGGGCTTTCCAGCAGGCCTGGATGCGTCTTGGAAACAATCTGAAAATCACGCAGACGCCCGGCGGGCGAGCGAATGAATTGGCTGCTGGGCAGATCAGCGCAGTCGCAAACGCCTCTGACGCCTCGCCGGCAGGTCAGCGGTCACTGGGCGCATAATACTGGCAGAGCGTTTCGATCAGGTCGCGGGCGATGCCCGCTCGGGACCTGTAGAGAATGGTCTGTCCATCGCGGCGGCTTTCGACGAGACCCGCCGCCCGCAGTTTGGAGAGGTGCTGGGACACCGCCGACTGGGATTGCGCGGTCAGTTCGGCCAGCTTGTTGACGGGCAATTCGCCAGCGCTCAGCGCACACAGGATCATCAACCGCGTTTCGCTCGCCATCGCCTTCAGTGTGTGGGCGGCCTCTGCGGCGCGGCTGGACACAATTTCAAGCGCTCCGCGCGTCTCAAACTTCGATGGCATCGGGAAGTCCGCCTCCTGCTTCGTCTTGGGTACTGATTGGCTGGCGCGCGCCTGGCAGCCAGTCCGGCCCTCTCAGTGCAACATAGATTGCCGGAATAACCAGAACAGTAAGGGCTGTGGATGAGGCAAGGCCAAACAACAGCGAGATCGCGAGGCCCTGGAAGATAGGGTCTGCCAGGATGACCGCAGCGCCAATCATCGCGGCAAGCGCCGTGAGCACGATCGGTTTGAACCGGATTGCGCCGGCGTCCAGCAAGACCTCGCGCAACGGCGTATGGTCATCTGTCCGGTGCCGGATGAAATCGACCAGCAGGATGGAGTTGCGCACGATGATGCCCGCCAGGGCGATGAACCCGATCATCGACGTGGCTGTGAACGCCGCCCCGAAAAGCCAGTGCCCGATCATGATGCCGATCAAGGTCAGCGGAACCGGCGTCAGGATGATCAACGGTACACGGAAGGTGCCGAACTGGGCGACCACCAGCATGTAGATGCCGATCAGGGCGACACCGAATGCGATACCCATGTCGCGGAACGTAACGTACGTCACTTCCCATTCGCCGTCCCAGAGCAGGCTGGTGCGGGTTTCATCCGTCGGCTGACCATAGAGGCTGACGAAGGGCATCTCCAGGCCCTCTGCAGCCCAGTCGTAAGCCTTGATGCGATCTTCAATCTCGAACATGCCGTAGATGGGCGCTTCAAAGCGCCCTGCGAGTTCGCCGAGCACCATGTCGGCAAAATGTCCGTCACGGCGGAAGATGGAGAGCGACCCGGCCTCTTCGTGTAGGTCAACCAGTTCGCCAAGCTCTGCCGGCGGCGCATCGGTCCCGGCCAGCCGGCGCGGAACAGGCGTGGCTGCCATCTGCTGCGACCAGCTGCGCTCCGACCGCGGAAGATAGACGCGGATGTTGAGCGGATCGCGTCCTTCGCCGCGCGGCGAGACACCTACGGTCTCGCCGTGAAAGGCCAGCCGGATCGTATCGAGAATATCCGACTGCAGTACGCCGGCGTCAGCGGCGCTCGGCTCATCAATCCCGAAGGTCAGCCGCGGCGCGGTCTCGCCAATCGAGTTGTCCACATCAACAATAAAATCTGTCTCGACAAAGAACTTCTCGATGATTGCGGCGGTCTTGCGCCGGGCCTCTGGCGACGGACCGTAGATCTCGGCCATCAGTGTGGAGATGACCGGTGGACCGGGCGGCACTTCGACCACCTTCACGCGTGTCCCCTCCGGCAGCGGCACGCCGGAAACGCGTTCCCGCAGATCCAGCGCGATCTCGTGGCTCGCGCGGCTGCGCTCTTCCTTTTCGGTCAAGTTGACCTGCAGGTCGCCCAGCTCCGGGCTTGCCCGCAGGAAGTAGTGCCGGACCAGGCCGTTGAAGTTGAACGGCGCCGCTGCGCCGGCATAGGCCTGTATTGTTTTGACTTCCTCGACCGGCACAATCGCATCTGCAAGTGCCAACAAGGCGCGTTCGGTATCTTCAAGCGCGGCGCCTTCGGGCAAGTCGACGATCACCTGCACTTCGGACTTGTTGTCGAAGGGCAGGAGTTTGACCGGCACCGCGCGGGTGACAAAGAACAGCAGGGATAGCAGCGTTGCAACGCCTACAATGATGAGGAAAATCCACGCATTCTTCTTCGAGGCCACAACCGGCGCAGCGACGCGGCGGTAGAAACCGCTCAGGCGGGTTTCGCCCGCGTATGCATGCCCGCCCGTAGCCGCCGGCGCGTTGCTGACGATCTTCATCATCAACCAGGGCGCAATGCCGACGGCGACGAAGAACGAAAACACCATGGCAGCAGAGGCGTTGGCGGGTATCGGGGCCATGTACGGCCCCATCAGTCCGGACACGAACATCATCGGAAGCAGCGCGGCGATCACGGTCAGCGTCGCGATGACTGTGGGATTGCCGACTTCCGATACCGCGTCGATGGCTGCTTCGGCGCGGCCTCGACCATCATTCATCGCCCAGTGACGGGCGATGTTCTCGATGATGACGATGGCATCATCGACGAGAATCCCGATCGCGAAGATCAGGGCGAACAGGCTCACGCGGTTGATCGTGTAGCCCATCATCATCGAGGCAAACAGCGTCAGCAGGATCGTTGTCGGGATGACGATCAGCGTCACCAGCGCCTCACGCCAGCCAATGCTGAAGGCGATCAGGACCACGATCGAGACCGTCGCAAGTCCAAGGTGAAACAGCAGTTCGTTGGCTTTGTGGTTTGCGGTCGCGCCATAGTCGCGGGTCACTTCCACTTCCACGCCCTCGGGGATCAGGGGGCCCTTGAGGGACTCGAGTCGCTCGAGCACGGCACTCGCGACCACCACGGCATTTGCGCCGGGGCGTTTGGCAATCGTAACAGTGACGGCGGGCCTTGCGCTGAACGTGCCGGCTTCACCTGGCTGGATCGTCCAGACGCGGGAATCGGTTTCGGCGCCTGTCACGCGGACATTGGCCACATCGCTGAGGTAAACCACACGTCCGCCCGCGCCGCGGATCTGCAGACGTTCCAGCTCATGCACGGCGTTCACGCGGTCGCCGGCCTGAACGATCAGCGACTGGCCTTCCTGATGTGCCCGGCCCGAAGGCAGCGCAGACGCGGCGGCGGTCACGCTCTGCACGAGTGTCTGCAACGACACCCCTTGTGCCGAGAGGGCCTGGACGTCCGGCTCCACCCTCAGTTCGAGCGGCCGCCCGCCAATCACATCGGTGAGGCCAACATCCTCGACCTTGGTGAGTTCGTTGCGCAGCTCGTCAGCGATCATCCGCAGGGCGGTATCATTCCAGACATTCCCGGTGGAGGCCTCCGGCGAGAGCGTCAGGGTCACGATCGGCACATCGTTGATCCCGCGCCCCACCACCAGCGGCATCGGCACATCGTAGGGAATACTGTCGAGGTTGGCGCGGATCTTCTCGTGCACCCGGAGGATCGCATTGTCGGCGTCAGTGCCCACATCAAACCGCGCCGTGACCAGCGCGCCGTCATCGCGGGTCTGGGAGTAGACGTGCTCGACATCCGGAATCGCCATCAGGATGCTTTCGAGCGGCTTGGTCACCTGCTCGACAGCGTCGGCCGCTCTGAGACCGGGCGCGGAAACCATGATGTCGACCATCGGCACCGAAATCTGTGGCTCTTCCTCGCGCGGGATCGACAGCAGGGCGATCAGCCCGACCGCGAGCGCCGATAGCAGGAAGAGGGGCGTAAGGGGTGAGCGGATTGTTGCCCGCGTGATCCCGCCGGAAAGATCGGCCTTCATGAGCGTTGTTCCGGCTTTTCGATCCGGTCGCCCGGCTTGAGGCCAGACAGGATCTCGAACTGCCCGGCTGCGTCCACCAGCGGCGCTGCCAGTGCCACGGGCGCATCGATGAACCGTTCGCCCACCTGCACGCGGACAAAGTCGACGCCAAAGCGGGTCGACACATAGTCCTTGGGAATCCGGATCGCGCGTCGTTCTCCGACGGGCGCCAGCACGTCGACGCGTTCTCCAAACAGGGCAGTGAGGCCGCCCTCCACCTTGGCATCGGCGATCACCGAGCCTTGCTTCAGCTCGGGATAAATCTTGATGATGGTTGCTGTCCGGATGTCTTCAGAACGGGAAGGCAGCCTCAGGGAGATGGATTCGCCTTCGGTGATGGTCGCGGCATGGCGCTCTGGCAGCGCGAGACGGACGACGCCGTTGACCGTTGCGAAGCTCGCCAGGACATCGCCCGGCGAGACAACGGAGCCGCGCACAACATTGACATCCGTCACATGCGCTTCGGCCGGCGCCAGGATGCGCCCCTCCGCTTCGCGCGCCGACAGCGCGCGGCGTTCCGCTTCTGCCGAGGCGAGACTGCGCTTCAGCACCTCGAACGCCGTCTTTTCTTCATCCAGCCGCACGCGCGGATAGAAGCCCTGGGCCAGCAGCCCTTCATTGCGGGCAATGTCGCTTTCCGCCTGCTTTACCTGTGACTTGAGCCCCTCGATGTTAGAGCCGAGGGCCGAAAGCTGCGGGGGCAAGGTGCTGTCCGTCACCACGGCGACGAGATCGCCCGCCTTGACGATCTGTCCTTCCACTACATTGAGCCGGGTCACCACCCCCTGCAGGCGCGACCGCGCCGTCGCCGTGTCGCCCGCCTCGATCCGCGCGATAACCGGGCGGAAGTCGATGACCACGGACTCTTCCACCGTGATCGGCTGGGCATGGAGACCGCCGGGCAGACCGAGAAACATCCCGGTTGCGGAAAGCCAGATGCCTAAGGTTTTCCGCAATGAAGGCGCCGAATTCCTTCGGCCCTGACGAGGCCAGTCCTGATTTTCCATAACTCACTCCCGTCCAGAAGGGCCTTGCCCGCAGCGTGCCCCATTCGACCCAGTCCGGGGCCGCGAGCAATGCGTATCTATACGTATATTATAAAATGATAAAATATGCTTCGTTCAGCCGCAGGAAACGGGAGATCCTGACATGGCCAAGATAGTTGTTCTCGGCGCGGGCCTCGGCGGCGTGATCGCGGCCTACGAAATCCGGAAGGCCTTGAGGCCGGAGGACGATGTCACGGTCATCAATGAAAACGCGTTCTATCAGTTCGTGCCGTCGAACCCTTGGGTTCTGGTCGGTTGGCGCGAGCGGGAGGACATCGTGGTCGATCTCGTGAAGCCGATGAAGAAGCGGCACATCGAACTGGTCGTCGGCAAGGCGGAACGCGTCGAGCCAGACCAGAAGCGCGTGCGCCTGGCGAGCGGACGGGAAGTGCCGTACGACTATCTTGTCATTGCGACCGGTCCTGAACTCGCCTTCGATGAAATCGAAGGCCTCGGCCCCCTGGGTCATACTCAGTCGGTCTGTCACATCGACCACGCGGTTCAGGCAAACAAAGCCTTTGAAGCCTTGTGCAAAGATCCCGGCCCGGTAATCGTTGGTGCGGTTCAAGGCGCGTCCTGCTTCGGTCCGGCCTACGAAACGCTGATGATCATTGAGACCGAGCTGCGCCGCCGCAAGATCCGCGACCGCGTACCGATGACATATGTTACGTCAGAGCCTTACATTGGCCACCTCGGCCTTGACGGCGTCGGTGACACGAAAAGCCTGCTCGAAAGCGAGCTGCGCGAGCGCCACATCAAGTGGATCACGAATGCACGCGTGATCAAAGCCGAGCCGGGCAAGATGACGGTCGAGGAACTTGGCGACGACGGCAATGTGAAACAGCTTCACGAACTGCCGATGAAGTTCTCGATGATGCTCCCGGCATTCCGGGGCGTGGAAGCCGTTCGCGGCACCGATGGCCTGTCAAACCCGCGCGGCTTCATCCTGACGGACAAGCATCAGCGCAATCCGAAGTATCCGGAAATTTTCGGTATCGGCGTTTGCATCGCGATCCCGCCCATCGGCAAGACACCGGTTCCCGTCGGCGTTCCCAAGACCGGCTTCATGATTGAATCGATGGTCACCGCGACAGCCGAAAATCTCGGCCAGATCGTCCGGGGCAAGGCGCCGACGCACGAGGCAACATGGAATGCGATCTGCCTGGCAGACTTCGGGGACAAGGGGGTTGCCTTCGTCGCCCAGCCCCAGATACCGCCGCGCAATGTCAACTGGTCCGGATCGGGCGGATGGGTGCACACCGCGAAGGTCGGGTTCGAGAAATACTTCATTGGAAAGGTGAAAGCCGGGAAGTCGGAAACCTTTTACGAGAATGCGGTTCTCGGTCTCATCAAGACACACAAGATCAAGGCGGATTGAGAAAGGCGCAGGCATCATGACCGGGCAAGACAGGAACATTCTTTGCCTCGCCTGCGGCGCCGTGAACCGTGTGCCGGCAGGCAAGTCCCTGGCGCCTGCAAAGTGCGGCCGGTGCGCCCAAAAACTTGCGACACCGGAGCCAGTGGACATCACGCCCAGTCAGCTGACGGCCTTGAAGTCAAAGGATTCGGGCGCCTTTCTTCTCGACGTATGGGCGCCCTGGTGCGGACCTTGCCGCATGATGGCCCCGCATTATCAATCTGCGGCGTCCCGCCTGAATCCGGACGTGCGATTCTTCAAACTCGACTCCGATCAGAACCGCGACGCCGCCGCCAGCCTTCAGATACGGGGCGTGCCGACCCTGATCGGCTGGAACGCCGGCCGGCAGATCGTAAACCAGCCCGGCGCCCAGACCGGCCCGGCCCTCGAAACCTGGATCCGCAACCTCTTCAACCTTGCCTGACCCCCTAACGATTCCGATCGGAGCACTCCCATGAACCTCGACCGCGCTGTCCTTGCCTTTGCCGGAACTGTCGTCCTTGTCAGCCTGGCGCTGGGCTATCTCGTCTCGCCCTACTGGTTTTTGCTAACCGCCTTCGCCGGCCTGAACATGTTGCAAGCGGCCTTCACGGGCTTCTGCCCGGCGGCGATGATTTTCAAGGCCTTTGGCGTCAAGTCGGGCAATGCATTCCGCTGAGGCAGGCGGCGGTGGCATCACCAGCGTGTGACAGGCGCTGTCACACGCTTTACGGATCGCCTGCAAAGTCGTAATCCCCGGTTGGGGATATGATTGCGACGCCCGGCCATCGTCCACAGGGTACCAGACAAATCTCTGGAGTCCGGCCAATCAGGGCAACAGGGGCCTTCACGGGCCGAGCATGAATGTCGAGCCTTTCCGACGCAGAAAACGACCGTGATCCCGACGATGCGGTCA
>JBBSDJ010000069.1:0-13766 GCA_038249555.1 Caulobacterales bacterium
CGCCCAAGGCCGAAATAGAGTGATCGGCAGCGCAGGGCAATTGCCCTGGCGTCTGAAGGACGATCTGGCCCATTTCAAGCGCACCACGATGGGCGCGCCCGTCATCATGGGCCGCAAGACCTGGGAAAGCCTGCCCAAGCGCCCGTTGCCGGGCCGCCCCAACATCGTGATCAGCCGCGACTGGAACTATGACGCCGCCGAAGCGCGCGTCTATTCCAGCGTCTCGCCGGCCATCAACGCGGCCAAGGCGATGGCCCTGCGCGCCGGGCAGACGGAAGTGTTTATCATCGGCGGCGCTGCCATCTACGAGCTCGCCCTGCCGCTGGCTGACCGGATCTACCTCACTGAAGTCGATGCCGCCCCTGAAGGCGACGTGTTCTTCCCGGCGGTGGATACCGCAAGCTGGTCGGAATCCGGGCTCACCAGCTTCGAGGCGGGGGAGGGCAATGACCATGGCTTCACGATCAAGGTTCTCGACCGCGTTACCGCGCCCGCCTGACCCGGCGGGAGTGATGGACGCCCCCCAAGCTCAGGCGTAGCCTTCCGGAAAATCATCCGGGAGGAAGACATGAATTTCGAAGTGGTTGGCGCCGGCCTCGGTTTTCCCGAAGGTCCGGTGGTCATGCAGGATGGCTCGATCATGCTGGTCGAGATCAAGCTCGGCTGCATCACACGTCTCTGGAACGGCAAGCGCGAAGTGATTGCGACCCCGGGCGGCGGCCCCAACGGCCTGGCCATCGGTCCGGATGGCGCGCTCTACTGCTGCAACAATGGCGGTTTCGAATATCACGAGGTCGGCGGCCTCACGATCCCCGGCAACTGCCCGCCCGACTATTCCGGTGGCCGCATCGAGCGGATCGACCTCTCCACCGGCAAGGTCGAACGTCTCTATGATGAGGTGGACGGCAACAAGTTGCGCGGGCCGAACGACATCGTGTTCGACAAGTCCGGCGGCTTTTATTTCACCGATCTCGGCAAGGGCTTCTCCCGCAACCGCGACCATGGCGGCGTCTACTATGCCAAACCGGATGGCTCCCTGATCAAGGAAGTCGACTATCACCACATCTCGCCCAACGGATGCGGCCTCTCGCCGGATGGCCACACGCTCTACTTCGCCGACACAATGACCGCCCGCCTCTGGGGCTTCGCGCTCACCGGCCCCGGCGAATTCACGCCGCACAAGCCGCCCTTCCTGCGCGGCCGGGTCATTACCGGCCAGACGGAGCTGTGCTATTTCGACTCGCTCGCCGTTGCCGCGTCCGGGAACATCTGTGTGGCCACCATCCTGAAAAACGGCGGCATGGGCGGCATCACGACGATCCGGCCGGACGGCCATTCCAGCTTCACCGAACTGCCGGACCCGTTCGTCACCAACATCGCCTTCGGCGGCAAGGACATGCACGACGCGTACATCTGCGCCTCCGGCACCGGCCAACTGATCAAGACGCGCTGGCCGGAGGCGGGACTGAAGCTGAACTACAACGCTTGAAGCTGTTTTCAGGGATAAAACTGATTTCGGGGTGCCAGTCCGTGGGCGGAGGTGTTGCAGAAGGAGTAGCCTGTCGTTTTGCAACGGCTTGATCGGGATGGGTTTTGTTTTTCCAGAGGCGTGTTTGCTGTGGGCGCAAGCCAGGCTTTTTGCTTCTCGCAATCGCTTCAGGCCGTTGCATTCCGTGCACGTCTGATGGCGATTTCGTCTCAGTCCTTCTCAGTGATTCTCAATTTTTATCACTTCGTATCGGTTCTTTCTCATCCGCTCTCGGGGCGAGCGGATTTCGGCCTTTAGCCTCTTTCCGACCTACGGGGATGGGGGTGAGTTAGTATAACCCCGCGCGGAGGGCTGTGGCGCAAGATCAGGCCAAGTATTTTACAGCGCGTTGAGACGTCTGCGGATTTTGTTTCCGGAGGGCGCGGTTTTTGTTGCCTAAGGCGCCGCGCATGCCCCGCCCACCTGGCGGTAGGGCCGGTTGCATTGCCATCCGTCGCCGGAGGAATTGAGGTGGGCAAACTTCGGCACCTTGATCTTGGCACAGGCGCCTGCCTTGCTGGTGTATCCCCGATCGCACGCCCAGCCGGGGCCGCTCGCCGCGTCGGTCAGGTAGGCATTGCCGGGCAGGACAATCCGTGTGCAGATGCCCCGGTCCGGCCGGAAGCCGCGCTCGCAGGCCCAGCCGACGCCATAGCTGGAATTGGTGAGGTAGCCGTTCTTCGGCACCTTGACCGCGTTGCAGAGGCTGCCGGCGCGCAAATAGCCGCGCTCGCAATCCCAGCGCGTGCCTGATCCGTCGAGATAGGCGTTCGCCGGAACCTTCACCCATGCGCAAGCTTCTCCGGTGCGCTCGAATCCGTAGTTGCATTCCCAGCCCGCGCCATAAACGGCGCCGGTCAGGTGGGCATTGTCCGGTACGCCGACCTTCACGCAGGCCTTGCCCGCTTCCTGGAAGCCCTTGTCGCAGGTCCAGCCGCCGCCATACGGTTTCTGCACCGCATTGGCGGGCGTCTGGGCGGAGGCGTTCAGGGCAAACAGGCCGCCGCAGATGAGCAGGCAGGCGATTGCGAGCAGTACCGAGGGGACACGCCGGCGCACGCTCCATCCGAGCCGCTCGCCCGTCAGGCCTATATAAGGCAGCCCGCAGTTCGCGCGGTGCTTGGTCTCCGAGCGGTCAGTCCGTATGCGAACATCTTCAGGACTTCACGGAAGGCTGCATGCAGCGCAGCACGCGCGGGGCCGAGGGCGCCGCATAACGTTTGCGCGGCGTTTCCTTCTGTTCGATGAGCGCGATGGTCTCGCTGACCGGTGCTGGTTCGGCAGGTTCAAAAGTGTCTGATTTCTCGAGGGACATGGCACAGCCTTTCCGGCAGGCGGACGTGGGCGTCCTTAGTCTCCCAGATGAACTGTTTGGGATATACTTGCAATCCCTTGATTGTATTTATCTTTTTTAACCAGCTTTATTCCCTGTCGAATCAGGGCGGGTCAGTCCTCAAAAATGATTTCCGGGGCCGGTCTGGTCACCAACTGGTCCAGCGCAATCGCCGCCGAGCGGGCCAAAGCCATGAAAATGTCCGCCGCCGGACCATTTCCGAGCGCCGCCGGCACGCCGGCGTCGCCCGCCTCGCGGATTGCGGTCAGCATCGGAATCTCTCCCAGCACCGGCAATCCCAGCGCCGCGCCCATCCGGCGCGCCCCGCCTTCGCCCATCAGGTAGTGGCGCACGCCGGCCGGGTCATCAAACCAGCTCATCGTCTCGACCAGGCCGATCACCGGCACATGCGTCTTGGCAAACATCGCCGCACCGCGCCGAACATCCGCCAGCGCCACTTCCTGAGGCGTCGTCACGATGATCGCGGCCGTCACCGGCACCTTCTGCGCGATCGCCAACTGGGCATCGCCGGTGCCCGGCGGCGTGTCGATGATGAGAATGTCCAGCGGCTCGGCCGGTGTGCCCCATTCAGCGTCATTCAGCAGCTGCGTGATCGCCGACATCACGATCGGCCCGCGCCAGATCATCGGCGAATCCGGATCGGAGAGGTAGCCGATCGACAGTGTCTTCATGCCGTGCGCTTCGACCGGCACGAGTTTCTTATTGGCGGAGGTCGCGGGCTCGGCGTCCACCGTGCCCATCATCGTCGGGATGGACGGGCCGTAGATGTCGGCGTCGAGCAGGCCGACCCGCATGCCGGCCTTCGCCATCGCAGCCGCCAGGTTCACCGCCACGGTGGATTTGCCGACGCCGCCCTTGGCGCTGGCGATTACCAGGATGCGGTCGATCCCCGGCACCGGCTTCAGGCTCTGCGCCGGGGCGGGGGCGCCCTGGTTCATCGCCTCGTCGGACAATCGCGCGCCCTTGGTCACCCGCCGCAGGCCGGCCACCGGTGACGGTGCCGGGGCGGGGGCGTGGGAATGCCCATGATCATGCGTGTGACCCGGTGCATGGGCATGCGCGTGCCCGGCGGTCTTCTCCGCCGTCAGGACGCTACGCACCACCGTGATGCCGGGAATCCGCCCGGCATAATTTTCGGCTTCTATCCTGCGATGCTCTGCCACATCTGCCGCACCCGGCTCGGCGCGGATCACCAGAAGCGCCTTGCCGTCATCGTCGACGGTCACCGATTCCAGCCAGTCTGCCCCGCCCAGCGCCTCTTTTATGGCGCCGGCGAGCTTCTCGCGTGTCTTTTGCCTTGACCCAAACATTGATCCGTTGCCCGGCCTGTAAACATCTTTGTGTGCGGCCTACTCGCGCTTTAAGCGAAACTGCAAGCTTCTGGTTAGGAAGTTGCGTCATTTTACCCGCTTAAACGGGGTGAATCGACGTGCACACGTCCGAAGACACCCTATATAGGCCCGACTTGAAGAATTCAGGAGACGTAATGCCCTGGGACGATAAATCTAAAGGTTCTGGCCCTTGGGGCGCAGGCGGCAGCGGTTCAGGCGGCCCCAGCGGCTCCGGCGGTGGTGAGGGCGGTTCGCCCTGGAACCGGCCGGGCGGCGGCAAGGACAGCGGACAAGGCGGCGGCAGCAAGGGCGGCGGCAGCAAGGATTCGCCCGACCTCGAAGAACAGATGCGCCGTATGCAGGAGCGCTTCCGCCAGCGCCGCGGCGGCGGCGGGGGCGGCGGACGCCGCAAGGGCGGCGGCGCACAGATGCCAAACCTCGGCCCGCTCGGCTTCATGGTCATTGGCGGCGTTGTGCTCCTGTCCTGGCTCTCCACGGGCATTGTCATCGTTGACCCGACGCAGCAGGCGGCCGTGTTCCGCTTCGGCAAATGGCAGACCAATTTCGGCCCCGGCCTCCACTTCCACCTTCCGGCCCCGATCGAGAGCCACACGCTGATCCCGGTCGAACGCCGGATCGAGACGCGCATCGGCGGCACCCAGGAAGAAAGCCTGATGCTGACGCAGGACGAGAACATAGTCGACATCCAGTTCTCGGTGTTCTGGAAGGTCGACACGGCCAATCCGGAAAACTTCCTGCTCAACGTGCGCGACCCCGCGCTGACGGTCGAACAGGTCGCCGAATCGGTGATGCGCGAGGTCGTCGGCCAGACCAGCCTTCAGAACATCATCACCACCGAGCGTGACACCGTCCAGCAGGCTGTATCCGCCCAGACGCAGGCCCTGCTCAACGAGTATAATGCCGGTGTCGAAATCCTGTCGATCCAGATCGACAAGTCCGATCCGCCGCAGCAGGTCATCGAGGCCTTCAACGACGTGAACGTGGCCGAGCAGGATGCGGAGACGCGCACCAACCAGGCCGCCCAGTTCGCCAACGAGATCGTGCCTCAGGCCCGCGGTACCGCACAGCGCCTGTTGCAGGAAGCCGAAGCCTACCGTGACCGCGTGATCGCAGACGCCGGCGGTGAAGCCTCCCGCTTCGACCAGATCTACGAGGAGTATCGCAAGGCGCCGCGGGTCACCCGCGAACGCATGTACCTCGAAACGATGGAGCGCGTCCTTGGCCGCACGGACAAGATGATCCTCGACCAGGATTCCGGCGCCGTTCCCTACCTGCCGCTTGAGCGCACCCGCCGCCCGGCCACACCGACGACGACAGGAGACCAGTAATGCGCGCTTTTGGATGGCTCATCCTGGTCCTGTCCGTCATCGGACTGATCGTCGCCTCTAACGTCTTCTACATCGTGCGCCAGTCGCAGCAGGCCATCGTGCTCCAGGTGGGCCGGCCGATTGCGCTGATCAACGAGCCCGGCAAGGACGAAGCCGGCCTTCACATGAAGATGCCGATCATCCAGCAGGTCGAGATCATCGACAAGCGCAACCTCGGCCTCGACATCGAAGGCATCGAAGTGCTCGCTGCTGACCAGCGCCGCCTGCGGGTGGATGCGTTCGTCCGCTGGCGGATCAACGATCCGCTGCGCTACTACCAGCGCTTCCGCACCGAAGATGCTGCGCGCTCGCAGCTGAACCGGATCACCACCTCCGCGATCCGCGAAGTGCTGGGCGATGTGCCGGTGCCGGTCATCGTCTCCGGTCAGCGGGCCCAGCTCATGGGCCGCATCCGCCAGGGCGTGAACGCAGGCCTCGCCTCAGACGGGATCGACATCATCGACGTGCGTATCCGCCAGGCAGACCTGCCGAACGAAGTCGCCGAAGGCGTCTACAACCGGATGCGGACGGCCCGTCTGCAGGAAGCCCAGCGCATCCGCTCGGAAGGGGAGGAAAAGGCCCGCCTGATCCGCGCCACGGCCGAACGGGAGAAGACCGTCATCGAGGCCCAGGCCCGCGAACAGTCCTCGAAGATCCGCGGTGAAGGCGATGCCAAAGCCTCCGAAACCTATGCGACCGCCTACAACAAGGACCCGGAATTCTTCCGCTTCCAGCGCGCCCTGATCGCCTGCGAAGCCTCGATCCAGGAAGGCACCCAGGTCATCGTCGGCCCGCAATCGCTCGGCATCTGTGACCAGTTCTTCGACAGCGCCCGCGCGGCGGGCGGCCCCCGCTAGGTCAGGATCGGTGAGCCTGCTCACCATCCTGCTCGCCGGGTTCGGTGTCTGGCTTCTGGTGGAGGGCGCCCTGTGCGCCCTCGCGCCGGACTTCATGCGCGATCTTGCTGCCCGCGTTTCGTCGCTGCCCCAGCGCGAGCTTATCGTTGCCGGTCTGATCGTTGCCGGGATCGGGGGCGTGATGCTCACTCTTGCAGTGCGCACCGCTTGAGGCGGTTGCGCGCGGCCCCCAAAGCGCCATAGTCAGGCACCAATCGGACGCCAGAACAAGTCCGAAGCTGACCGGAGCAAACGCCGCCATGAACTACGCCGCCGCCCTGGCGCTCATCCTTCTTGCCTCGCCGGTCAGCGGTCTTGCCGCTGCCCAGGGCAGCCTGTCGAAACCGGCTACCGGCGTCGACATGAAGGCCACGCCGTCCAGCTTCCGCGACCTGTCCAAGCGCCTGATGCCCGCCGTCGTGAACATCTCGACCGAAACCGTCATTGCCTCCGGCATGCCGACCTTCCCGGAAGGCTCGCCTGCGGAACGTTTCAACGAATATTTCGGCCGCGACGGCGACGGGTTCGAACGCCAGGGATCGCTCGGCTCCGGCTTCGTCATCTCAAAGGATGGCTACATCGTCACCAACAACCACGTGATCGAAAAAGCCGACACGATCACCATCACCTTTTCCAATGGCCGCGAGTTGCAGGCCAAGCTCGTCGGGCGTGACCGCGATACCGATATCGCCGTCCTGAAAGTCTCCTCGACCACGGCGCTGCCGTTTGTCGAACTGGCTGACAGCGACAAGGCCGAAGTCGGCGACTGGGTCATCGCGATCGGCAACCCGCTGGGCTTCGGCGGCTCGGTCTCGGCGGGCATCATCTCCGCCACGGGGCGCGACCTGAATACGGGGCGTTCGGACAATTACATCCAGACGGATGCCGCCATCAACCAGGGCAACTCCGGCGGTCCGCTGTTCAATCTCGCCGGCCAGGTTGTCGGCGTGAACACCGCCATCATCTCGCAGTCCGGCGGCTCCATCGGACTCGGCTTCTCGGTCCCGTCCAACACGGTTAAACGCATCAGCGCGGCCCTGATCAAGGAAGGCCGCGTGCGCCGCCCCTGGCTCGGCGTCAACGTGCAGGATGCCGACGCCGCCCTGATCAAGGCCTACCGCGCCAAGGGCCTGACCGGCGTCATCATCACCCGCATCTCGGACGACAGCCCGGCCGAAAAGGCCAAGCTCGAAGTCGGCGACCTGATCCTCACCATCGACGGAAAAACCGTCACCGGCGTGCGCGAGATGACGCGCACCCTGTCGGAAAAAGCCATCGGCAAACCGGTCAAGCTTTCCATCGTCCGCGATGGCCGCACCCGCGAAGTCAGCGTCACGCTGACGGAGTTGAAGGACGAGGAAGAAGGCACCGCCAAAGTGGCGCCGGACACCGCCGCCAATTCGAATGATCTGGGGGCGGACCTTTCGCCCATCGATGACGACATGCGCCGCCGCTACGGTATCCCGAAGGATGTTTCGGGAGTCGTCGTCACTGCCGTCAGCCCGCGCGGGCGCGCCTACAACAAGCTGCGCCGCGCGGACGTCATCGTCGAGGTGAACTTCAACACCGTCTCCTCGGTCACCGACGCGCTCGCCAAGGTGAAAACCGGGCTCGCGACGCCCAACACGCCGATCCTCATCCGCGTCAAGCGCCGCGGTGAAACCGGCGGCTGGTTCGACCAGTTCGTCTCGATCGAAATCAACAAGTAGAGGCCTCCAGTCCGCTCGTCCCGGAACTCGCCCGGCTCTTGCCACTCCCGATCCCCGCCTTCGCGGGGATGAGCGGAGCAGGAGAATCCGGGCCAGCCTGACACTTGACGTCCGCGCCATAGTTCGACATTCGTTGAAATATGGAATCAAGCGCTGCCATTGATCGTCTCTCCGCTCTCGCCCAGCCGGGCCGGCTCGCGGTTTTCCGCCTGCTCGTCCGCGCGGCCCCGGAAGGCATCCCGGCCGGCGAGATCGCCGCTGCGGTTGGTCTCGCGCCGAACACGCTGTCGGCCCAGCTCACGATCCTCGTGCAGGCAGGCCTGCTCTCCAGCGCCCGGGAGGGCAGGGTGATCCGTTACGCCGCGCGCCCCGATGCGCTCAGTGAGCTGATCGTCTACCTGATGGAAGATTGCTGCGGCGGCCGCCCCGAAATCTGCCAGCCCGTGCAGGAAGCTGCCGCCCGCGCGGCCTGCTGCCCGCCGGCGAAATCCAGAGCCCGCCGGCCGCTGCGCGCATGAGCCTCTTCGAAAAATACCTCTCCGTCTGGGTCGCGCTCGCCCTGGCCGCCGGTCTCGCGCTCGGCCAGCTTTTCCCGGGCGCTTTCGGCGCGCTTGCGGCCTTTGAATACGCGAATGTCAACTTCGCCGTCGCGATCCTGATCTGGGCGATGGTCTGGCCGATGATGATCGGCGTCGAGTTCACCGGCATTCGCGGCGCGTTCGCAAAGCCCAAGGGGCTGATTATCACGCTGGTGGTCAATTGGCTGATCAAGCCGTTCACGATGGCCCTTCTGGGCGTCCTGTTCTTCGAACACGTCTTCGCGGATCTCATCCCCGCCGATGACGCCAAATCCTATATCGCCGGCCTGATCCTCCTCGGTGCGGCGCCGTGCACCGCGATGGTGTTCGTCTGGTCGCAGCTGACGAAGGGCGATCCGGCCTATACGCTGGCGCAGGTCGGCGTGAATGATGCGGTGATGGTGTTCGCCTTCGCGCCGATCGTCGCGCTCCTGCTCGGCGTCGCGGAAATTTCCGTACCCTGGGAAACGCTGCTGCTCTCGGTCGGCCTCTACGTCGTCATTCCGCTGATCGCGGGCATCGTCGCGCGCCGTTTTCTGATCTCCAAAGGCGGCCTCGCGGCGGTCGATACCTTCATGGCACGGATCAAACCGGCCTCGGTCATCGGCCTTCTGGCCACGGTCGTGCTGCTCTTCGGTTTCCAGGGCGGCGTCATCCTCGCCAATCCGCTGATCATCGCACTGATCGCGGTGCCGATCATCCTCCAATCCTATGGCATCTTCGCGGTTGCCTATGCTGCGGCGTTCGCCTGGAAAGTGCCGCACCGGATCGCGGCGCCTTGCGCCCTGATCGGAACGTCCAACTTCTTCGAACTCGCCGTCGCGGTGGCGATCAGCCTGTTCGGCCTGAACTCCGGCGCCGCCCTCGCCACGGTGGTCGGCGTGCTTGTCGAAGTGCCGGTCATGCTGTCCCTCGTCGCCTTCGCCAACCGCACGCGCGCAAAATTCGCCCCCTTCGAGACGGAGCAGCCATGAAAATCCTCTTCCTCTGCGTTGCCAATTCCGCCCGCAGCCAGATGGCCGAAGGCCTCGCCCGCCACCTTCTCGGCCCCGGCGCCGACATCATGTCGGCGGGCTCCGCGCCGACCAAGCCGAACCCCTACGCCATCGAGGCGATGGCAGACCGGGGCATCGACATCACCACGCACACGTCGAAATCCTTCGCCTCCCTCGACGCCGCCGCCTTCGACTATGTCATCACCCTCTGCGCCGAGGAGATCTGCCCCTGGCTGCCCGGCAAGACGCAGCGCCTCCACTGGCCGATCGATGATCCGGCCAGTTCCGACCCCGCCTTGACGCCGGAAGACTTCCGCCGCCGCTTCGCCGCCGCCCGGGATGAAATCGAAGCCAAGATCGACGCCTTCCGCCGGGAGGCGGCAGGGTCTAAGACCGGCTGATCATGCTGGAATACTCGGTCACCGCGAAACGGATCGACGCGCACGGCAGCGAAGCCCGCGCCAAGGACGCGACCCTTGTCCTGGATACCGACCTTGCCGGGCGCCCGGATGCCTTCAATCCGGCCGAGCTGTTTCTTGCCGCCATCGCCGCCTGCATCCTGAAAGGCATCGAGCGGGTGACACCCCTGCTGGGGTTCTGTCTCGACGGGGTCGAGGTCCGGCTGCACGGCGAGCGGCAGGATTCGCCGCCGAAAATGACCTCCGTGACCTATGAAATCATCGTCCAGACGGACGAGACGGACCAGCGGCTTGAGCTTTTGCACAAGAATGTCCGCAAGTATGGCACCATCTCGAACACGGTTGCGGACGCCACAAACCTTGCGGGGACCATCCGCAGGGCGTGACCCGGAGGGCCTTCCGCAAGGGAAAACGGGCCCGATTTCTGCCTGCGTTTTATACGCGGAAATGCCGTTTGGGCTCGCCAAGGCCCGCAACGCAGGCTAAGAGCGGGCTAAACCACACTGTTTAGGGCTGAGAGTCACACCATGATCCATCCTTCGCTCATTGCCATCGGCGCCATAGTCCTCGTGTTCGCCATCTTGAACCTCATCGAGTTCAAACGCATCGACTAGTCTCGAAAGGGCAGGTGCCATGCCCGATCCCATCCTGATTGCCTCGCTTCTCGGCGGCCTCGTCCTTCTGGCCCTCGGGGGAGACCTGCTCGTGCGAGGCGCGGTCCGCGCCGGACGGGCGATGGGCGCCACCCCCCTCATCGCCGGCATCTTCATCGTCGCCCTTGGCACGTCGCTGCCGGAAATCCTTGTCTCGGTGAATGCCGCCTTCTCGGGCAGCCCGGGCCTTGCCGTCGGCAATATCGTCGGCTCGAGCATCGCCAACGTCTTCCTGGTCCTCGCCATCCCCGCCCTGATCTTTCCGGTCATGGCCGGCGGCCCGGGGCAGAAACGCGCCCTCTTCGCCACCCTCCTCGCCACCGCCCTGTGGATCGGCATGACGGCAGTGATGCCGCTGAACCCGCTGGTCGGCATCTGCTTCCTCTGTGTACTGATCGGCTATACCGGCCTCAGCCTGTTTGCCGCCCGCCGGGACGAAGTCGCCGGCAAGCCGACGGGGGTGCGCGAGCATGAAGCCGAGGGTCCGCCCCTCTGGCGCGCGCTGATCTATCTCCCCGTTGGCGCCGCTGCCCTCGTCTTTGCCTCCGGCCTGATTGTGGACGGCGCGGACGGTCTCGCCCGCGTGGCCGGTATCCCGGAAGAATATATCGGCCTCACGCTGCTGGCGGTGGGCACTTCGCTGCCGGAGATCGGCGCCTCGATTGCCGCCGCCGCCCGCAAGCGCGGCGATGTCCTGGTCGGCAACATCCTCGGCTCCAACATCATCAACATCCTCGGCGCCGGCGGCATCGTGGCGATGAGCGGCGAAGTGCGCATCGCCCGGCTGTTCCATACGTATGACCATTGGGTCATGGGGTTCGCCGCCATTGTGCTCGCCGTGCTGATCCTCACCAAAGCGAAGATCGGCCGCCTGATGGCGTTGCTCCTGCTGCTGCTCTACGCGCTCTACATCTACGGCCTCGTCAACGGGGTCAGCCTGCTTGGCCTGTATGAAGTGGTGGCCGGATGAAACCCGGCGGCGCGCTTGTCACCGGCGCCGGCCTGCGCCTCGGGCGGGCGATGGCCGAAGCGCTTGGCGCTGATGGCTGGTCGGTGGCGATCCACTATCGCGGCTCGAAAGCCGGCGCCGAAGAGGCCGCCGCCGCGATCCGCAAGGCGGGCGGGCGCGCCGAGCTTCTGGCCTGCGATCTCGCGGATGAAGCCGCCCGCGCGGGCCTCGTCGCCGAAGCCGCCCGGAAGCTTGGCCGGCCGGTCACGCTGCTCGTCAATTCTGCCTCGACCTTTGCCGATGATACGGCCACGGATCATTCCCGCGCCGACTGGGACCATCATTTCGAACCGAACCTGCGCGCGCCGATCCACCTCGCCCAGCAGCTCGCCCGCGCGCTTCCGGCCGGTGAGAAGGGCCTCGTCGTCAACCTGATCGACCAGCGCGTGTGGAAGCTTACGCCGCAGTTCTTCACCTACACGCTGTCCAAGGCCGCGCTCTGGCAGGCGACGCAGACCCTCGCGCAGGCGCTGGCGCCGGACGTCCGCGTGAATGCCATCGGTCCCGGCCCCACATTGCAGAGCATCCACCAGTCCGCCGAGGCCTTTGCGGCCGAAACCGCGGCGACCCTCACCGGCGAAGGCTCCAGCCCGGACGAGATCGTCCGTGCCCTGCGCTATTTCATCTCCGCCAGCAGCGTCACCGGCCAGATGATCGCCTCGGACGGCGGCCAGCACCTGATGTGGCAAACGCCCGACACCCAGATCTGAGGTCCTCGCTTGAATTTCGGCTCCGACACCACGGCTCCGGCCCATCCGCGCGTTCTGGACGCGCTCGCCCGCGTCAGTTCCGGCGCCGAGGCGAGCTATGGCAGTGACACGGTCACCGCCCGCCTGCGGGGTGTGATTGCGCGCGTGTTCGAGACCGACGACTTCGACTTCTGGCTCACCGCCTCCGGCACCGCGTCCAACGCGCTCGCGCTCTCCTGCTTCTGCCCGCCGACCGGCGCCATCCTCTGCCATGAGGAAGCGCATATCGAGCGCGACGAACGCGGCGCGCCCACCTTTTTTTCCGGGGGCGGTCAATTGCGGCTGCTGCCCGGCTTCGGCGCGAAGATCGATCCGCCCGCCTTCGCCCGCGCGGTCGATGCCGACAATCCGGACTTCGTGCACGAAACGCCCCTGCATGCCGTCTCCCTGACCAATCTCACCGAATGCGGCATGGCTTATCAGCCGGTCGAGATTGCCACTTTTGCCGAGCGCGCGAAGGAAGCGGGCCTTGCCGTGCATCTGGACGGCGCCCGCCTTGCCAATGCCCTGATCGGCACCGGCGCGATGCCGGCGGCGATGACCTGGCGCGCCGGTGTCGATGTGCTCACCCTCGGCCTGACCAAGACCGGCGCGATGGGCTGCGAGATCATCCTGCTGTTTGGCGCCGCCCGGGCCAAGGCGGGGGAGCTCCGTGTACGGGCAAAACGCTCCGGCCATATGCCGCCCAAGATGCGCTACCTTGCCGCCCAGGCCGAGGCGATGCTGGAAGACAGCCTGTGGCTGAAGCTTGCCGGCCATGCCAACGAGATGGCGCGCGATCTGGCCGAAGGATTTGAACGCAAGGGCTTCAAGCTGGCCTATCCGCGCGAAGGCAATGAAGTGTTCGTGATGTTGTCCGAGGCGTCGGTGCAGAAACTTCAGGCGGCGGGCGCGGCGTTCTATCCCTGGCCGGGGGGCGCCTCGCGCTTCGTCTGTTCCTGGTCGACCGAAGCGGCAGACATCAACGCGCTGCTTGGTGCGCTTTAGTCAAGGTTTTTGAAGCTTGAGCGGAATTCGCTCTAGGCAGAATCGACATTCAGCGCATCCATAGCATTGCGGCGGCAAGCATGACGAAGCTGAGGAAGTTTCGGGCTCGGCGATCGTAGCGGGTGGCGATGCGGCGAAAGTGCTTGAGCTTGTTGAAGCAGCGTTCGACG